>CAZBDE010000079.1:0-11338 GCA_964490415.1 uncultured Pseudoxanthomonas sp. | reverse complement strand
GCGTTGAGCTAACTGATACTAATGATCCGTGCGGCTTGACCATATAACCTCAAGTGGCCTTGGACTCGACGATGACGTCGATAGCCATCCGTCGCTCACTACATCACAAGTAAATATGCGAGACGGTGCGGTATGCACGGTCGGTCCCTCACGGGCGACTTTGTTCACCAGCACGCTCCAACCGTCTCCCTGATGAAATTAGCGTTGTGGAACCACCCGATCCCATCCCGAACTCGGAAGTGAAACGCAACAGCGCCGATGGTAGTGTGGGTTTCCCATGCGAGAGTAGGTCATCGTCAGGGTCTTTATCCGGAACCCCTCAGCCTTGTGGCTGGGGGGTTTCTTCTTTTCCGCTTCGCGGAACGCGGGCGATGCCTCCGGCGTTGCCCGCTCCGAAGCGGCAGCTCGGCCTTCGTTCGATTACCAGATCACCCAGGCCCTGCTCGATGCGGGCTACAGCGAACGGGAGATCGCCAGCATCTGGGGCGGCAACGTGCTGCGGGTGCTGCGGGTGCTGCGGGTGCTGCGCGAGGCGCAGTCGCTGGCTGCGCCCGCGACCTGCGGCGAGGCGGGCTGAGCGGGGTCGCAGCGAAAAGGGCCGGTTCCCCCACGGGAACCGGCCCTTCCGTTTGCGGGATGCGGGCCGTCGTCGACCGGCCCGCGCCCGTCACTCGCCTGCCGTTTCCGCCGCGGGCTGCTTGCCGGCCATCATCGTGTCGCGGGCGGCCTTGAACGCGTTGCCTTCGTACCAGTTCGGCCACGCATCGCCGGCGGCAAGGTCCTTGCCCACGCCGTACAGCGCCTGCAGGTCCTCGACGATGCCGTCGTAGCGCCAGCCGTCATGGATCTCGTCGCTGGGCTGGTGGTAGCGCTTGGCGTAATCGGCGCCGGCGGCCTTGCCGGCCTCCTTGCCGCCTTCGCGCAGGTTGTCGCCGCCCTTGGCGTACAGCGCCGGCACGCCGGCCTTGGCGAAATTGAAGTGGTCGCTGCGGAAGTAGTAGCCGCCGGCGGTGTTGCCTTCCTGTTCCAGCACGCGGTCCTGCTGGTCGGCGTACACCTTCAGCATGTCCTCCAGTTCGGAGCCGCCCTTGCCGGTGACGACGAAGTCGCGCGAACGTCCGGCGACGCTCATCGCGTCGAGGTTGACCACGCCGGCGATCTTGTCCAGCGGGAAGGTCGGGTGGGCGACGTAGTACTTGGAGCCCAGCAGGCCCGATTCTTCCAGCGTCACCGCCACGAACACCACCGAGCGTTCCGGCTTCTGCTCCTGGCCGGCGAAGGCCTCGGCGATCTCGAGGATGCCGGCCACGCCGGTGGCGTTGTCGACGGCGCCGTTGTAGATCTGGTCGCCCTCTTCGCCCTCGTGCTTGCCCAGGTGGTCCCAGTGGGCCATGTACAGGACCGCTTCGTCGGCGCGGGAGGCGCCCGGCAGCACGCCGATCACGTTGCGCGAGGTCTTGTCGGTGATGGTGCTGGCCAGGTCCACCGACAGGGTGGCGCCGAGCGGCACCGGCTTGAAGCCCGGCTTGATCGCATCCCGGTAGGCCTGGTCCAGGTCGAGCCCGGCGCCGGCGAACAGCTTGCGTGCGGAGTCGGCGGTCAGCCAGCCCTGGATCGGCAGGCGCGGCGCCGGATCGTCGCTGGCCGGCAGGTCGTACTGCGCACCGGACCAGGAGTTCTTCACCACGTCCCAGCCATAGCTGGCGCCGGCGCTGTCATGGACGATCAGTGCGGCGGCGGCGCCCTTGCGCGCGGCCTCCTCGAACTTGTACGTCCAGCGGCCGTAATAGGTCATCTTCTTGCCGTCGAACAGTTTCTCGTCGCCGACCTGGAAGCCCGGGTCGTTGACGAACATGACCACGGTCTTGCCGGTCCAGTCCTGGTCACCGTAGTCGTTCCAGCCGCGTTCGGGCGCGTCCACGCCGTAGCCGACGAACACGACCGGGCTGTCCTCGACGCTGACCCTGGCCTGGCCGGTGGTGGTGCCCACGACCATGTCGGTGCCGAAGCCCAGTTCGACCGGCGTGCCGTCGATGGTCAGGACCAGCTTCGTCGACGGATCGGCGGTGGTTTCCACCATCGGCACGTCCTGGAAGAAGCTGTCGCCGTTGCCCGGCTGCAGGCCGATGCGCTGCATCTGCGCGCGGATGTACTCGACAGTGCGATCCTCGCCGACCGAGCCGGGCGCGCGGCCCTCGAACGCGTCCGAGGCCAGGGTCTTCACCAGCTCGGCGAAATCGCCGCCGTCGATGGCGGGCTGGAAGGCGTGGTTGCTCGCCGGCACCGCGGGCGTTTCGGCCGCCGCCGGCACGTCGGCCGGGGCGGGGGTGTCGGCCTGCTTGCAGCCGGCCAGCGCAAGGGCGCCGGTGGCCAGACCGATCAGGACTTTGCGGGACATCGGGACTCCAGAGGGACAGCGGAATCCCGATTCTAGCCAAGCCGCGCCTGTTCAGTCCTGCGGCGCGGTCTCGGTTTCGAAGGCCACCGCCTCTGCGCCGGTGACCGGCCCGGTGCGCGCGCTGCGGTGCACGTACAGGCGCACCTCGCGCTCGAACACCAGCGGGCCGTCGACCACGGCGTCCGGGCCGATCACGATCCTGGGCTTGCGCTTGCTGGAGTTGCCGAAGATGAAGCCCGTCGGGCGGTTGACGGTGATCCCGCCGCGGACGTGCGAGCCGATGCCCACGGTGATGTCGCCATTGACCGTTTCCAGGCCCTTGCCGACCTCGCTGCGGACCAGGCCGATGGCACCGTTCACGGTTTCGACGGTGCCGCCGATGCGGCCGCCCTGGTCGACGAACACGCTGCCGTTGACGGTCTCGATGTCCTTGGCCACCTGCACGTCGCGGCCCAGCCGGATCGAGCCGTTGACCGTCTCCAGGCTGCGCACGATGGCGCCGTCGCCGACCTCGATGCCGCCGTTGACGGTGCTGGCATCCTGCGCCCGGGTGCCGGCGGCGATACGCACGGCGCCGTTGACGGTGTCCAGGTCGCCGTAGGTACCGCCGGCGGTGGTCTCGATACTGCCGTTGACCTTGCTGATGTCGCTGTCGGCCATCGCCGGCAGCGAGCAGGCCAGGGCGAGGGCGAAGGCGAGGCGGGAAAGGGCGCGCGCGATCATGGTCGAGGCCTGTGTGGCGGGAACCGGAACAGCATACGACCACCCTTGGCTACAATCCGCCACTGTCTGAAGTCACTGGGCCGAAGTCATGGGAGCGCCGGGCGTGTGCCATCGCCGCGAGCAGATGCAGTCCTGGCCGCTCTCCATCCCGCGGCGTGCGGGCGCGGGCCGGCCGGGCGCGCTGCCCGCGCTGGCGCTGGCCCTGCTGGCCCTGCTGGCCCTGGGCGCCACCGCCCCGGCGGCCCAGGCCCAGTCACAGCGGGCCACCGAGCAGCAGCTGCGCCAGGCGCGTGGTGAACTGCAGCAGATCGCCCGCGAACGCCGCCGCCTCGAGGGCCAGCGCGGCGATGCCGCCCAGCGCCTGCGCGGCGCCGACGAACAACTGGGCCGTTCCAGCCGCGAGTTGGCCGAGACCGAGGCGGCGCTGCAGCGCGAGGGCGAAGCGCTGGCGGCACTGCAGCGGCAACGCGGGCAGATGCAGCGCGACCTGGGCCAGCGCCGTGAACGCCTGGCCGCGCTGTTGCGCAGCGCCTACGTGACCGGCGCGCAGGCGCCGCTGAAGCTGCTCCTGGCCCAGGACCGCGTCGCCGACGCGCAGCGCGCCCTGGCCTATTACCGCTATGCCCAACGCGAGCAGGTGCGCCAGGTGGGCGAGCTGTCCGCCGCGCTGGAGGCGCTGGCCACCACCGAAACGGAGATCCAGTCGCGCACCGCGCAGCTGGAGGCGCTCAAGGAAGAGCAGCAGCGGAAGCAGGCCGCGCTCAAGCGCGCCCGCGGCGAGCGCGCCAGCGTGGCGGCCGAGCTGGACGCGCGCTACCAGGATCGGCAGGCGCGGGAAAAGGCGCTGGGCCAGGACGTGAAGTCGCTGGAGGGGCTCCTGGCCAGCCTGCGCGCCGCCGCGGCCCGCACCGAGGCCGAGCGCCGCGCCGCCGCCGCGCGCGCGGCGCAGGCGCGCAAGGAGCAGGCCGCCACCGGCCGCCCGGCCACGCCGGGCAAGGTGCCGCCGCGGGTGGCGGCGACCACGCCCGCGCCGAAGGTCGGGGGGCTGGGCTGGCCGGCGAGCGGCGACCTGCTCGCCCGCTACGGCGGCAAGCTGCCCGACGGGCGCACCAGCGCCGGCGTGCTGATCGGCGCGCCCAACGGCAGTCCGGTCACCGCGGTGGCCGACGGCACCGTGGTGTTCTCCGAGTGGATGACCGGTTACGGCCTGATCCTGATCATCGACCACGGCAACGGCTATATGAGCCTGTACGCGCACAACGAGTCGCTGCTGCGCGATGCCGGCGATCGCGTGCGCCGGGGCGACGCGGTGGCCAGGGTCGGCAGCTCGGGCGGCCACGGCCGCCCGGCGCTGTACTTCGAGCTGCGCCGCAACGGGCAGCCGGTGGACCCGGCGACCTGGCTGCAGCGGCGCTGAACGGACCCGCGCGCGGACGCACGCAGCGCGCGCCGGGTTCAAGCGGGATTGGGCCGGGGTTGCCGCATAATCCGGCCATGTGCGCCTGGCGCATCCCGGAGTCCTGCATGCGTCGCACGTCCCCGTTCCCGTCGAAGCCGGCCCTGTTGGCGTCGGCCTTGCTGCTGGCCCTGTCGCCGGTCCTGCCCGTCGCCGCCCAGCAGCCGCAAGCGCAGGAGCCGGCCCCGGCCCCGGCCCCGGCGGGGCCGTCCAGCGACGCACCCGCTGCACCCGCGCCGGCGGAGCCGGGCGAGACCGCGCCGCAGGCCGCGCCTGTCGAGGCTCCGGCCGCGCAGGACGCACCGGTTCCCGCCGGCGACGACCCCGATGCCACCGACGCGCGCGCCGCTTCCACCTCGCGCGTGCCACTGGCCGAGATCCAGCGCTACGTGGCCGTGTACAACGCCATCCGCGACGCCTACGTCGACCCGGTCGAGGACCGCGAGCTGATGCAGTCGGCGATCGAGGGCCTGTTGCTGGACCTGGATCCGCACAGCGCCTACCTCGACAGGGACGAGGCGGAATCGTTCGACGAGCAGACCAGCGGCGCCTACGACGGCATCGGCGTGGAGCTGCTGCAGCAGAAGGACAACACGCTCAAGGTGATCGCGCCGATCGACGACACCCCGGCCGCGCGCGCCGGCATCCTCGCCGGCGACACCATCATCGCCATCGACGGCAGGCCGATCGCCCAGGTCGAGGGCATGGAGCCGCTGCGCGGCGCGCCGGGCAGCAAGGTCACCGTCACCCTGGTGCGCGAAGGCCGCGACAGGCCCTTCGACGTGACCGTGCAGCGCGAGACCATCAAGATCACCAGCGTGCGCAGCCGCATGCTCGAGCCGGGCTACGGCTACGTGCGCCTCAGCACCTTCCAGGCCGATACCGGCGCCGATTTCCAGCGCCACGTCGACCAGCTGCAGGCCAAGGCCGGCGGCAGGCTGCGCGGGCTGGTGCTGGACCTGCGCAGCAATCCGGGCGGCCTGCTCACCGCTGCGGTGCAGGTGGCCGACGACCTGCTCGACCATGGCGGGATCGTCAGTACCCGCGGCCGCATCCCGATCAGCGACACCCGTTTCGACGCCACGCCGGGCGACCGGCTGAAGGGCGCGCCGGTGGTGGTGCTGGTGGATGCCGGTTCGGCCAGTGCCGCCGAGGTCCTGGCCGGCGCGCTGCGCGACAACGACCGCGCACGCGTGGTCGGCAGCCGCACCTTCGGCAAGGGCTCGGTGCAGACCGTGCTGCCGCTGGACAACGGCGATTCGGTGAAGCTGACCACGGCGCGCTACTACACGCCCAGCGGCCGCTCGATCCAGGCCAGCGGCATCGTGCCGGATACCGTGCTGAAGCCCGACCCGGCGTTGCTGCCCGGCATCGACGATGTTCCCGCCAGCCTGGCCGAGATGAGCGAGGCGAAGCTGCCGGGCCACCTGCGCGGCGACGAGGAAGATGCGGAGGGCTATACGCCCGGCCAGCCGCTGCCCGGCGACATGCCGATTGGCGCGGCATTGGCGGAACTGAAGAAGCTTGTCGCCGGCGCGACGGTCGCCCCGCCGGGCACGGCGACGAAGACGACCGCGAACTGAGGAGTGCCGGCGCGAGCCGCTCGTGGCTGCCCGCGCCTTGCCAGCGGCCTGCTCAGCGCGGCGGCTTGGCCGGGAGAGGGAACGGAGTGATCACCTTCTCGCCGGTGGTCGCGTCGCGGATGGCCGCCTGGCCCTTCCGTTCCACTTCCTCGATCCGGACGATGCTCTGCATCGGCAGGTGCAGCACGCGCGTGGCGCCGAACTCGTCGCGCAGGCGCTCTTCGGTCGGGTCGACCACCAGGCCCTCGTGCACGTCGAATACCAGCTCGCCGACCTCGGTGAAGCCCCACAGCGAACTGCCGCCCACGTGCCGGGCATAGAGCTCGTACACCTTGCCATGGTTGAGGAAGGTCACCTTGTACAGCGGCTTGGCCATGGTCCGGGCGGAATGAAGAAGGAAGACACGCTGGAAATGGGGCGCTGGCGGCGCGAATCCAAGCCCGCCGCGGTTCAGTAGCCGCGCTGCCGGCGCAGGCGACGGGCGATGCCGGCGCGCACCACCAGCGCGAACACCACGCCGAACAGGAACCCGGCCACGTGCGCGGCCCAGGCCACCGCGCCGAAGGCCGGGCCGATATAGGCGAACACGACCTGCAGCACCGCCCAGATCCCGATCAGCAGGAACGCCGGCGCGCGCACGAACTCCAGGAACAGCCCCAGCGGCAGCACCACGCCCAGCCGCGCGCCCGGGAACAGCGCCAGGTAGGCGCCGATGACCGCCGATACCGCGCCGCTGGCACCGATCACGACCCGGTCCGGGTTGCCGATGGTCAGCACCGCGGCCAGGTTGGCCACCGCCCCGCCCAGCAGGAACAGCAGCAGGAACCGCCACGGCCCCATCGTCCGTTCCGCGGGCAGGCCGAAGATCAGCAGGAACACCAGGTTGCCGAGCAGGTGGGCCCAGTCGGCATGCAGGAACAGGGCGGTGAACAGGCGCAGCACGCTGCCGTCCTGCAGCGCCGCCAGCCAGGCGTTGCCTTCGCCCAGGCCGCGGCCCAGCGCGCCCCAGGCCAGCCACAGGCTGCGGCGGGCCTCGTCGGGGCGGCCCAGCGACCACAGGAACGCCAGCCACAGCGCCGCGAACAGCAGCGGCGTGGCCCAGCGCACGGAAGCCTTCTGGCGCGAGGGCAGGGACACGAACATGGCCGCCACTATCGCCCAGACGGGGCGGGCGCGTCAGGGGCGGGACGCCCCGGCCGGCCGGCGGCGGCAGGGCGGGGATCATGACCTTCGTCGTTATTGTCCTGTTAAACGCAGCGGGTATACTCCAATACGGCGTCGTATGTCGGGAGGGGACTCGACGGATGCGGGCGGTCCCGGGAGGGGGTGGCCTGCGGGCGCTGGCGCCATTCCAACCCCGTCATCCAGAAGAGAAATCAAGACATGCATTCCGCCCACTCCCTCACCCGTCTTTCCGTGCTGGCGCTCGGCATCGCCGGCGCGCTGGCCTGCGGCCAGGCCCATGCCGCCGCGTTCCAGCTCAAGGAAAACAGCGTCAAGGCCCAGGGCCGCGCCATGGCCGGTGCCGCTTCGGCCAAGGGCGACGCTTCGGTCGTGGTCAACAACCCGGCGCTGATGTCGACCTTCAGCCGCACCACCGTGCAGGGCGACGTCACCGCGATCGACCTGTCCTTCGAATTCGAGGGCAACGGCTATGCCGCGTCCGGCACCCCGCTGCAGCAGCCGCTGACCGGCGGCAACGGCGGCGAGGCCGGCGGCGTGACCCCGGTCCCGGCGATGTCCTTCATCCTGCCGCTGGAAGGCGGCTTCGAGTACCTGACCCTGGGCGCCATGGTCAGCGCGCCGTTCGGCCTGAAGACCGAATACGACGACGGCTGGAAGGGCCGTTACCACGCCTTGAACTCGGACGTGAAGATCATCGACCTGACCCTGGCCGCCTCGGTCGAGCTCGGCGACCGTTTCTCCGCCGGCCTGGGCGCGGTGATCGAGCGTTCCGACGTGACCCTGTCCAACGCGATCGACTTCGGCTCGGCCCTGTGCGCCAACCCGGCGACCCAGGCGCTGTGCTTCATGCCCGACCCGATCACCGGTCCGTTCGGCCCGCAGAAGAACGACGGCGAGGTCGAGGTGCAGGGCACCGACACCAGCCTGGGCTTCATCGCCGGCCTGAGCTGGCGCCCGACCGACAGCGTGTCGATCGGCTACGCCTACCGTTCCGAGGTCGACCACGAGCTGACCGGCACCGCCGACTTCACCGTGCCGTCGAACGTGGCCACGATCCTGGCGGCCACCGGCCAGTACGTCGACACCGGTGCGCTGGCCAAGCTGACCACCCCGGCCGTGCACACCCTGAGCGCGACCTGGCAGGCGACCGACAGGTTCGCGCTGATGGCCGAGACCTCGCGTACCGGCTGGAGCTCGCTGCAGGAAATCCGCATCCAGTTCGACAACCCGGCCCAGGCCGATTCGGCCGAGGACTACAGCTGGGGCGACAGCTGGTTCTACAGCATCGGCGGCGAGTACGCGCTCAACGACGCGTTCACCCTGCGCGCCGGCGTGGCCCGCGACGACTCCCCGGTCAGCTACCCGCACCGCACCCCGCGCATGCCCGACCAGGACCGCATGTGGTACTCGCTGGGCATGACCTGGAATGCCAGCGAGAACTTCGAGCTCAGCGCCAGCTACGTGTACATCGACCTGGTGGAAACGCCGCAGATCGACATCCTGTCCTCGAGCCGTTCGCGCCTGACCGGTTCCTACGACGGCGGCGCCAACCTGTTCGGCATCTCGGCGCAGTACCGCTTCTGAGCCGCGCTCTACAGGTGTGCAACGGAAAAAGCCCCGCGGAAGCGGGGCTTTTTCCTGGTTCTTCGCCCATGTGCGGGGAAGCCGGCCGGCAACGCCCCGCCTTGTAGGAGCTCCCTTCAGGGGCGACCCGATCCCGCTGGAAGGCGCCGCGTTCAACGCGGAACTCCCGGATCGGCTGCGTTGACCGGGGCTGTGTCCAGACGTCCCCGGGTCGCCCCTGAAGGGAGCTCCTACAACAGGGCCGGTGGGCTCAGTAGGGGAGGCCGGCCACGTCCAGTTCGATCGACCAGATCGAGCCGGCGCCGGTGAGGTAGAGCGTGCGCCGCTGCGGGCCGCCGAAGGCGGCGTTGGTGAGGTTGGCGTCGACCGCGATGGTGGCCAGCGGTTCGCCCTGCGGGGTCACCACGCGCACCCGCCGGCGGGTGTGTTCGGTGAGGTAGATGTTGCCCAGGCAATCCACCGCCAGCCCGTCGGGGATGGTGGTGTCGGTGACCAGGTCGCGATGGCCGCCCTGCAGCTTGCCGCCGGCCAGCGGGTAGGCGCGCAGCACCCCGTTCTCCTGGCCGCCGGCCACGTACAGGGTGTTGCCGTCCGGCGACAGGGCGATGCCGTTGGGGTTGTACAGGCTGTCGTCGACCACCGTGACCTCGCCGTCGGTGCCGACGCGGTACACGCGGGTCTTGTCCTGGCCGCCGGGCGCGGCCGCGCGCTGATAGTCCGGGTCGGTGAACCAGATCGTGCCGTCCGCGCCGATCACCAGGTCATTGGGCGAATTGAACGGCTGGCCGGCGTACTCGCCGACGATGCGCATGCGCGAGCCGTCGACCAGGTCGAAGCGCGAGAGTTCCTTGCGGTCGTGGGTGGCGGCGACGAGCGCGCCGTCGCTGCCCAGGGCCAGGCCGTTGCTGCCGCTGGGATCGATCACCGTCTCCACCGTGCCGGCCGCGGTGAGGCGGCGGATCTTCGAGGGGAAGCCGTCGGCGAAGGCGAAGTCGGAGAAGTGCAGCGCCTCGCCGCTCCAGACCGGGCCCTCGTACAGGCCCTTGCTGCCGTCGCCATCGGCGGCCGGGATGCGGGTGGCGACCAGTTCGCCGCGGGGGGCGGTGCCGGCGCCGGGAACGCAGTAGGGCGACGGGCTGGCGCCGTCGCTGGAGCCGCCGTCGATCTGCGCCGGTGTGGCCGCGGGTGCCGGCGCCGGTGGCGTGTCGGTGCCGGTGGCTGCGGTTGCGGCGTCGGGCGTGGCCGCCGGTTCGCGCTGGCATCCGGCCAGCAGCAGGGTGGACAGGGCCAGCGACAAGGCGGTCAGGGTCGTGGTGCGCATCCGTGGGCTCCGTGGAGGACGACCGACATCCTAGCGCGAGCCCGGATGGAGGGCCTTGGACGCCTCGTGTACCCACCGGTCCCTGACGCTCTTGTAGGAGCTCCCTTCAGGGGCGACCCGAGGACGTATGGATACAGCCGCGGTCAACGCGGCCGATCCGCGAGCTTCGCGTTGAACGCGGCCACCTTCCAGGACAGTCGGGTCGCCCCTGAAGGGAGCTCCTACAACACCAGGGTGCGCAGGGTTGCTTTCAGGCGCCGGCCTTCGGTGTGGAAGTAGTCGCGCTCCTGGCGCCATGCGGGGAAGCGCGCTTCCACCTCGCGCCAGAACGCGGGCGAGTGGTTGGCCTGCAGCAGGTGGCACAGCTCGTGGACCAGCACGTATTCGAAGGCGGAGGGACGCGCGAGCACCAGCGAAAGGTCCAGCGCCAGGCTGCCGTCGGGGGCCAGCGAGCCCCATTGCGAGGACATCACCTTCAGCCGCAGCTGGCGCGGCGCGCGTGGCAGGCCGGGCAGGTAGGCGGGCAGCCAGCGGCCGATGTCGGCGCGCGCCTGGGCCTCGTAGAACGCGCGCAGGGCGCGGCGCAGGGCGGCATCGCTCGCACGGGCGGGATGTTGCACATGGATGCCGGTGTCGTCGCGGGCGATGCGCAGGTAGCGGCCTTCGTGCCAGTGCAGCGGCACGCTGGCGCCGCGCAGCGGCAGGCTGGCGGTGACGGCGGGCAGCAGCGTGACGACCTCGTCGGCCGCCGGCAGGTGGCGGTCCAGCTGGATGGCCAGCCACTGCCGGTGTTCGTGCAGGAAGCGTTCGCCGGAGACCAGGCTGGCGCGCAGCGGCAGGGTCAGGCGCGCGCCGCGCTCGTCCACGCTGAGCTTGAGCCGGCGCGCGCGCGGATCGCGCACGCGCTGCACGGTGAGGTGGCGGCCGTCGTCCAGTTCCAGTTCCAGGGTGTCGCGCTGCATGCCTTGCGGCGTGCGGGCGATCAGGCGGTGGAACAGCGAAGGCATGAGGCGATTGTAGGCGCAAGAACCACTTGTAGGAGCTCCCTTCAGGGGCGACCCGATCCCGTTGGAAGGCGCCGCGTTCAA
>CAZBDE010000078.1:0-11370 GCA_964490415.1 uncultured Pseudoxanthomonas sp. | reverse complement strand
TGAAGCCCGAGCGCAGGCTGCCCGGGTCGGCCTCCTGCAGGCCGACGATGTCGTGGCCGCTGGCCAGCTGCGCGATCGCGTCCAGGCTGCTGCGCTTGCGCCCGGCCGGCAGCGCGTGCGACCAGCTGCGGGTCACGTAGTCGCTGTAGCGGCGCGTGCTGGAGCCAGCCTGGATGTTGGCGCTGAGGATGCGCAGCAGGCGCGAACCTGCCGCGAGCGCGTCGACGGCCGGGCCGGCGTTGGGGTCGTGCGTGGGCGTGGGGGTGCCCATGCGGCGTTCCGGTGCGGGTGCGGGCGGGAGCGGCGGGGGCGCGTCAGTGCGCGCCGCCACGTTCCTGCGCGACCAGCCACTCGACCGTGTCGAGCATCTTGGCGAAGCCGCCCTGGTCCACCGGCACGGTGTACTTGCCGTTGACCACGATCGACGGCGTGCCCTCGACCCGGGCCTTGGTCGCGAACTGGCGGGCGCGGTTGATCTTCGCGTCCACGCCGAAGCTGTTGTAGGCGTCGGCGAAGCGCTTGGCGTCCACCCCGTACTGGGCGTAGAACGGCGCGATCTCGGCGGCGGTGACGTTCGGGTTCACCGGCAGGCTGCGCTGCAGGTGCAGGGCGCTGAACATCGCTTCGTGCGACTGCTCCAGCACGCCCAGCGCCTCGGCGGCGTAGAAGGCGCGCGCGTACGGCGTCCAGTAGCCGCCGAAGGCGCCGGGCACCTGGACCACCGCCACGTCGGCCGGCTGGCGCTTCTTCCAGGCCTGCAGCTCGGGCTCGAACTGGGCGCAGTGCGGGCAGGTATAGCCGAACACCTCGGCCACCTCGATCCTGCCGGCGGCCGGCTGGAACGGCTGGCCGTTGGCGATCTCGATGTAGTCCACGCCGGCGACCGGGGCCGGGCCGGTGGGGGCGGTCGGCGCCGGGGCCGGGGCGGTCGCCTCGGACGGGGCGGCGGGCGCCGTGCTTTCGGCAGGCGCGGCCGGGGCCGGGGTCGTTTCGGCCGGCGTGGCGGCCGGGGCCGGGGCTTCCTGGCCGGAGCAGGCGGCCAGGGCCAGCAGCAGCGGCAGGGTCAGGCTGAGGTAGCGCTTGGTCATGGGAGTTCTCCTGCGGAAAGGATGGGGCAGGGGCCGTCAACGCCGGGTCGGCATGGCGGCCCGGCGGATCAGGGGATGGGCCGGGCCTGGCGCTCGCGCGCCACCAGCCAGTCGGTGGTGCGCAACAGATCCTCGAAGTCGTGGGCGTGCACGCGGTAGCGGCCGTTGACGATCACCGTCGGCGTGCCTTCCAGCCCGGACTCGCGGGCGAAGGCGGCGGCGCGACGCATCTGCTCGTCCACCTTGGGGTCCGCCATCGCCGCGCGGAACTGCTCGGCGCCGACGCCGTAACCGGCGTAGAAGCCGGCCAGTTCCTGCGCGCTGGGGTTGCGCGGCAGGGTGCCGGTTTCGTGCACGGCCTTGAACACCGCCTCGTGCGTGCGCGGCACCAGGCCCAGGTTGTACGCGGCGAAGTAGGCGCGGGCCCAGCCGTCCCACGCGCCGCCGAACGCGGCCGGAATGGCGACGAAGTTCACGTCGCGCTTCTGCCTGGCCTTCCACGCCTGCAGCTGCGGCTCCAGGTGCGCGCAATGCGGGCAGGAGTAGCCGAACACCTCGGCGACCTCGACCGTGCCGGCCTTCGGCGCCCAGGGCTTGCCGCCCGGGATCTCGATGTAGTCGTGCCCGGCCTGCGGGGCTTCGGCGGGAGCGGCGGCCATGGCCACGCCGGGCAGCCAGGCCAGGGCGACGAGCAGGAAACCGGTCAGCAGTGCCTTCATCGGGGGTCTCGCGAGCGGGTGCGCGGGGCACCCGGTGGAAAAAAGACGCCGGCCATGGGGCCGGCGCGAAGGTCTTGAGAGAGGGACCGCGGTCTTGGACCGCGCCGGCGCCGCGAAGTTCAAGAGCGCGGTTCGGCGGCGGCGGCCTCGACGTCGTCGGCATGCGGATGCAGGCCCTGCAGGTAGCTGGCCAGCGCGCCGATCTCCTGCTCGGTCAGCGAATGGACCACGTGGGCCATGATCTTGAACTTGGCCGGGTCGCGCTCGCTGGTCACCCCGGCCTGGTACTCCTGCAGCCGGCGGGCGGTGTAGTCGGCCTGCTGGCCGGCGATGTGCGGATAGGCCGGGCCCGGGTTGCCGGCGCCGTCGGGGCCGTGGCAGGACATGCAGGCCGGAATGCCGCGCGCGGCGTCGCCGCCGCGGAACAGCTGCTGGCCGATCTCGTAGTACTTCAGGCCGGCATAGGCGCCCTCGGCCACCACCGCATCGTCGGCCACGCCGGCGCCGGACTTCTGCCTGGCGAAGAAGGCGCCCACGTCGCGCATGTCCTGCGGGCTCAGGACCTGGGCGAACGGGGCCATCACCGCGGCCAGGCCGCTGTGGCGCTCGCCGCTGGCGAACAGGGCCAGCTGCTGGGCGATGTAGCGCTCGCTCTGGCCGGCGATGCGCGGGTACATGGGATCGGCCGGATTGCCGTCGGGGCCGTGGCAGGCGGCGCAGGCGGCGGCCTTGGCCTCGCCGGCGTCGGCGTCGCCCCAGTGGGTCTTGCCCAGGTCCACCTCCAGCGGCGCGCTCTGCACCGGCGCGTTGTCCGGTACCGGGACGACCGTGGCCTGGGCGCCCGCCGCGGTGGCCGTGGCGGCGGCCGGCGCCGGCACCGACGCGGTCTGCGTGGCGTAGGCGGCGACGGCGACGACCGCGAGGGCCAGTCCGGTGAGGGCGAAAACGCGAGCGTGGCGCATGCTGAAGCTCCGGGAACCCGATTGGCGCGGCCAGTGAACGGCCGCGAAACATCCGGATTATCCCTGTGGCGGGGCGCGACGGTCAACGAAACCGCGGTCCGCCGCCTGCCGATGGCCAGTCCGTCCGCGGCTCGTGCGATCCTGTGCGCATGTCCAGTCCACTCGAGAAGGCCCGCTACCTGGCCTCGGCGCACATCCCCCGGCAGCTGCCGCCCGACGGCGGCTTCGAGGTGGCCTTCGCCGGCCGCTCCAATGCCGGCAAGTCCAGCGCGCTCAACGCGCTGACCCGGCAGAACGCGCTGGCGCGGGTGTCCAAGACCCCCGGCCGCACCCAGCAGCTGGTCTATTTCGAAGTGGCCCCGGAACGCTACCTGGTCGACCTGCCCGGCTATGGCTACGCCAAGGTGCCGCTGGACATGAAGGCGCACTGGGAGAAGTTCCTCGACGGCTGGTTCCGGACCCGGGAGGCCCTGCGCGGGCTGGTGGTGGTGATGGACATGCGCCACCCGCTCAAGGACTACGACCGGCAGATGATCGGCTACGCGGTGGCCCGCGGCCTGCCGGCGCATGCGCTGCTGACCAAGGCCGACAAGCTCGGCCGTGGCCAGCAGGCGCAGGCGGTGCAGGCGGTGCGCAAGGAGCTGGCCGCGGCCGGTGCCGGGCAGGTGGGGGTGCAGGCGTTCTCCGGCGAGACCAAGCAGGGCGTGGACGAGGCCCGCGCGGTGGTCAGCGGCTGGCTGGGGCTGGCCTGAGCGCACCCGCGCCCCTCGCAACCCCTTGTAGGAGCCCCCTTCAGGGGCGACCCGGCCACCCGGGAAGGCGCCGCGTCCAACGCGGACTCCCCGGAGCGGCGGCGTTTGACCGCGGCCCTGTTCCAGCGCCCTCGGGTCGCCCCTGAAGGGAGCTCCTACAGGTCGAACAGGGTGCCGATGGCGTGGGCGGCGGCCATCGCGGCGGCGCCCCAGAAACCGACCCGCAGTGCGCCGCGCGCGATCGGCGCGCCGCCGGCCCAGGCCGCCAGGCCGCCGGACAGCAGCAGCCCGGCCAGGGTGCTGGCGGTGACCACGACGCCGGTGTGCGCCGGGGGCGCCAGCAGGGTCGCGGCGATCGGCAGCGCCGCGCCGGCGGTGAACGCCGCGGCCGAAGCCAGCGCCGCCTGCAGCGGGCGCGCGCGCAGTGATTCGCTGATGCCCAGTTCGTCGCGTGCGTGCGCGCCCAGCGCATCGTGCGCAGTGAGCTGCTCGGCCACCTGCCGCGCCAGCACCGGGTCCAGGCCGCGCAACCGGTAGATCCGCGCCAGCTCCTCGAGTTCTGCTTCCGGTTCCTCGTGCAGCTCGCGCTGCTCGACCTTCATGTCGGCCTGTTCGGTATCGGCCTGCGACTGCACCGAGACATATTCGCCGGCGGCCATCGACATCGCCCCGGCCACGGTGCCGGCGATGCCGGCGGCGAGGATCGCGGCATGGTCCACGCCGCTGGCAGCCACGCCGACCACCAGGCCGGCGATCGAGACGATGCCGTCGTTGGCGCCGAGCACCGCCGCGCGCAGCCAGCCCACGCGCTCGGTGCGGTGCTGTTCGGGGCGGCGGCTGCGGTGGCTGAGGAGGGTGTGCGGCATCGACGCCATCCTAGCCGGACGGGGATGGGCCCTGCCGCGGCAAGCCACGCCGGCGGAACACCGGGGTGCGCCAGGCGCGACATCGGCGCGGGGGCGGCAGGCTATAGTGCGCGCTCCGCCGGCGCCCCCACACCGCCCCGTTGCACCGCGAGCCGCCCTTGTCGAGCCCCAGCCACGCCGCCGATACCCCGGTCACCCAGCGCAGCCAGCTGGTCGATTACATCGCGTCGGGCGAGAAGCCGAAGCGCGACTGGCGCATCGGCACCGAGCACGAGAAGTTCGGCTTCCGCCTCGACGACCTGCGTCCGCCCGCGTTCGACGGCGAGCGCGGCATCGAGGCGCTGCTCGAGGGCCTGGTCCGCTTCGGCTGGACCCCGGTGCAGGAAAGCGTGGACGGCCATCCGCCGCGCACCATCGCCCTGCTGCGCGACGGCGCCTCGGTGACGCTCGAGCCGGCCGGCCAGCTGGAACTGTCCGGCGCGCCGCTGGAAAGCATCCACCAGACCTGCGTGGAGGTGGGCACCCACCTCAACGAGGTGCGCCAGGTGTCCGACGAACTGAAGCTGGGCTTCCTCGGCATGGGCTTCCAGCCCAAGTGGCGGCGCGACCAGATGCCGTGGATGCCGAAGGGCCGCTACCGGATCATGCGCGACTACATGCCGAAGGTCGGCCAGCTCGGCCTGGACATGATGACCCGCACCTGCACGGTGCAGGTCAACCTGGACTACGGCTCCGAAGCGGACATGGTCAAGAAGTTCCGCGTCTCGCTGGCGCTGCAGCCGGTGGCCACCGCGCTGTTCGCCGACTCGCCGTTCACCGAAGGCAGGCCGAACGGCTACCTCAGCTACCGCTCGCACATCTGGACCGACACCGATCCGGACCGCACCGGCATGCTCGACTTCGTGTTCGAGGACGGCTTCGGCTACGAGCGCTACGTCGACTACCTGCTCGACGTGCCGATGTACTTCTCCTACCGCGACGGCGCCTACGTCGACGCCTCCGGCAAGTCGTTCCGGAAATTCCTCAAGGGCGAGCTGGACGTGCTGCCAGGCGCGCTGCCGACCCTGAGCGACTGGTCCGACCACATGACCACCGCCTTCCCGGAAGTGCGGATGAAGAAGTTCCTGGAGATGCGCGGCGCCGACGGCGGCCCGTGGGCGCGGCTGTGCGCGTTGCCGGCGTTCTGGGTCGGCCTGCTCTACGACGACGCGGCGCTGGATGCGGCCTGGGACCTGGTCCGGAATTTCAGCAACGCCGAGCGGCACGCGCTGCGCGACGGCGTGCCGAAGCATGCGCTGAAGCTGCCGTTCCGCGGCGCCACGGTGCGCGAGCTTGCGGTCGAGGCGCTGAAGATCTCCGCCGCCGGCCTGCGCCGGCGCGCCGCGCTCAACGCCGACGGCATCGACGAGTCGCGCTTCCTCGAAGCGCTGGTCGAGATCGCCGAGAGCGGGCAGACCGCGGCCGAGCGCAAGCTCGAGCTGTTCCACGGCGAGTGGAACGGCAGCGTGGACCCGGTGTTCGGCGGGTTCGCCTACTGAGTCCGCGCCGGCGGATGCGACCGGCCGGTCGCGCGCGGTGCGGCGCGCGGCCGGTTGCCGCCCTGCTCAGAGGTTGCGCAGCAGCCCCTTGAGCAGCTTCTTGGTCGACCCTTCCTCCGGCTTCTGTTCCTGCGAAGGCTGCGGGGAGGTCCCGTCGCCGTCCGGCTGCATCCCCGCCAGGTCCATGCCCAGGATCGCGCCGGCGGTGGACTTGGTGCGAACGCGCACGTTCCATTCCGGGTTCCACGGCTGCTTCGGGTCGGCCGGCCTCGGCGGCCAGGCGATGTTGGTCTCCGGGCCGTAGGCGATCATGCTGAGCATGCCGGCGCCGTCTCCGGCGAAGATGCCCTTCGGGATCGTGCAGGCGGTGGTGGTGGGCGGCAGCAGCACCTTCTCCTTCAGCCAGCGGTCGATGGTGCCGCCGGTGAGGTACTGCATCACGCCCTGGCCGGCGTCGGGCACTTCGGCGCTGCTCCAGATCACCACGTCCTGGCCGCGGGCGCCGACGGCGTGCAGGAAATAGGCCTTGGACTGGTCGACCGGCTGCCAGGACAGGTTCACGCCGGTGGCCGGGGTGCCGGTGCTGGCCAGCGCGATCGCGGGCATGAAGTCGGCGCTGCGCTGCAATTCGAATTTCAGCGACTCGGGCACGCCGGCGCCGGTGATCCGGTGCGCGCCGGCGAGCGAGGCGTTGGCGGGCGGGCGCTTGCGCGCCTGGATGTTCGGCCACAGCGCGTAGGAGGGATCCGGGTCGATGTCGCGGTCGGGCGCGAAGCGGCCCTGCTGCGGATCGCCGCTGACCTCGACCTTGCCGTCCTTGGACTTGATGCTGAACTCGCGCGGCTGGCCGGCGCGCACCTCGTTGCCGCAGCCCCAGTAGAACAGCATGCGCATCTGCCCGTCGCCCGGCTTCCGGTGCGTGTCGCCGCCGGGGCCGCGTTCGTGCGGATCGGCCGCCCGCGAAGTCGGCGGCAACAGCGGCAGCGCGGCGCCCAGGCCGAGGCCGGCCGGCACCTGCTGCTCGGCGGCCACGCCCGGGTTGAGGCTGTTGTGCAGGGCCACGTCGAGGAACTTGCCGGTGCCCATCGGGAAGCGCGTGTCCGGCCAGTGCAGCTGGCCGCCCGTACCGCCCGCCATCATCTTGGCCAGTCCGCCCATCGCGGCCATGTCCGGCATCCCGGCCATGCTGTGGGTGGCCACGTCGATCCAGACCTGGGTCTTCGGCCCGGCGGGCGGTGCGCCGCCGGCGGGCAGGGCGAGCAGCAGGGGAGCGGCCAGGGCCAGGCACAGGGGGTGGCGGCGCAGTTTCATGCAGGCGTCCGTTCGCGTCGGGAGTGACTTCCTTAAGCGTGGAATCGGGCCGAAACCGGCCAACGCGTGGCCATTGCGGCGCCGCGCGCCCGCTGCAGCCGCCTCAGTACAGCCGCGCGGGCAGGTGCACGCATGCGCGCAGGCCGCCGCCGTCGCGGTTCTGCAGCTCGATGTGGCCGCCATGGGCCTGCACCGCGGCGCGCACCGAAGCCAGGCCCAGGCCGATGCCGCCGGTGGCACGGTTGCGCGAGCCTTCGCCGCGCACGAACGGCATGAACAACGGCTCGACCTGGTCCGGGTCGATGCCCGGGCCGTCGTCGTCGACCTGCAGGCGATAGCCGTCGCCCTCCGGCTGCAGCGATGCGCGCGCGCGCTGCCCGTACTTGATCGCGTTGTCGACCAGGTTGGCGGTCATCCGCCGCAGGGTCATGGGGTCGCCCTGCATCGGCGCGGCCGGGCCGGGCGCGAGGGTGGCGTCGTGGCCGGTGTCGCGCAGGTTGTCGACCACGCTTTCCACCAGCAGGCGCAGGTCGAGCGGTTCGCGCACGCGCTCGCGGTTCTGGTCGCGGATGAATTCCAGGGTGGCGTCGATCATCTGCGACATCTCTTCGATGTCGGCACTGGCCTTGTCGCGGCCCGGCGCCGGCAGCGCGTCGAGGCGGAAGGCCAGCCGCGCCAGCGGCGTGCGCAGGTCGTGGGCGATCGCGCCGACCATTTCGCCGCGTTCCTGCAGCAGGCGGTGGATGCGTGCCTGCATGGCGTTGAACGAGGCCGCCGCGCCGGCGATTTCGGCCGGGCCGGTGAGCGGCAGGGGCGGCGCGGCCGCGTCGGCGCCCATGCGGTCGGCGGCGTGGGCGAAGCGCCGGATCGGCGAGGCCAGCGCGCGCGAGAACCACCAGGCCAGCGGCAGCAGCGCCAGGGTGCCGGCGAGCAGCAGCAGCGCCAGCCGGCGCAGCAGGCCCCACCACACCTGGTCGCTCTCGACCACGCGCCAGTGCCGGTCGGCGTGCCGGAGCGCGGCGATGAAGTCGCCGCGCAGCGCGCTTTCAGGCCGCCAGTTGCGCTCGAGCATGACGTCCTGCGTCGGCAGGCTCCCCGGGGAGGCTTCCGGCGGCGGCCACATCGCGGGGTCATCGGCGGCGATGTCCGGCGCCGCACCGCCCGGCAGGGTCGCCCCGCCGCCGCCGCCGAAGAGCGGCGGCGACTGGCGTGGCAGCGCCGGCGCGGCCATGCCAGGCCCGAACAGGCCCGGGGCCTGGGCGCGATAGAAGCGCACGTCCTCGATGTCCGCGTTGAGCCAGTGCGCCAGCACCCGGCGCATCGGCGGCCATTCGCTGTAGCGGGCCGGCGGCGGCTTCGGTTCCGTGTCGCTGTCGCGCACGGCCAGGTGGTGTGAGCCCGACGGCAGGGGCGAGGACAACTCCGCGGCCACTTCCGCCAGCGAGGGACCGCTCGGCGGCGGGCGGTACAGCAGCACCGTCATGCCGATCGCGTAGGCCACCACCAGCGCGGCGAGCAGCAACAGGAACGTGCGCGCGAACAGCGGCATGCCGCCGCGGCGGCGGACGGCACTCATCGGCGCGTCACCGCCGGCAGCAGCATGTAGCCCTCGTTGCGCACGGTGCGGATCAGCTCCTCGCCGCCGCGTTCGTTGAGCTTGCGGCGCAGGCGGCTGACCTGGCTGTCGATGGCGCGGTCGAACACATTGGAATCGCGGCCGCGTGCGAAGTCCAGCAGCTGGTCGCGGCTGAGCACGCGCTGCGGATACTCGACGAAGGTGCGCAACAGCGAGAACTCGCCGTCGGACAGGTTGATCCAGGTGCCGCCGGGATCGCGCAGTTCGCGCCGCACCGGGTCCAGGCGCCAGCCGGCGAAGCAGTACAGGTTGCCGCTACCGTCGCCGTCGCCGGCGCTGTCCGGGGCCTGGCGGCGGCGCAGCTGCACGCGGATCCGCGCCAGCAGTTCGCGCGGGTTGCATGGCTTGGCCAGGTAGTCGTCGGCGCCCACTTCCAGGCCGATGATGCGGTCGGTGTCGGTGCCCAGGGCGCTGAGCATGATCAGTGGCGGGCCGCCTTCGCTGGCCAGCCTGCGCGCGGCGCTGAGGCCGTCCTCGCCCGGCATCATCACGTCGAGGATCACCAGGTCCGGGCGCCGGTTGGCGATCGCTTCGCGCATCGCGGCCACGTCGCCCACCAGTTCGATGCGATAGCCGTGCTCGCGCAGGAAATCGCCGATCAGGGTGCGCAGTTCCGGATCGTCGTCGACCACCAGGATGTGTGAACTCAGGTCCATGGGCGTGGGTTGCTTGGATCGTCCCGGAGTATGCGGCAGGACGCGCCGGCCCGTGCGGGCGGACGGCATGCCCGCGTCCCGCGTCGATCCGCGTGCCGGCAGGTGGCGCCGTGTGCCCGGCGCGTGCCGCCCGCGGCCGCCGTCGCCGTCGCCGTCCCGCCGCCGCTGGCGTATACTACCCCCTAGTACTTTCCCGGCAGGTCGACCGTGCCCCATTCCCCGGCGGAGAAGAACAGGGCGCTGGCGCGCGTGCGCCGCATCCGCGGCCAGCTCGACGCGCTCGAGCGCGCGCTGGCCGAGGGCGCCGAGTGCGCGCCGGTGCTGCAGCAGCTGGCGGCGGTGCGTGGCGCGGTCAACGGACTGATGGCGGAGGTGCTCGAAAGCCATCTGCGCGAGGAATTCGCGCATCCGGCCGCGTCGCCGCGGCAGCGCCAGGAAGGCATCGATGCCGCCGTGGCGCTGGTCCGCAGCTACCTGAAATGAACTTCCGCACACGATCCAGGAGTCGCCCATGAAATCCCGTGCCGCCGTCGCCTTCGCCGCAGGCCAGCCGCTGCAGATCGTCGAGATCGACGTCGCCCCGCCCAGGGCCGGCGAAGTGCTGGTCAGGATCACCCACACCGGCGTGTGCCACACCGACGCCTTCACCCTGTCCGGCGACGATCCCGAAGGCCTGTTCCCCTGCGTGCTCGGCCACGAGGGCGCGGGCGTGGTGGTCGAGGTGGGCGAGGGCGTGACGTCGGTGAAGCCGGGCGACCACGTGATCCCGCTGTACACCGCTGAGTGCGGCGAATGCCTGTTCTGCCGGTCGGGCAAGACCAACCTGTGCGTGGCCGTGCGCGCCACCCAGGGCAAGGGCGTGATGCCCGACGGCACCTCGCGCTTCTCCTACAACGGCGAGCCGGTGTACCACTACATGGGCTGCTCGACCTTCAGCGAATACACGGTGGTGGCCGAGGTCTCGCTGGCGAAGATCAATCCGGAGGCCAACCACGAGCAGGTCTGCCTGCTCGGCTGCGGCGTGACCACCGGGATAGGGGCCGTGCACAACACGGCGAAGGTGCAGGAAGGCGACAGCGTCGCGGTGTTCGGCCTGGGCGGCATCGGCCTGGCGGTGATCCAGGGCGCGCGCCAGGCCAGGGCCGGGCGGATCATCGCCGTCGACACCAACCCGGGCAAGTTCGACCTGGCCCGCGAGTTCGGCGCCACCGACTGCATCAACCCGAAGGACCATGACCGGCCGGTCCAGCAGGTGATCGTGGAGATGACCGGCTGGGGCGTGGACCATTCGTTCGAGTGCATCGGCAACGTCAATGTGATGCGCGCGGCGCTGGAGTGCGCGCACCGCGGCTGGGGCCAGAGCGTGATCATCGGCGTGGCCGGCGCCGGCCAGGAGATCTCCACCCGCCCGTTCCAGCTGGTCACCGGCCGCACCTGGAAGGGCACCGCCTTCGGCGGGGTGAAGGGCCGCAGCCAGCTGCCGGGCATGGTCGAGGACGCGATGAAGGGCGAGATCCGGCTCGAGCCCTTCGTCACCCACACCATGCCGCTGGACGAGATCAACGACGCCTTCGAGCTGATGCACGAAGGCAAGTCGATCCGCTCCGTGGTGCACTACCCGTGAGCCGGGCAATCGAGCGCATCGAACACCGCGCCTGCGCCGGCGGCTGGCAGGACGTGTACCGGCACCGGTCGGAGGCGCTCGGCTGCGCGATGGACTTCGCCGTGTACCTGCCGCCGCAGGCGGCGCAGGGCACCAGGCTGCCAGTGCTGTACTGGCTGTCCGGGCTGACCTGCACCGAGCAGAACTTCATCACCAAGGCCGGCGCGCAGCACTACGCG
>CAZBDE010000077.1:0-11442 GCA_964490415.1 uncultured Pseudoxanthomonas sp. | reverse complement strand
GGAGTATAGGGTCAAAAGCTCTATCGAGGGTTCGAATCCCTCTCACTCCGCCAGTTCGACGATGCAGCGGTTTTCAAGCGCCGATGGCGCTTCCAGCCGGTCGCATGTCAGCGCCAGGCACCGCCGAGCTGGACGATCACCGTCTGGTCCTCGGGTCCCCAGGCGTAATCCAGCCCCATGTACAGGCCCAACTGGCGGGCCACCAGATAGCGCACGCCCAGGCCCTTGCTGACCGCGGTGGTGGCCTGGTCGAAGTCGGCCCGCGCACCCCAGGCCCTGCCTGCGCCGGCGAAGCCGATGCCGGCCCAGCGGGAGGTGACGTTCCAGCGCACTTCCGACTCCAGCACGCCGACGGTTTCGTCCTGGTAGCGCGCCGAGGCGATGCCGCGCAGGTCGATGAACGGCAGGCGGTAGAACGGCACGTCGCCATCGGCATGGCGAAGGTCCGCGCGCGCGCCCAGCACCAGGTGCGCGCCGACCGGCCAGTAGCCGTAGCCGTGCGCGCGATAGGTCTGGAAGGTCACGTCGCTGCCGATCTCCGGCAGGTAGGCATGGCCCTGGGCCATCAGCAGGTAGCCGCGGGACGGAGTGAACGGGTTGTCGCGGCTGTCGTATTCCAGGGCCAGGCCAAGGCCCGAATTGACCTGCTCGAAGTCCACGTCGTCGAACAGCGGGCGTTGCCCCGGATCCTGCAGCCGCGGATCGAGGTCGGTGTAGGTCCACTGCGCCGACAGGAACAGCTCCCGGTCGCCGATCCGCCGCGAAACCTGCTGCATCGAGCCCAGGCCGGCGAGGTTGACCGCCACCTGCGTCTCCGGCAGCAGGCGGCCGCCGGTGTAGAAGTCGATGTTGAAATCCGCGTCGGCCACGCCGCCCCGGTAGCGCCAGGTGTCGTCGCGGAAGTGGAGGATGCCGCCGCCGCCGTAGGCCTTGCTGCCGTTCTCGGTCTTCATCACCAGCGCGCCCATGATGTTCGGCGCGATCATCTGGGTACTGCCGTCGGAAGCCGTGCGCGTGGTCGCGCTGCCCTTGGGCCGGTGGAAGAAGGCGAACACGATGCCGCCGCCGTAGCCGAGGGCGGGATCGGAGATGACGATCGGCACGGGCAGGAAGCCATGCCGCTCGAGCAGCCAGTCCGACATGTCGAACCCGCCGTCTTCCGGGTCACGGAAGTCGGACGAACCGGCTGCCGCTTGCCCGCCAGCGTCCTGTGCCGCCTCGACCGGCGTGCCGTCGCCGGCGCGCCCGCTCGCGTGCAGGTCCGGGGCCACGGCCCAGGCGGCCAGTGCGATGCATGCGATCGGCTTGCAGCCATGGATCATGCACGGCTCCCGTGGTGCCGGTTGCGGCCTGCGCTCAGCGACGGCGGCCGCCACCGCCCATCGGCCGGGAGAACCCGCCCGCAGGCCGCGAGTAGCCGCCGGCCGGCCGGTGCATGCTGCCGCTGTTCGAGCGCTGGTAGGCGCCTTCGCGCGCGGAGCGGTCGCGCACCAGGTCGTTGCGGGTCTGGCCGTCGAGGTTGCCGCGATGCTGCTCGGGGCGGCCGACCTGCTGCCATTCGCCGTCCTGGTAGTGGTAGACGTTGCCGTCCTTGCCGGCGTAGACATCGTCGTTGATCTTGGCCACGCCGCCGCGGTCGAACTCGCCGGTGTCGGTGTTGTAGCGGTAGCCGCCCGCGCCGCTGATGTCGACCCGCTCGCCGTCGCTGTTGATCGCGCCCGCGCCCGCGGCGCCCTCCGGTCCGGACACCTTGGCGCCGGCCATCTCGGTGGTGCGGCCGGTGTTGGTGTTGACCACGGTGCGCGTGCCGCCGGCGGCAGACTGGCCGGTGTAGGGGTTGTAGGCCGCGCCGCCGGTGCCGCCCACCACGCGCCCGGTCTCTGGGTTGTAGCGCACACCCTGGGCGCCGGCGCTGGTGGTGCCGGTGTAGGCATTGGTGTTGACGTAGCCGCGTCCGGCGCCGCGTCCGCCGGTGCGTTCGTTGTAGTAGCCGCCGCGGTAGCCGCGGCCGATGTTGCCGGTATACGGATTGGCCCAGGCCGCGCCGGTGCCGGCGACCACCGCATTGCCCCAGCGCCCGTAGAAGTTCCAGGCGCCGGCACCGCCCCACCAGCCGCCCGGGTAGCCCCACCAGGGGCCCCACCACGGATACCAGGGGTAATAGCCCCAGCCGAAGCCGAAGCTCCAGCCCGCATACGTGCTCCAGCCGAAGTACACGCCCATGCCATAGGTCGCCGGGCAGCCGTACCAGTAGTCGTAGATCCACGGGTCGCAGTAGTAGCCGGTGCCGTAGACGACCACGCCGCTGCTGGCCACCGTGCCGTAGTAGCCGGGGGTGTAGCCGACATGGACCTCGTCGCCTTCGCCGCCGTAGATGCGCACGTAGGTCACGTAGTGCAGCGGCGAGCTGGTCGGGATCGAATAGATTTCGGTCGGCACGCTGTCGGCCACGCTCCACGGGCCGGTGGCGGCCGGGCCGGTGAACCAGACGCCTTTGTCGACCGCATAGAACGCGCCGCCCGGGACCAGGATCACCGGCACCGGCGTGTTGGCCGCGTACTGCAGGCGGGTGCCGCCGATGGCTTCGAACTTCGGTTCGCCGTCGTACTTCACCTCCAGCTTCGCCTTGGTGCGGTTGACCGTGGCGGTCTGCGGGATGCTGTTGGCGATCAGCGATTCGAACGCCTCCGGAGTGCCGGCGATCGACGCCAGCACGCTGCCCTTGGCGCTGTCCGGCGGGATCTTGGCGAAGTCCACCGGCAGCTTGTCGGGCGCGACGTTCTGCCAGGGGCCGCGGCTCGACGCGGCAGTGAACCAGCGCCCCGACACCAGCACGTACCAGGCGTTGTCCTTGGCGCCGTTGATGATGACGTCGGCGCGGGTGTTGGCGATGTAGCTCAGCGCGGTGCCCGGCAGGGGCGCGAACTGCGGGTCGCCGTCGACCACGATCAGTTCGGCCGGGCCGGTGCGCACCACGATGTCCGGGAAGCCGCCTGCGGCCAGCAGTTTCTCCAGCGACTCGGGCGGATCGTCCACGGTTTCGACCAGGTGCGCGGCGACGGCCTGGTCGGCCGCGGCCTGAAGCGCCTTGTCGACCTTGTCGACCCGGTTCCACGGTCCTTCGAGGGCAGTCGCGCCCGCCCAGTGCCCGCCCAGGCGGGTCCAGTAGCGCCCGTCCTTCTGCAGCAGCAGCGAGCGGCTGTTGATCACCCGCTGCACACCCTCGAGCGAGGTCTGCCTGAGCGTCGGCTTGCCGTCCACCAGGATCAGGTGGGAGGGCTTGAACGCGATCAGGATCTCGGGCGGTACGTTCTTCACCGGCAGCGAGGCCGGCGCCTTCTCCGCCTGGCTTATCGCCAGCGCAGACTCGAGCTGGTCCAGGTCGATGGTGAAGGTCGCACCCTCGCGCACCACGCTGCGCACCAGAGCCAGGTACTTTTCCTGGTTGGGGATCGCGGTGGGGAAGCTGGCGCGCTCGAAGGTGGCATTGCGCAGGACCACCTCGCGGGCAACCTTGTCCACTTCGGTGAGCGCGCTGAACCAGACCACGCCGTAGTCCAGGCTGTCGACGCTCTTGCCATCGGCGCCGGTTGCGATGCCGCTCTTCACCGACACGGCGAAGCGGCCCTTGAGCCGGTTGCCTTCCCAGCTTTCCATCTGTGGCTGGTAGACGGTGAAGGGGGTGTTGGAGGCGGTGTACTGGCGCGGGAACGGGCGCGCGTCGATCGAGGTCGGCGCGGCGCACAACGCGGACAGGGACAGGAGGACCAGCAGGAAGCCGACAATCAGGGCGGACGTGCGACGCATGCTTTTCTCCAGCAATGCCAAAGCGGTTTGTAAAAACGGTGTGAACGGGGCTGGCGACAGTTCGCTGCGCTGCGATCGTTCCATGGCCTGCGCCAACCATATTGCACGCGGTTGGCAGCAAACGGATAGCGTGGAAATACCTTGCAAGCATCATCTCCAGCCGACGCCCCGGCCAGCATTGGTCCTTGGGCCTATATGTGCGTATGCCGACCGCGGAATACGATCCGGAGCAGCTGGATGCAACGTTGCAGGATGATACGCACCCCGGCCTGTATCTGTGCTACCTGTAGGGAGTTCGACGTGAAGCGACGCGTCGAGGCGGGCCGACGAGGGGCGTCACCGGCTTCACTTTCCGGCCCGGAGTCACCGGCAGTTCGTGGCCGGTCCCGTCCGCGGCGCAGCGGAGGCGTGCAGGTCCACGCCGCCGCCACCCGCCCCACCTGGGAGTTGAAATGATGCGGATCAATCAATACCTGCCGGCCGTGGCCGCCAGTTGCCTGGCGCTTGCGGTGTCGGCCCTGTTACCCGCCGCGCACGCCGCCAGCCCCGCGGCAACGGAAGCGGCGGCGGCGGTCGACCCGGCCGCGATCAAGGCGCTGGAGAAGATGGGCCGCACCCTGCGCGGCCTCGGCCAGTTCGAAGTCGTATCCGACGCCAACATCGAACTGGTGCTCGAGAACGGGCAGAAGATCGAGATCGACCAGGACATCCGCTACCGGGCGCGCCAGCCCGACCACCTGCGGGTCGACATGAGCAACGAGAACTACGACCGGCAGCTGTTCTTCGACGGGCAGCGGCTGACGGTCTGGGCGCCGCGGCTGAACTACTACGCCACCGTCGACACCCAGGCGCGCACGCTCGGCCAGCTGGTGACCAATGCCGCGAGCAAGTACGGGCTGGCGCTGCCGCTGACCGACCTGTTCCTGTGGGGCACCGACGCGGCGCCGCTCGCGGCCATCACCTCCGGGTTCAAGGTGGGCGACACGGTGGTGGCCGGCGACCGCGTCGAGCATTGGGCGTTCCGCCAGGACGGCTCGGACTGGCAGGTGTGGATATCGAAGGAGTCCTCGCTGCCGCGCAAGCTGGTGATCGTCGGCCAGGACGACCCGGCGCTGCCCGAGTTCAGCGCCGAACTGCGCTGGGACACGCGGACCCCGATCGCCGATGCGACGTTCGCCTTCGCGCCGCCGGCGGACGCCAACCGGATCAACCTGGTGCCGATCAACGCGGCACTTGAAGGCAAGGAGGACTGACATGAGCGCATGTTCCCGCAAGACCCTGGCTCTGGCGGTGTCGCTGGCCCTGGCAGTGGCAGGCACGCTGGCACTGGCATCGCA
This sequence comes from uncultured Pseudoxanthomonas sp., assembly GCA_964490415.1. Lineage (GTDB taxonomy): Bacteria > Pseudomonadota > Gammaproteobacteria > Xanthomonadales > Xanthomonadaceae > Pseudoxanthomonas. Next base: position 6,298 of record CAZBDE010000077.1, on the reverse strand, counting down.
GGCCGAGGCCGCGCGCCCGGGCACCCGCGCCAGCGCCAGCGGCAACGTCAACCGGCCGGCGCAGGCGCAGCCGCGTGGGCATGCCGAGGCCGGCGCGCGCAACACCAACGTCAACCGCAACACCAACGTCAACCGCAGCAGCAACGTCAACATCGACAGCAACCGCGAAGTCCACATCGATGTCGACGATGGCGGCTGTTGCCACAACGACCACTGGGACGACCATCCGGTGGCGACCGCGGCGGCGGTGACCGGTGCGGTGGCGCTCACCTCGGCCGTGATCGGCTCGATCGTCAACACCGTCCCGGCCAACTGCGTTCCGGTTGCGGTGAGCGGCGTCACCTACCAGCAGTGCGGCTCGACCTGGTACCAGCCGCAGTACGCGGGCACTACCGTGCAGTACGTGGTGGTCCCTGCGCCCTGAGGCGGTGTTCGCCAGTCCCTGATCCAGAGCCCGGACGCGCGGCAGGGGCCGCCCGCGCTCCATGGCGATTCCAGGCCAGCAGCAGACCAATGGAGGAGTGAAATGAAACATCTCGTACTCATCGCAGCCGCGATCCTGATCCTGGGAGGTTGCGCCAGCACGCCGACCGTGCATACCGACGCCGACCCGGCGGCGAACTTCAGCGGTTACCAGACCTACACCTGGCTGAGCAAGCCCGAGCAGCAGGGCGTGTCGCCGCTGGCTTCGCAGCGGATCGTCGAATACGTCAACGCGCAGTTGCGCGCCAAGGGCTGGACCGAGGCGGCCAACGGCAACGTGGCGGTGGTCGCGCACGTGGCCACCAAGCAGCAGCAGAGCCTGGACACCATGTATTCCGGTCCGATGTACGGCGGCTGGGGCTGGGGACCGGGCTGGTACGGCGGCATGGGCATGGGCAGCTCCACCACCCGCGTCCGCACCTATACGGTGGGTACGCTGATCGTCGACCTGTTCGACACCCAGACCAAGCAGGCGATCTGGCGCGGTACCGCCAGCGACACCGTGCCCGACGATCCGGCCAAGGTGGATGCGCTGGTGCGTGCCGGCATCGTCGAGATGTTCGCCGACTTCCCGCCGGGCAGCGCGCCGCCGGCCAAGTAACAGGCCGCGGCGATCGCATCCGGCACGCCGCCGCCCGGCAGCGTGCCGGATGCGTTTTCGCGGCACGCGCAGCGGCGGGAGAAAAAAAGAAGGGCCGGCGACAAGTCGCCGGCCCTTTGCAAATGGCGCGCCCGGAGAGATTCGAACTCCCGACCGCCTGGTTCGTAGCCAGGTACTCTATCCAGCTGAGCTACGGGCGCGTTTCAAGGCGCGGAATTATGCGGGACCTTCCGACGGCCGTCAATCGTCCCCGGCCGGTGCGGGCAAGAAGCCTTCAGCCAGGGTCGCGGCGACCGCGTCCGGTTGCCGCATCCAGCTGAAATGATCGGCCGGCGCCTGCAGCGTCGCCGCGTCCAGCACGGTGATCCGCGCCGGCGAATGCGGCAACTTGGACAGCAGCGCGCGCAGCGAGGCCGCCGGTGCCAGCCAGTCGTTGGCCAGCAGCACGCCCTGGGCCGGGATGCGCAACCGCGCCATGTCCGCCTCCAGGTCGCGGTCGAGGCCGGCGGCCGCGTAGCGGCTGGTCAGGCCGACCCGGGCCCAGTCGGCGATCAGGCTGCGCGCTTCGGTGCCGCCGAAGCCGAGCCGGCGGCCGGGCAGCGTGCCGTGCCGGCGCGCGAGCCAGGGCAGGAAGCGGTACAGCGACGGCAGCAGCCAGCGGCGCGGTGGCGGGAAGGTGCGCCAGTAGGGCGTGCCGCTGGCGACCAGCCACAGGCCGGCGAATGCGTGCGGGTGCAGGCCGGCGAAGCAGCAGGCCAGCTGGCCGCCAAGGCTGTGGCCGCCGATCAGCAGCGGCACGCCGTCGACGGGCAATGCGGCGTGGCTGGCCGGCAGGTCCAGGGCCAGCAGTTCGTGGTAGCCCCAGTCCTGCCCGCGCGAAGGGCGCAGCGAGCTGCTGCCGTAGCCGCGCCATTCGTGCAGGTGGGCGGCGATGCCGCGCGCGGCGAGCGCTTCGGCCAGCGGCAGGTAGTGGCGCGCGGCCACGCCGAGTGCCGGCAGCCACAGCAGCCGCGCCCGCGGCTGCTGTGGGATGCGCGCGAGGAGCCTCCAGCGATGGCCGTCGGCGGCGACCGCGTCCTGTTCGCCGCGGGCGATGCTCATCGACCGGGCATCGTTGCGAAATGGTCGAGCACCACCACGTTGCCGCGACCCGGGTGGATGCCGGCGCGCAGCGCCGCGTGCACATAGTCGGTCGCCGCCGCACAGGCGCTGCGCAGCCCGAGGCCACGGGCGAGGTTGGCGGCGATCGCCGAGGCCAGGGTGCAGCCGGTGCCGTGCGCGTCCAGGCGCAGGCGCGGGTGCGCGGTGCGCTGCTCGCCGCTGGCATCGGCGAGGATGTCGACCACCTCGCCCGGCCCTGCCAGGTGCCCGCCCTTGAGCAGCACCGCCGGCGCCCCGAGCGCGCGCAACGCCGAGGCGGCCTCGGACATGGCGCCCAGGTCGTCTATCTTCCAGCCCAGCAGCAGCTCGGCTTCCGGCAGGTTCGGGGTGAGTACGCCGGCCAGCGGCAGCAGGCGCGTGCGCAGCGCCTGCAGCGCGTCCTCCTGCAGCAGGCGCGCGCCGCTGGTGGCGACCATCACCGGATCCACCACCACGTGCGCCGGGCGGTGCCGTTCCAGCGCGCGGGCGACGGTTTCGATGACCGCGCTGCTGGCGAGCATGCCCAGCTTGACCGCGCCGATGCGGAAGTCGTCGAAGCAGGCGTCGATCTGCGCGTCGAGGAACTCCAGGGGCGGCACGTGCACCGCGGTCACCCCGCGGGTGTGCTGCGCGGTCAGCGCGGCCAGCGCCGACAGCCCGTGCACGCCGTGCGCGGCGAAGGTCTTCAGGTCGGCCTGGATGCCGGCGCCGCCGCCGGAATCGGAGCCGGCGATGGTGAGGACGGAGACGGGGCGGGAGTCGTGCGGGGCGTTGGACATGCCCCTATTCTGCACCGCCCTGCGTCGCCGGCGCGTGCGCGTCGTCGTCGACCAGCGAGGCGGCCAGCCGCAGCGCGCGGTCGAAGTTGGAGACGAAGTGCACCTGCGCGTGCATCGCGCCGAAGTCCATGTCGGCCAGGACCCGGTTCGGCTGCGGCTGCAGCCCGGACACGACCAGCACGATGCTGCGCCGCGCGCAGCGCCGGGCCAGGTTTTCCAGCGAGTGCACGCCGCTGGCGTCGACGATCGGCACCAGGCGCATGCGCAGGATGAACACCTTCGGCGGGTCGATGAACTGGTCGAGCAGGCTGTCGAGGCGGTTGGCCGCGCCGAAGAACAGCGGCCCGCTGATCTGGTAGACCTCCACGCCGCGGGGCAGGCGCGTGCGCTGGCGCTCGTCGGCGATGCGTTCCGGGTCGGCGTAGAGGTCGTCGTCGTCCGCATGCACCCCCGCGCTGATCTCCACGCTCTCGGCCATGCGGTACATGAAGATCACCGTCGCCGTCACCAGCCCGGCCTGGATGGCCACGGTCAGGTCGAAGAACACGGTCAGGCCGAAGGTCAGCAGCAGCACCAGCCGGTCGCCCCACGGTGCCGAGAGGGTGTGGCGGAAGTGCTGGTACTCGCTCATGTTCCAGGCCACCACCAGCAGCACCGCCGACAGCGCCGGCAGCGGCACGTAGCGCATCAGCGGCGCCAGGGCCAGCATGAACAGCAGCAGGAACGCGGCGTGGAGCATGCCGGCCACCGGCGAACGCCCGCCGGCGCGGATGTTGGTGGCGGTGCGCGCGATCGCGCCGGTCGCCGGCAGGCCGCCGAACAGCGCCGAACCGACGTTGGCCACGCCCTGCGCGACCAGCTCGCCGTTGGAGCGGTGGCGCCCGCCGGTCATGCCGTCGGCCACCACCGCCGACAGCAGCGATTCCACGCCCGCCAGGAAGGCGATGGTGAACGAGCTGGGCAGCAGCTCCAGGGTGCGTTCGAAGGGGATGTGCGGGAAATGCAGGCCCGGCAGGGTCGACGGCAGTTCGCCGAAGCGGCTGCCGATGGTTTCGGCCGGCAGGGCGAAGGCCAGGCCGGCGGCGGTGCAGGCCAGCAGCGCGATCAGGAAGCCGGGCCAGTTCGGCTTCCAGCGGCGCAGGCCGAAGATCACCGCCAGTCCCAGCACGGTCAGCGCGACCGCCGCCGGCTGGGTGGTGGCGACGTGCTGGGCGTAGGCCGTCCAGCGCGGGACGAACTCGGCCGGCACCGATTCCATGCGCAGGCCCAGCGCGTCCTTGATCTGGCTGGAAAAGATGCTGACCGCGATGCCGGCGGTGAAGCCGGTGATCACCGGCTGCGGCATGTACTTCATCAGCGTGCCCAGGCGCAGCAGCCCGGCGGCGATCAGCATCAATCCGGCCAGCAGCGTGCACAGGACCAGGCCGCCGAAGCCGAACCGTTCGATCACCACGAACACGACCGGGATGAACGCCGCGGTCGGCCCGCCGATCTGCACCCGCGAGCCGCCCAGCGCCGAGACCAGGAAACCGGCGACGATGGCGGTGTACAGCCCCTTCTCCGGCGTGGTGCCGCTGGCGATGGCCAGGGCCATGGCCAGTGGCAGGGCGACGATGGCCACGGTCAGGCCGGCAATGGCGTCGGCGCGCAGCGCGCGCCAGCCGTAGCCTTCGCGCATCGCCGTGACCAGCTTGGGCACGAACAGCGACAGGTACTGGCGCGCGGTGATGGTCGGCATCGGGGCTCCCGGCTTTCAGTGGGGTTGCGAGGATTCCTGCGTGTCGTGCCGGCGGTCGTGGCGCGCGTGGCGGCGCCGCTGCGGCCGCGCCAGCGTCCAGTGGCGGTAGCTCCAGTAGCCGATCCCGGTCAGGCCGGTCAGCGCGGCCGGGACCAGCAGCGCCCGGAAGCGCAGCACGCCGAACAGCCACGCGCCGAGGATGCCGCCGGCGAGGAAGCCGCTGATGATCAGCGCGCTCAGCATCAGCCTGCGCACCGGCAGGGGCATGCCGCGCAGCGCGTGGCCCAGGCCGATGCCCAGGTCGGTGAACATGCCGCTGAGGTGGGTGGTGCGCACGATGGCGCCGCTGTAGGTGGTGACCATGGCGTTCTGCAGGCCGCAGGCCATCGCCGCCAGCAGCGCGCCGTGGATCTGGTGGCGCATGAACAGCGGCACCGACGCCGCCAGCAGCAGCGATTCCAGCGCCAGCGCCACGCCGTAGCGCCGGCCCAGGCGCAGGGTGCTGTCCTGGATGATCAGGCCGCTGAGCGTGGCGCCGGCGCTGAAGGCGATGAGGATGGCCCACAGGTGCCGCACCGAGCGCCAGTCCCCTTCCGCCAGCGCCGCGCCGAGCAGGCTGGTGGTGCCGGTCAGGTGGCTGACGGCCTGGTGTTCGAAGCCCAGGTAGCCGATCACGTTGACCATGCCGGCCACGCACGCCAGCGTGACGGCGCCCACCCAGACCCAGCGCGGCAACTGCACGCCCATCGCGGTCAGCCCGGCCTCCGTGTGCAGCGGCGGCGTGCGCGGACAATGGCGGTCGCGGTCATGCCGGTTCCTTCAGCCGCACGCCGCGGCCCTGGCCCCGGCTGGGGCTGCCGGGGCCGATCAGTTCGACCCCGGCGGCGTCGAGCGCGTCGACCACCTTCATCAGCGTGTCGACCACGCCGCGCACGGTGCCGTCGCTGGCTTCCATGCGCTGGATGGTGGGCAGGGACACGCTGGCCATCGCGGCCAGCTGGCGCTGGTCGATAGCCAGCAACGCGCGCGCGGCGCGCATCTGTGCGGCGGTGATCATCGGGGCGACGCCTTTCCGGACGCCGCCCATCATGCAACTCTCAGGTATGCCTATGCAAGCGTATGGATTGAATAGTGATGTTCAGTACATCATCTACAGCACTTCGGAAGCGAAGTCCGCCAGCCGCGAGCGCTCGCCGCGGCGCAACGTGATGTGCGCGCTGTGCGGCCAGTTCTTGAAGCGGTCCACCGCGTAGGTCAGGCCCGAGGTGGTCTCGGTCAGGTACGGGGTGTCGATCTGCTCCACGTTGCCCAGGCACACGATCTTGGTGCCCGGGCCGGCGCGGGTGATCAGGGTCTTCATCTGCTTGGGGGTGAGGTTCTGCGCCTCGTCCAGGATCAGGTAGCGCGAGAGGAAGGTGCGGCCGCGCATGAAGTTCATCGAGCGGATCTTGATCCGCGAGGCGAGCAGGTCGTTGGTCGCCGCGCGGCCCCAGGCGCCGCCTTCCTGGTTGTGGGTGAGTACTTCCAGGTTGTCGGTCAGCGCGCCCATCCACGGCG
>CAZBDE010000076.1:0-11502 GCA_964490415.1 uncultured Pseudoxanthomonas sp. | reverse complement strand
CCTTGCCCGGCGCCAGCCCGGTGCGGTTGGCGACGCGGAAGATGTGCGTGTCCACGGCCATGGTCGGCTCGCCGAAGGCGGTGTTGAGGACCACGTTGGCGGTCTTGCGGCCCACGCCCGGCAGGGCTTCCAGCGCGGCGCGGTCGCGCGGCACCTCGCCACCGTGTGCATCGACGAGCATGCGGCAGGTGGCGATCACGTTCCTGGCCTTGGCGTTGAACAGGCCGATGGTGGCGATGTGCTTCTTCAGGCCTTCCTCGCCCAGCTCGAGGATCGCCTGCGCGGTGTTGGCGAGCGGGTACAGCCGGCGGGTGGCCTTGTTCACGCCGACATCGGTGGCCTGCGCCGAGAGGATCACCGCGACCAGCAGCTCGAACGGGGTGCTGTATTCCAGTTCGGTGGTCGGATGCGGGTCGAGTTCGCGCAGGCGGGTGAACATCTCCTGCACCTCGTCGCGCGTCATCGGCCGGCTGCGGCGCGGCGTGGCCTTCGCGGCGGCCTGCGTCGCGGCATCGGTGCGCGCCTTCCCGGTGGCTTTCGCCGACGCTCGATGCTGTGGCGGCCTGCGTGGAGGTCGCCGGGTCATGCAGGCGGCTTTCCTGCCGCCCTGGCACGCGCCCGGGCGAGGGCGGCGGCGGCGGCGGGTGGCAGTGCCGCCGCGGGGCGTGCGGGCGAGGCGTCGGGGGCGGCACCGGCCGCAGGTACCGGTGCCGCGGCGCCGGGAGGGGATCCTTCGACGGTCCGGGCCGCGCGTCGCGCGGCGCGATCGGCGGCCTGCCGCGCCAGGCGCGCGTCGCGGGCGCGATGGCGTTCGCGTGCGGCCCAGGCATGGCGCAGCTGTTCCTGCGCGGCGCGGATCGGCGCGTCGGCCGCGCCCGGCGAGGCCGGATACCGCATCAGCCCCGCCTGCAGCGCGGCATCGAGGTCGCCGGCCTGCAGCAGCGCGCGCAGGCGGGCCTGCAGGGCGTCATCGGCAGCGCTGGCGTCGGGCGTGCGCGTCATCGGCGGATCAGCGGTTGTGGAACTGCGGCCTGCGCTTTTCCAGGAACGCGGACGTGCCCTCGCGCATGTCCTCGCTGGCGAACAGCAGGGCGAACTGCGCGGTCTCGAACTGCAGCCCTTCCTCCATCCCGCATTCGCCGCCCAGCACCACCGCGTCGAGCACGCCGCGCAGTGCCAGCGGCGCCGCGCTGGCCAACTGCGCGGCCAGCTGCATCGTTTCCGCTTCCAGCCCGGCGGCCGGCACCACCCGGTTGACCAGGCCCAGCTGCAGCGCACGCGCCGCGTCCACCGGCGCGCCGCCCAGGCACAGTTCCAGCGTCGCGGCGCGGCCGGCCAGGCGCAGCAGGCGCTGGGTGCCGCCGAACCCGGGGATCAGGCCCAGGTTCACCTCCGGCTGGCCCAGCCTGGCGCTGTCGGCGGCGATGCGCAGGTGACAGGCCATCGCCAGCTCCAGGCCACCACCCAGTGCAAAACCGTTCACCATTGCGACGACCGGCTTGGGCATGCGCTCGATCCGGCGCATCAGGCCCTGGCCGAGCAGCGAGAATTCACGCGCCTCGATCGCCGTGAGCGTATTCATCTCGGCGATGTCGGCGCCGGCGACGAAGGCCCTGGTGCCGCTGCCGGTGAGCACCAGCGCCCGCACCGCCGGGTCGGTGGCGGCCGTGGCGAAGGCCTGGTCCAGGGCCTGCAGGGTGTCCCGGTTCAGCGCGTTCAGCTTCTCGGGGCGGTCGACGGTGAGGATGCGGACGCCGTCGGCATCGCGGCTGAGGACGGGACTGGCCGTCATGGCGGGCTCCTGGTCAGGAATGTGAAGGCGGCGGCGGGAACTTCCGGTCCGGGGACAGGTCACAGCCCCCGCCCCGTGCTGGCGGGCCGCCGGTGCGGCGGCTATCCTAGCGCGTCCGCTACGGCCGGAACTCCCGCCCGGCGCCACCCTTTCCCGGAGAACGACCCAGATGAAGTTTCGCCCGATCGCCGTTGCCGTCGCCGCCCTGGTTCTGGCCGGCAACGCTTTCGCCCAGGACACCACGTCCGAGAAGGGCAAGCTGAGCTACTACTTCGGCTACGACTATGGCAACAACCTGGCCGAGCTGGCCGAGCGTGGCGAGCCGATCGACTCCGCCTCGGTGGTCAAGGGCCTGCAGGACGCGCTGGCCAAGAAGCAGCCGGCGCTCACCGCCGAACAGCTGAAGCCGGCGCTGGAAGCGTTCCAGGGCCGCGAGCAGGCCCGCGCGCAACAGGCCAAGGCCCAGTTCGACAAGGTCGCGGCCGAGAACAAGACCAAGTCCGACCAGTTCCTGGCCCAGAACAAGGCCAAGGCCGGCGTGCAGACCCTGCCCAGCGGCGTGCAGTACCGCGTGGTCCAGGCCGGCACCGGCGCCAAGCCGACCCAGGCCAGCACCGTGGCGCTGGAAGTGGCTGGTCCGTTCCCGTTCGGCCAGCATCCGGAGCAGCCGCGTCCGGCCCAGCAGATCCCCTCGATCAAGGTCAGCGAAGTCGAGATGGCGGCCATGCGCGAAGTGCTGCTGCAGATGCCGGCCGGCTCGACGTGGGAAGTGGCCCTGCCGCCGGACAAGGCCTACGGCGCCGACCCGCGCACCGGCTTCCCGCCGAACGTGGCGGTGGTGTTCGAGATCAAGCTGGTGTCGGTCAAGTAACGACCGTCCCCGCCCGCGTTCCGCAGCTGCGCCGGCCTCGTGCCGGCGCAGTCGTTTCTGCGGCGCGCGCGTCGTCGCGCTACGCTCCACTCCATGCCTGACCGCCCGTGCTGCCGCTCCGCTTCCCGCCTGCCCAAGCCATCGACCCCGTTTCGAGCCCGTGCATCCGCCTGTGCCGGATCGGCGCCGGCGACGGCCTGTGCTCGGGCTGCCTGCGCACGCGTGCGGAGATCGCCGGGTGGGCGGGGCTGGGCGAGGGCGAGCGCAGGCGGATGATGGAGGGCGTGTTGGCCGAACGCGGGCGCGAGCACTTCGCTTTTCTCGACCGGCTGGGCGAGCGCGAGCGCCTGCGCGGCGTGCTCTATCCGCTGCGCCAGCCGCCCGCCGGCGAAGGCTGGAACCGCTCCGAACTCGACGACCTGCTGCCGTCGACGGCACGGTTGGCCGAAGCCGCGGTGCTGGTCGGCCTGGTGCCGCGCGACGGCGTCGGCACCCAGGTGCTGCTGACCCGGCGCACCGATGCGTTGCGCCGCCATGGCGGCCAGGTCAGCTTTCCCGGCGGCCGCGTGGAGGCAGACGACGCCGGCGTGCTCGGCGCGGCGCTGCGCGAGAGCCACGAGGAGATCGCGCTCGGCGAACGCCAGGTGGTTCCGCTGGGCTACCTCGATCCGTTCCTCACCGTCAGCGGCTTCCGCGTCACCCCGGTGGTGGCGGCGATCGATCCGGACTACGTGCCACGGCCGCATCCGGGCGAGGTGGCGGAGGTGTTCGAGGTCCCGTTCGAGTACCTGATGTCGGCCGCGCACCTGCGCCAGGTCGAGATGGAATTCCGCGGCCGCCCGCGCAGCGTGCTCGAATACGACTGGCCGGGACAGCGCATCTGGGGCGCGACCGCGGCGATCCTGTACAACCTGCGGCGCAGGCTCGAGGAGGGCGCATGAGCATCGGCACGTGGACCACGCTGGTTTCCGTCGAGGCACTGGCCGCGGCACTGGACGATCCGGCGCTGCGCCTGCTCGATGCGCGCGCCGTGCTCGCCGATCCGGCCGCCGGCCGCGCCGCATACGCGATGTCGCACCTGCCCGGCGCGGTGCACGCCGACCTGGACCGCGACCTGTCCGACCACGCCGTGCAGGGGCAGGGCCGGCATCCGTTGCCGGGCGCCGCGGCGTTCGCCCGCCGCGTCGGCGAATGGGGAATCGGGCCCGCGCACCAGGTGGTGGTGTACGACGCCGGCGACGGCAGCATGGCCGCCGCGCGCGCGTGGTGGCTGCTGAAGCTGCTCGGGCATGAACACGTGGCGGTGCTGGATGGCGGGCTCGCCGCCTGGCGTTCGGCGGGGTTCGCGGAAACCGCCGAAGCGGAGCCGCCCCCGCCGTTGCCGCCGTATCCGTCCGCGGCCTTCGACCGTTCGCGCATCGCCGACGCGGCCGACGTTGCCGTGCGCCTAGGCGAAGCGCCGGGCTGGCTGCTCGATGCGCGCGGCGCCGAACGCTACCGCGGCGAAGCCGAACCGATCGATCCGGTCGCCGGCCACGTGCCCGGCGCGCTCAACCGCCCGTTCGCGCAGAACCTGCGCGATGGCCGTTTCCGCGCGGCGCAGGAACTGCGCGGCGAACTGCAGCCGCTGCTGCACGGCCGCGCGCCGGTCGAGGCGGTGCTGATGTGCGGTTCCGGCGTCACCGCCTGCCACCTGCTGCTGGCGATGGAACACGCAGGCCTGCCCGGTGCGAAGGTGTACGCCGGTTCCTGGAGCGGCTGGATCGCCGATCCGTCGCGGCCGGTGGCCACCGGCGCGGCCTGACCGCCGGCGCATTCCGCGCTTGCGGAATCGACGGGTCCGCGGCGCTCTACTTGCCCAGCTTCGCCAGCAACGCGCGCAGCCCGGCCTGCGTGTCCGGGTCGTACCAGCCGTCGACGAAGCGGTCCAGGTGCAGGTGTTCCGGGTCCAGCGCCTGGACCAGGTCGGCGCGGGCCAGCGAGCGGGTCAGCAGCATCGGCGAGCGCGGCAGGCGCAGCAGGCTGTCCAGCCAGGCGATCGCGCGCGGCAGCACGTGCTCGCCCTCGGCCAGTTCGTCGACCAGGCCGATCCGCAGCGCTTCCTCCGCAGGCACCAGGGTGCCTGCGACCAGCAGCCGTTCGGCACGGTGCCGGCCGACCACGCGCCGCATCAGCTGCTGCGCGCCGTCGGGCACGGCCAGGCCGACCTGGGTCTCGTTCATGCCGATCGCGTAGGATTTCTGCGGGTCCGGCGAGCGCGCCATCACGCGGTAGTCGCAGCACAGCGCCAGCACGCAGCCGCCGGCCGGGGCGTGGCCGCCGATCGCCGCCACCACCGGGATGCGCAGCTCCGCGAGTGCGCGCGCGGCGCCGAAGAACGCGCCCCAGGCCGCGCGCAGCGCGTGCCGGTCCTCGCCCAGCGCCATCAGGTACGGCACGTCCAGGCCGGCGGAGAAGATCCCGGGCGCGCCCGACAGCACCACCGCATCGGCGTCGCCGGCCACCGCCGCGTCCAGCGCGGCGATCAGCGCGCGGCACAGTGCGGGATCGAGCGCATTGACCGGTGGCCGCGCCAGGCGCAGCTCGCGGATGCGGCCATGGTCGAAGGTCTGCACGTGCGTGGTCATGGACGGTCCATCGGAGCGGTCGGAGGTGCCGGTATCATAGGCGCATGCCTGTGCTCCGGATCCTCTCCGCTTCCCTCCTGCTCGCCGCCGCGCTCCTGCCGGCGTCGCGCGCGCATGCCGCCGTTCCGGCCGCGAAGCCTGCCGCCTGCCTGTCCGTCGAGGACGGCTGGATCCGGCTGCCGCCGGCGCCACGGCCGATGCTTGCCGGCTTCGGTCGCATCGCCAACGGCTGCAGCGACGTGCAGGTGGTGGTGGCGGTGCGCAGCCCGCGTTTCGGCGAGGTGTCGCTGCACGAGACGCGCATGGTCGACGGTGTCAGCCGCATGCGCGAACTGGAGCGCTTGCCGGTCGCGCCCGCCGGCGAGGCGGTGCTGCAGCCCGGCGGCCTGCACCTGATGCTGATGCAGCCCGATGCCGTCCTCGCCGAAGGCGAGCGTGTGCCGCTGGTGCTGGTGCTGGAAGATGGACGTGAAATCGACGGCAGCCTCGTGGTCGCCAGGCAGGCCCCGGTGCGGAGCGGTGGCGAATGACGGGGAGCGGGCGGTAGCGCGCGCGGCCGTGGTGGAGCAGCCGGGCAAGCCACGCTCTTCGTAGAGCGGGCTTGCCCGGCTGCCGTGCGCCCGGTGCCATGCGGCGCCTTGATCCGGCGCAAGCCGGCCGTCGGGTTTTGAGGGTATGTTTGCGCGGCAACGACGCCACGAGGAGTTCCTCCGCCCATGTCCGTCGCGCCACCCTCGCCTTCATCGCCAGCCGTCGATGCGGCGACCGCCTGGCATGCGCTTCCGGCCGAAGTGGCCCTGGAGCGGCTGCAGTCCACCCCTGAAGGGCTGTCGGGCGCCGATGCCGAGGACCGGCTCGCCGTTTTCGGCGCCAACGCGCTGCCGCCACCGCCACGGCGTTCGCCGCTGCGGCGTTTCCTCGAGCAGTTCAACAATGCGTTGATCCTGTTCCTGCTCGCGGCCGCGGCCGTGGCCGCGCTCCTGGGTCATGGCATCGACGCGGCGGTGATCGCCGCGGTGGTGCTGGTCAACGCCGTGGTCGGCTTCGTCCAGGAAGGCAAGGCCGAGCAGGCGCTGGCGGCGCTGCAGGCCATGCTCGCGCCGACCGCGCGCGTGCTGCGCGGGAACGTGCGGCAGGTGGTCGACGTGGCGCGGCTGGTGCCCGGCGACATCGTGCTGCTCGAGGCCGGCGACCGCGTGCCGGCCGACCTGCGCCTGCTGCAGGCGCGCGGCGTGCTGCTCGACGAGGCCGCGCTGACCGGCGAGTCGGTCGCGGCGGAAAAGGGCACTGCCGCGGTGGCCGCCGATGCGCCGCTGGGCGACCGCGCCGGCATGGCGTACTCGGGCACGCTGGTCGCCGCCGGCCAGGCGCTGGGCCTGGTGGTCGCCACCGGCACCGGTACCGAGATCGGCAGGATCAACACCCTGATCGGTTCGATCGATGCGCTGGCCACGCCACTGCTGCGCCAGATCGACCGCTTCGGCCGCCGCTTCACCCTGCTCGCCATCGCCGCGGCCGCGGCGCTGTTCGTGTATGCGGTGCTGGCGCGCGACTTCGCCTGGCTGGACGCGCTGATGGTGGTGGTCGCCCTGGCGGTGGGCGTGGTCCCGGAGAGCCTGCCGGCGGTGATCACCATCACCCTGGCGATCGGCGTGCGGCGCATGGCCGCGCGCCATGCCATCGTGCGCCGCCTGCCGGCGGTGGAAACGCTCGGCGCCACCTCGGTGATCTGTTCGGACAAGACCGGCACCCTGACCCGCAACGAGATGACCGCGCGGCATGTCGTCACCGCCACCGCCGCGGCGACCGCCAGCGGCGGCGGTTACGACCCGGCCGGCGAGCTGCGCATGGACGAGGGCGCCGAACCCGACGCAGGCATGCGCCGGTTGCTGCTGTGCGGACTGCTCTGCAACGACGCGGAGCTGCGCGAGAGCGACGGCCGCTGGCGCGTGGACGGCGACCCGATGGAAGGCGCGCTGCTGGCGCTGGCGGCGAAGGCCGGCTTCGAAGCGGTCTTCGCCACGGCGGACCGTCCGCGGCTGGATGGGATTCCGTTCGATGCCAGCTACCGCTACATGGCCACGCTGCACCGTGGCGCGGGCGAGGCCTGCGAGCTGTACGTGAAGGGCGCGCCCGAGCAGTTGCTGGCGCTGTCGTCGCAACAGCTCGGTGCGTCCGGCGAAGCCGAGCCGCTGGCCCCGGCGTTCTGGGAAGCGGCCATCGCCGCAGCGGCGTCCCGCGGCGAGCGCGTGCTCGGCTTCGCCATGCGCCACCTCGCGCAGGCGCCGGGGGCGCTGGGCCAGGCGGACGTGGACGGACTGCTCTTCCTCGGCGTGGTCGGCTTCATCGACCCGCCACGCAAGGAGGCGATGGCCGCGGTGGCCGACTGCCGCGACGCCGGCATCGCGGTGAAGATGATCACCGGCGACCACGCCGCCACCGCCGCGGCGATCGCGCGCCAGCTCGGGTTGTCCGCCGCGCCGATGGTGGTCGAGGGCCGCGCGCTGGATGCGGTCGACGACGCCGAGCTGCCGACCCTGGCCCTGCAGGCCGACGTCTTCGCCCGCGCCAGCCCCGAGCACAAGCTGCGCGTGGTGCGCGCGCTGCAATCGCGCGGCGCGGTGGTGGCGATGACCGGCGACGGCGTCAACGATGCGCCCTCGCTGAAGCAGGCCGACGTCGGCATCGCGATGGGACGCAAGGGCACCGAGGCGGCGAAGGAGGCCGCGGAGATCGTGCTGTCCGACGACAACTTCGCCTCGATCGTGGCCGCGGTGAACGAGGGCCGCACGGTCTACGACAACATCCGCAAGGTCGTGGCCTGGACCCTGCCGACCAACGGCGGCGAGGCCCTGGCGATCGTGGTCGCGATCTTCCTCGGCCTGACCCTGCCGATGACGCCGGTGCAGATCCTCTGGATCAACATGGTCCTGACCATCACCCTGGGCCTGGTGCTGGCGTTCGAGCCGCCCGAGCCCGGGGTGATGCAGCGGACGCCGCGGCGCGTGGACGCGACGCTGGTGTCGCCGTTCATGCTCTGGCGCATCCTGCTGGTGTCGGTGCTGTTCACCGCCGGCGCGCTCGGCATCTTCGCCTGGGCCATGCATCGCGGCCTGGACGTCGCCACCGCGCGTACCCTGGTGGTGAACACGATCTGCGTGATGGAGATCTTCTACCTGTTCAGCGTGCGCTACCTGCACAGGACGTCCTTCACCTGGCGCGGCGCGCGCGGCACCCCGGCGGTACTGTGGGCGATCGGCGCGGTGGTGCTGGCCCAGCTGGCCTTCACCTACGCCCCCTTCATGCAGCGCCTGTTCGACACCCGGCCGGTGGCATGGCGGGACGGCGTGCCGGTCATCCTGGTCGGCGTGGTACTGATGCTGGTGCTGGAAACGGAAAAGGCGCTGCTGCGGCGACTGGGCTGGTTCGAGGAACTGGGGAGCGGCATGGACCAACGGAGGCGGGAATGAACATGATCGACGGCGAGGCGGGGAAGCCCCGCAGCATCCTGCTGGCCAGCGACCTGGGGCCGCGCAGCGACCGTGCGTTCGAACGTGCGGTCCGCCTGGCGCACGAATGGCAGGCGCGGCTGGTGGTGGCCACGGTGGTCGAGGAGAGCGCGGAGGAGGCGCGCGCAATGGTGCTGCGCGATCCGCCCGGCTGGTACCGCGGCGAGGACCCGGCGCATGCGGCCGAGCGGCACCTGCTCGAGGATGCCTCGGCGCGTGGCGTGCGGGTATCGCTGCGGGTCGAGCGCGGCCAGACCGGCGAGCGCCTGCTGCAGGTGGCGCGCGAGGAAGGCTGCGGCCTGGTCGTCACCGGCGTGGCGCGCCACGAGGCGCTGGGGCGGATGGTGCTGGGTTCGACGGTGGACCGGCTGGCGCGGCGTTCGCCGGTGCCGGTGCTGGCCGTGCGCGGCCGCGCGCATGGGCCGTACCGGCGCATGGTCGTCGCCAGCGACTGGTCGGCTGCCTCCGGACACGCGTTCCGGACCGCGGCGGCGCTGTTCCCGGATGCGGCGGCGAGCGTGCTGCACGGCTTCGAGGTGCCGATGGCCGGGCTGCTCGATACCGCGCGCGACGAGGTCGTCGCGCGCATCGGCGCCGAAGCGGTGGCCGAGGGGCGCGCCTTCATCGAACGCTGCCGCCCGGCGGGCGGCACGGGCAGCGTCAGCCTGGTGGTCGAGCGCGGCGATCCGGCGACGCTGTTGCGGCTCTATGCGGGCCAGTTCCCGGTCGACCTGGCGGTGGTCGGCGCGCATGGCCGCAGCGCGTTGTCCGAGGTCATGCTCGGCAGCGTCGCCCGGCGCGTGCTCGAGGAGTCGCCGGTGGACACGCTGGTGGTGCCGGACCCGCGGGGGCGGGCGGGGTGAGGCGGCAGCGGGGCAAGCCCCGCTCTACGCAGGGCCGGGCTTGCCTGGTTGCCTTTCCGCAAGGATCAATCCGCCGCCGCGCGGATCGCCTCCGGCAGCGGCGCGCTCCTTCCGGTCTGCGTATCCATCCAGACCACGACCACGTTGCCGTCCGAATAGAGCACGCTCCCGTCCGCCTGGTCGACGATGCGGTGGCCCATGGTGATGCTGCTCGAACCCAGCCGGTCCACGTACAGCTCCACCATCACGTCATGCGGCCAGGTCAGCGGGCGCCGGTAGTTGATGTTGTTGGCGGCCACCACCGGCGCGATGCGGTCGCGCATCGACACTCCGGGCACGTTCAGCAGCCAGCGCACGCGCGCCTCCTCGAGGTAGGCGATGTACTTGGCGTTGTTGACGTGGCCCATGCTGTCCATGTCGCGCCAGCGCACGCTGATCGGGATGCGGGCCAGCAGCTTGCGCTCGCCGGCCGTCTGCGGGGCGTCGCTCATGCGGATGCCTTCTTCTTCTTCGCGCTCTTGCGCGGCGGCAGCACGTCGGGCCTGGCCATCGCCGCGGGCTTGCTGCCCTTGGCCGCCTTCGCCGCCGGCAGCAGCTTGGCCAGGAAGCGGCCGGTGTGCGAGGCCGGGTTGGCCGCGATCTCCTCCGGCGTGCCGGTGCCGATGACCTGGCCGCCGCGGTGGCCACCCTCCGGGCCGAGGTCGACCACCCAGTCGGCGGTCTTGATCACGTCCAGGTTGTGTTCGATCACCACCACCGTGTTGCCCTCGTCGCGCAGCCGGTGCAGCACGCCGAGCAGGTGCTCGATGTCGTGGAAGTGCAGGCCGGTGGTCGGCTCGTCGAGGATGTACAGGGTGCGGCCGGTGTCGCGCCGCGACAGTTCCTTGGACAGCTTCACCCGCTGCGCCTCGCCGCCGGACAGCGTGGTCGCGCTCTGGCCGAGCTTGACGTAGCTCAGGCCCACGTCGACCAGCGTCTCCAGCTTGCGCGCGATCGCCGGTACCGGCTCGAACAGCTTCAGCGCGTCCTCGATGGTCATCTCCAGCACGTCGTGGATGCTGTGGCCCTTGTACAGGATGTCCAGGGTCTCGCGGTTGTAGCGCTTGCCGTGGCACACGTCGCAGGGCACGTACACGTCGGGCAGGAAGTGCATCTCGACCTTGATCAGGCCGTCGCCCTGGCAGGCCTCGCAGCGGCCGCCGCGCACGTTGAAGCTGAAGCGGCCCGGCGAGTAGCCGCGCGCGCGCGCTTCCGGCACCTGCGCGTACAGCTCGCGCAGGGGGGTGAACAGGCCGGTGTAGGTGGCCGGGTTGGAGCGCGGGGTACGTCCGATCGGCGACTGGTCGATGTTGATGATCTTGTCGATCTTCTCCATGCCGTCGATGCCGTCATGCGGACCGGGCCGCAGCTTGGCCCGGTGCAGCCGGTTCGCCACCGCCGGGTAGAGCGTCTCGTTGACCAGGGTCGACTTCCCGGAGCCGGACACGCCGGTGACGCAGGTCATCAGTCCGGCGGGTACGTCCAGGTCGACGTCCTTGAGGTTGTTGCCCGACGCCCCGCGCAGGTGCAGGGTCATCTTCGGGTTGGCCTTGTGGCGTTTGGCCGGCACCTCGATCTCGCGCTTGCCCGACAGGAACTGGCCGGTGATCGAGCGCGGCGACTTCAGGATGTCCTGCAGCGTGCCCTCGCCGACGATCTCGCCGCCGTGCACGCCGGCGCCGGGGCCGATGTCGAGGATGTGGTCGGCGGCGCGGATCGCGTCCTCGTCGTGCTCGACCACGATCACCGTGTTGCCGAGGTCGCGCAGGCGGGTGAGGGTGCCGAGCAGGCGCTCGTTGTC
>CAZBDE010000075.1:0-11560 GCA_964490415.1 uncultured Pseudoxanthomonas sp. | reverse complement strand
TGGGACCGACGTGGACAAACCGAGGAACCTGGCCAAGTCGGTGACGGTGGAGTAGCGGGACAAATCCGATGAGACGAGGGGCTATCCCCGGTACACGCCGGCGAGGTTGGCGGAGTCGTCGCTGCCATATCCAGCGGCTTCCAGCGCCTCGCAGTCGACCGCCGGGCATGTGTGTCGCCGGCCCCCCAGGGACGGCACGCCTCAGCGCTCCGGGTCGATGACGGCCTGCATGCGTGCGATATCGTTCCCGCTCGCGCCCAGTGCGCGTGCACGCGCTTCCCAGCCGCGTACCGCGTCGCGGACCTGGCCTACGATCGCGCTCGTCTCCTTCTTCGGGATGCGGTAGTAGGTGGCCGTCGCCAGAAGCAGGCCCGAGTCCGGTGAGGGGTCGGCCTCGTTGATTGCCAGGACGTGGTAATCCTTGTCCGGGTTCGGGTTGACGTCGAACGCCGGAGAGAGTTGCCATCCGTCTCCCGCGCGCATGAATCCGTGGTTGCGCAGGTGGTCGTCGCGGTTGCCGATGAGGATGTTGAAGAGCACCCGGCGGAACAGTTGCTCCAGGTCGCGCCCAATCTGCGTCGAGGTACCGCTGCTTTCGATCGCCAGGACAATGTCCAGGTAGCTGCGCCCCTCGCTTTCAGTGACGTCCAGTTGGGTCATGGCGGAGCAAAAGGCGCGGCGCGAGGTCGGAGTGCGGTCGAAGCGCTGCACCGCGTAAGTGTGGCCGCGGTCGGACAGGCGCAACAGCCGGGCCCGTGGCATGTCGATCCCCGCTTCAAGCGAGAGCTGATAGGTGAGGAACTCCCACAACCCGACGTCGATACGGTCGTCGGTTGACGGAAACTTGGCCAGCCACAGCTGTCCATCCTGGTCATGGAAGCTGGCCTTCGGCCGCGCGCCGCCCAGCGACGCGCCTGGTGCGATTAATTGCTTGACCCAACGGGCCATCTGGTCGGAGGTGTCGTCGTCGCCGCGCTCCACCCGGGCGGCGATCGCTTCGAGCTGGCGCAGTTCGGTCACCGGTGGCGCACTTAGTGCCCGGTCATCCACATAGCCAAGCGTCTGGGGGTCGACGAAACGCAGAGCGCCCATGCGGGATTCATCGTTGACCCCGATCAGGTAGTCCCAGGCACGTAGATTGCGCACGGTGCGACTTTGCTCGCGCGCCTCGATCGCCTCGCGGCGGTCCATCAGACGCTTGCCCCAGCGGTCGGGGGAGCAGTCGACGAACGCGCCGGACAACCCGCTGGCGCCTGCTCGTGCGTACTGGGGGCCGGCGCCAAAGTGGAGTTCGTGGTCCAGCGGGAATGCCGGCACCGGCCCGGCATTGGCCAGCCACTGCGGGTCGTATTCGAAGCTGAGGGTCTCCCCGGTCCGACTGGTCGCCCGCTGCAGGCGACCGACCAATGCCTGGCCGCCGAGGGTTGCGTCGTCGATCCAGACATCTAGCGGGTTCATGACTTGCGGCCCCGTGTCCCCCGCGACGGCGCTGGTACCGGAGGTGTGCGCGGTGGCGGTGTCCTGGCCGGCGGCGTCGGTCGCGTTGAAAGTCCCTGCGTCGGCGCGGCGTTGGTTCGCCGCAGGGCGTTGTCCTGCAGCTCGCGGCCGAGCAGGTCCTGGGTGGCGATCAGGTCGATGTCGCCGTCGAGGCCGAGCACCGTCAGCACCCGCAGCACCGTCGCCATGCTGGTGGAGGGGTCGCCGTTCTCGAGCTTGGCGAGGGTCGGCGTGCTCACCCCCACCCGCTCGGCCATCACCTCCTGGGTCATCGAGCGACGCAGCCGGGCCGCGCGCAGGCGTTGGCCCAGTGCCACGATCTGGCGCTGGGCGCGGGGATGGGAAGGGGGAGTACGCTTTGCCATACAAAATAAAATTACTCTTCCGGACTGGAAAGGCAAGTTAATTTTGTATTTTCGCGGAGTTATTCGTTCAGGTTCGGCGTATCAGAGATATCCGGTATCCCCCGCGGTCAGTCCATGCAGATCTCACAGGGCAGCCCTCGCAAGCGAAAATCTTCATTCCCGCCCGCGTGGGGATACGACCATTGCCGGTCCATCCTCCTGCTGGCTGGCCGCTCAAGGCAACCTGGCCAGCAGCGGTCCGTCGAAATCGAACGCCAGTTGCCGCGGCGTGCGCGTGGCGCGGTAGCGCCGCCACGGCCCGAGCTGGACGGCCGAGCGCGGTGGTGCGAGCGGGATGGCGTGCTGGAATCGGGCGAGCATTTCGGCTTTGGCCCGGCAGCGGCGGCAGTGCGACACGGAGATCAGCAGGCGCGCGGCGACGATCGGCATGCGGTTGTCGCAATCACGCAGCAGTATGACCCAGGCACCTGCCAGCGAAGGATGCGGTGCATCGATGTCCGGCGCGGTGGCGGCGTCCTCGGTGGCGGTCAAGTGTGAAAGCGGATCGCCGCCGCCGTCAGCGGCCAGGCGGTTCATCAGCCAGTGCGGCGCGTCATAGGCATCGTCCCCGCTTCTGCCGTGGTCCAGTCGCACCGCACGGCGCACATTGAGTTCGGTGTAGCGGACTAAGGCTTGATAGAGGTGCCGCAGCAACAGATCGGCAAAGGCGGGATCGTCGAAATCGATCGCCCGGCCGTGACGTGCGGCCACTGTGCCGGCCATCAGCCAGGCTTCCTGAGCCACGTCCTCGCGCTGTTGCTCGCCGCCGGTGGCGCGGGCGATGCGGGCAAAGTCCTTGCCGTGCCGCGTCGCGAAGCGTTCGAACGGGTCCATAGCTCCTTCCCTGGGGGACAGGTGGCGTTCTACGGGTCTGGTATTGCACTGCGATGAAAACGGATGGCGATCGCGATGGCTTGGCTTGACCCCTGTGTGCGCAGCGCGTCCATGCCGGCGAGGACGGCATCAATCCGGACGAAAACCGCTGGCGGCGGTCGGCAGGCGGATGGGAATGCCTTCCTGTTCGGCGGTTCTCGCGAGCATGCGTTGGGTAAGCGCCTCCCATCCCGCGTCACGCGCATGCCGTGCCATGCTGTTGCGGATGGCTTCGGTCGTTACGCAGCTCGCTGCCGCATCCATCTCGCCTGCATCCATCAGCCAAGGATGGAACCGATGCCGGTGGACGCAGGTGCTCCGGAGGTGCGCGGCGATCCTGAATCCGCCCTGGTCGATGTCGCCCCAGTGGTAGACGGGCGTCCGTTCCGGAATGGACGCCAGGATGGCCGAGTACGCCCGGCACCAACTGGGTGACGGCATGCCGCCGGTGTAGAGGATGAGGCCGTTGCCTGCATCGGCATGCTGGCTGGCCTGGTGGAAGGTGGTCAGGTTCTCGATGCTCAGCACCCATGCCGGGGTCCCGGAATATCCGGTGACGTGGCGGTTGGAGACGCCCACGAACGGCCTGGCGACCGGGCAATCCGGCGATGCCGCCAGCTCCAGGCGGCCGCTGCCGGCCACCAGGAAAGGCTGGGGTTCCTTGACCAGCCCCAGGGCATTGAATACTTCCTCCGGTCGCCGCACGGGCGCCCCGAGCCCATCGGCGGTCAGCAGGTCGATGTGGCGGGCGAGTGCCTCGATCCGCTTGCTGTCGCGGAACAGGTTGCGGCTGAGGACACGGACGATCTGGTCGTCGCCCTGACTCCGCTGCAATGCATCCAGTACCCGCAGGGCGTCGGCGAGGTCCGGCGCGCTGTCGCTGCCGAGCCCACGAGGGGATTTGAGCCGGGACCAGGCCTCGATCAGTTCGGCCACCCGAGGAGAGCTGTCCAGCCAGGGTTCCAGGAAGGTGCGGGCCTGGCGCACCGCTTCGGATGCGGTAGCCGTGCCGAGGAGGGCTGCAAGCCTGCCGGCATCCACCAGCCGCACTTTTTCCAGTGGGCGGTCCTCGCCGCCTTGCCTGGCCCAGCGCAGTTCCACGGCGCCGGCCTTCTCGGCCGCCGCGAGGCGGACGTGGCAATGCTGGCGTTGCTCATAGTCCTGCCGCCAGTACGGCGAATCCGTGCCGGTGAAGTCGGCCTGGATAGTGCGGGTGGATCCCCGCAGCAGGGCGCGCTCGCCCCGGTGCAGGAGCTCGGTGAGGACCGCGTCAGCCAGCGGCATGCTCGGTCCCCGCGATCTGGACCATGGCCTGCTCCAGCAGTTCGGGATGCAGCAGGTAATTGTCGCTCTGCAGCAGTTCGCGGGCTTCGTCCAGGACCACGTTGCGGGTGAGCTGGACGGTACGCGAGCCGTACCGGGCCATGTCGTAATAGACGTTGAGGAACGAGGACATCTTGGCCTGGTCGGCCTCGGGGCCGGCCATGACCAGTTGCAGGCCGAGCGCGTTGAGGTAGTCGGCGGTGGCGCGGACGTTCTGGGCATCCATCTTCTCGAACGCCTCGTCCAGAAGCATGATCCCGCCGCCGGCCTGGCTGCCTCGGGCCTTGCCATAAGCCGCGGCCAGCGCCGCGCCGAAGATCACGTACAGCGGTGTGCGGTGTTCGCCGCCGGAACCCGGGCCCAGGCGTTTGCTCAGCAGGCCGATCGACTTGCCTTGGGCGAAGATCTCCACGTCGTAGCTGAAGAAGCGCCGGTGGTCGTTGAGCGGGCTGGTTTCCTGCAGCAGCTCCGAACTGGCGTCGCCCTCGACCAGGGTCCTGAACTCCTCGGGCACCTTGCCCGCGCCGCCGAAGATGTCTTCTTCGGCCTCGCCGTGCTCGCGCACGCGCCTGAGGAAGTCGTAGAGGGCGCGGTGCTGCTCGACCGGTGCATGCCGGAAGCGGTAGCGCTCGCCGTTGCTGAACTCGGGTGCATGCTTCAGCACCTCGTTGAGGCCGTTGATCTGTTCCTCGATGGCCTC
Source organism: uncultured Pseudoxanthomonas sp. (assembly GCA_964490415.1). Taxonomy (GTDB): domain Bacteria; phylum Pseudomonadota; class Gammaproteobacteria; order Xanthomonadales; family Xanthomonadaceae; genus Pseudoxanthomonas. The sequence continues at coordinate 6,763 of CAZBDE010000075.1, read as the reverse complement.
GAAACCCTCCAGAAGGTTCTGGGCCACGTCGGTCCGGAACACCTTGACCGCCGCTTCGTAGGCTTCCTGGGACTTTGCTTCCTGGTCGGCCAACTCCAGGTCTTCCAGGCGATGCCTGTCTTCGAGGATGAAGGCATAGGCGCGCTCCCACTGGCTGCTGGCGATGTCGATGTTCTGCAGCTGGAAGTCGCGGAGGTAGAGGCTGAACTTCTCCCAGGCGTCGCGGTCGTGATTGGTCGCGGCCGCCTCGGCGTTGCGGGAAGCGACCTGCAGTGCGGCCAGCAGGTCATTCCAGTTGTCGCCATGGCGTTCATCGTAGCGTTCGCGATGGCGTTGCACTTCGTTGGCGTCGTACAACGGCTGCCGGCGGGTCTGCGCTTCGTCCAGCACGGTTGCTTCCTGGCGCCGGAGCATGCCTTCGATCTGGTTCTTCGCAGTGTTCGATTCGCTGGCGAGCCTGGACCTGAGTTCGATCAGGCGCTTTTCGTTCGTCTCGGCCTTGGTCAGGGCTTGGCTGGCCGACTCGAAGCCGGCATTCAACCCGGTCAGCCGGTCCGACTGGCTGGAGGCGAGCGTCTGCTGCAGGTCGCGCAGCTCGCGGTCGCCGGCTGCCGCCTGGGTGAGGAGCGCTTCCAACCGCGGCTGGCTGGTCTGGACGTCGGCGAACAGGGCCAGGCGCTGCTCGATCGGCGCGATGCGGCCGGCCTGCGCTTCGGCCTCCTCCAGCGCGGTCCTGGCCTGGTCGTGGGCCTGTTGTGCCGCATGCCGATGGGCATCGCTGTCGCCGCGGCCGATCAGCAGTTCGTTGCGGGCGGACGGGCGCATGCGCTCCACGCCGCCACCGGAGCTGACCATGCCGTCGCTGGAGAGCGCCTTGCGGCCGGCGTGCAGTTCCTCGGCACGAGTGGCGAGGGACAGCTGCCCCAGTTCGCCCTGCAGGTAGCGTACCGCCGCCTTGTCCTCGCCTTCGACCAGCTGCGCGGCGAACCTGCTCCCCCCCTTGGCCACCCAGGGGCGGCTGCGCGAAGGCAAAGCGAGCTTGACCCGGAAGATGTTGCGGGCCTCCTTGTGTTCCTTGTAGACGCGGATGGCATCCAGTTCGCGCGACTCGGGGACCAGCAGGGCGTCGACGTGGATGCCCAGGTAGGCTTCCAGCGCCGATTGCCACTGCGGATCGGTGATGCGCACGAGATCGCAGACCGGGGTGGCGTCGATCCCGGCATCGGCCAGCAGGCGTTGCAGGGCCAGGACGTCGCGACGCAGCGGAGTGAGTCCGCGCTGGGTGCGCTCCCAGGCCGTCTTTGCATCGCGTAGCGCGTCCCGCGCCGTCTCCACCTCGCGGTTGGCCGCGGCCAGGGTCTTGTTGACCAAACCCCGTACCCGGGCCATGGCCTGCATCGCCGACTGGATGCTCGCCGGCGTGGGCGCGCGAAGGGCCTCGGCGTGGCGTTGCAGGTCCAGCAACTGGTTGAGGGCATCTTCGAAGTCGCCCTGGTGGCTGGCCATTTCCGGCAACCTGCCGGCGGCTGTGGCGGTTTCCAGCGCCAGCTTCAACAGCTTGCCCAGTTCCCTGCGGGTGTCGGCATGCTGGTTCTCCCTGTCCTTCAGACGCTCGGACTGGCCTGCCTGGGACAGGTATTCCGGATCGGTGTGAAGCAGCCGGAACGCGCGGTCGCGCGCTTCCTGGAGTCCGATCCGGTCGGTTTCGGCACGCCCGAGGTCGAGTGTGGCCGCTTCCAACTGGTCGGCCAGCACCTGGACACGGTCCTGCTGCTCGCCCAGTTCCTCGGAAATCCGCTCCATCTGGTACAGCGCCCGCAATGCGTCGAGGTTGGCGTGGACCGTACGCTCGCGCTTGACCTGGGCGTACCGGTCGCCGACGACGGTGGCCCGCTCGATGCGGTCGACCAGGCGGCGGATCATCTCGCGCACGTCGCGGAACTGCTCCAGGCGCGTGCGGAACGCCTTGACATTGGTCAGCCGCTGTTCGATCAGGTGCTGGCGCAGGGTTTCGTCGAGATCGTCCACGTCCTTGTTGAGCTTGAGCGAACGGGCGAAGGCCGAACGGATCGCACGGGTGTTCGGGCGTTCGCCGGGCGAGGCCAGGTGGCCGACGAACAGCTGGCGCAGGAAGTCCTCGCGGTTCTGGGTGAACACCGGCGTAGTACCTGCCAAGGCGCAGGCATCCTTGGCGATGTGCTGGAACTTGCGCCAGGGCAGGATCGTCTCCCGTTCGGCCTCCGGATCTACGTGGTCGCGAGTGGCCAGTGCCACGCCGGGCAGGATGTAAAGGCTGTTGAACGTGTGGTCCGGGTCGTCGGCGCTGGCCGAAAGGGACACGCCGGCGGTCACCGGAACCCCGGTTTCAGGGTCGCGGAAGACCAGGTTGATATAGGTGTTGGCCGAGGTCCGGCAGCGCTCGGCCTCGCTCTGGCCGTACACGCCCAGGCAGTACTCGCGCAGGCTGCGGGCGCGCTTCTTGCCCTCGCCGGACGCGTTGAAATGTGTCCGGTTGCGGTCGGCGGCCAGCAGCACGATCTGGAAGGCGTCCAGCAACGCGGTCTTGCCGGTGCCATTGGGGCCGAGGAAGGCGGTGTTCGGACCCAGCTGCAGGTCTTCCCGTTCGTACAGGAAGTACTGGACCATGCCCAGGGATTCAAGCGGCTTCATCGGTTCCTTCCCCCTCCATGGTGTCGGCCGAATGCGCGGCGAGTTGCAGCAGGGCGGTCTCGCCCAGCACGTCGACGATGCCCGGGCGGATCACGATGTGGACGCGCTGCTCGTCGTGGCTGTCCTCCAGGCGGGCGATGCCATAGCGCTTCATCGCCTGCAGCTGTTCGTTGAGGGCGGCGGTGGGCGGGAGCTCGCGGTTGAGCAGGTCCTTGTAGGCGCGCTCCAGTTCGATCATGTCGACGAATGCCTCGCCGGCGACGATTTCGGTGGCGTGCATCCTGTCGTCGTACAGGCGGCGCAGGACCAGCGCCAGCCGGGTTTCGGTCAGGCGCATCTTCTCGGCCACGTACTGGCTGGGCGTTGCCGCCACGTAGCCCATGTGGGCATTGTGGGTCACAGTGATGCCGAGCGGGCCGAGCAGGGCCGCGTACTCCTTGCGGTGCCTGACGACCAATTCGTAGGCGAGGCGGCTGCGCGGATCGCTGGCATAGAGCACCTGTTCCATGACCAGCCGGTAGCCGGCCTTCTGGTAGTCGCTTTCGGCGTGGGCCTGGCTCTGCGAGGCCAGTCGTTCCCAGTGGCTCATCGGGCATGTTCCCGTTGGATGTAGAATCGGGGGTGTTCGAGGAAGTGGTTGCGGGTGGTGCCTTCGGCAAAGCCGATGCGCACGCCCCTGAGCATCTGCAGCTGCGGGTCGGAGCGCCGTTGCGACGGCGGGCAGGCATCGTGCGCGGCGATCAGCAGCAGGCGCTGGTAACAGCACAGGTCGTTGATCGAGTCGATCGCCAGTTCGTCGGAGGCGATGGCCTGGCGCGTACCAAGCTGGCGCGCCACGTAGTTGGCCAGCTTCACCCGGTCGACGAGGCGGTTGTCGGCCATGTGCCTGCGCAGCTGTTCCATGGCCAGTTCCTGCAGGGTGGGGGGGCGCTTGTCCACCATCGTGGCCGCCACCGGCCGGGCTGCGGTGCGTGGCCGGGCCAGCAGTTCCGGTCCGGCGTGACGGAAGCCGGCGGCGGCGGGCAGCGCCACGTGGCCTTCGTCCAGGCGCCCGGTGGCCTGCGCGGCGCGGGCGATCAGCTTGTCCAGGTGCTTGGGCGCCCGCATCTTGTACTCGATGAAGGAGATGGCCCGCTGGTTGGCGTCGCGGATCTCCTCGTCGAGGCGCTGCAGCTGCTCGTCGACGTCTCTCAGCCGCATCAGCAGCCGGGTATCGCGTTCGTACAGGTATTCGGCGCGGATCCGTTCGCCGCTGGCCTTCTTCTCCTGGTACCAGGCGACCAGGGCATCGCGTTGCTGCGGGTCGTGCTGCAGCTGCAGGGTGATGGCCAGGATCTGCGAGCGATGCTGCAAGGGATGGTCCCGGGTGCGCAGTTCGCTGTAGTCGGCGATGAAGACTTTTTCGACGTATTCCTCGAAGAACCCGCGCACGAACTCGCGTGCCGAGGTCCGCTTCATCAGCGCGTCCATCAGGTCCTGGACGCGGCAGCCGGTGTTGGCGATGTGGGCCATGCACTGCCGGGCCTGCTTGGCGGCCTCGGCGTACTGGTCGCCGCTGGCCTCGCCGCTGGCGACCGCGCGCAGGTTGAAGTAGATCGAGCGGACCTTGCTGCCGAGGAACTCCGGTTCGTGGTGGGCGAATTCGCACAGCACGGTGTAGAACTGGGCGATGACCGGGCGCACGGTGACCATCTCGGCCACGCCGCGGCGGCGCTGGCTGAGCCAGCCGGAGTCGGTCAGGACGCGGACGATCTCATGGGCACGGACGGCGACCGGGGTTTCGAGGTCCTCTTCCCAAGGGTCGTCGGCGGCCAGCAGGGTCTCGATCTTGCGCACCACGACCGACTTCGTGGTTTCCTCGCCCGGCGAACGGCCGCCGTGGCCCCACATCTCGTCGATCAGACGGCAGAGCAGGGTCCAGTAGCGGCGGCCGTTGCTGGCTGCCAGCGGTCGGAACAGTGCCGCCGGCAGCCGCTCGAACAGGGGCGGGACGTCGTCCTGTCCGGGTGGGTTGACCCAGTCCATCGTGGTCCTCGGAAGTATCCAGAGGATGGATTCTAGACGGGGAATTCGCAGGGATTGAGACGGCCTGGCGCGGGTGCCACAGGTCGGGTCGGTCGGGCCCGGCGTTGCGGGGGCGATCCACACGGGGTCGGGCCGGTGACCCCTGCCTTTCCCGCCTAACCTTGTCCGGCACCCCCCAACAGCGTTCCCAGATAGTCGAAGTACAGGTCGATGTAGCTGATCCCGTTCTCGTGGTCGATCAGGTGGGGGTTCATCAGGGTGTGGCGCAGGATCACCAGCCGGTCGGCGCGGTCGCCGTCCATGGACGCAGGATCGATCCCGAGCCCGGCCAGGATGCGGTGCATTTCCGCGTCGCCGATCATCGATCGCTGCAACGTGGTGATCGAGGAAAAGAACTGCTTGACCTGCAGCGGCTTGAGCGGATCGCAGCGCAGTTCGTCGTAGAGCCGGCGCACGAAGGCATTGGCGGTGCCCAGGTCGCAATTGCCGGCGGGATTGAGCGCCAGGCAGACCAGGTTGCTGTCCGGCGGGAACGGCACGCTCGCCGAGACCAGGCCTTCCATCTCGCGGGCGAATCGCCGGGCGCGCACCTGGAACGCTTCCGCCGCCAGGACCGTCTGCCGCGGCATCAGGCCGAAGTTGGCGTGGTCCAGCGGCAGCACGCGGTGGGTGACGTAGACGGCGGCCGCGGCGGCGCCGGATTTGGAGCCTTCGGGAACGAACTGGCCCAGTTGCCGGTAGCGGGTCAGGTAATCGTCGGACGCGCCTTCGCTGAACACGTAGTCGGCCTGTTCGGAGACCAGGGCGGTGGCGCGATGGTCGCGGCAGATGAATGCGCCGGTACCGTAGGGCAGGTAACCCAGCTTGTGCGGATCCACCGTGACCGAGTCGGTGTCGGCCAGGGCGGCGAAGGCGGCGTGGACCTCGGGCTGGGGGAAGTCGCGATAGCCCTGGCGCACGTCTTCCAGCGTGCGCAGGCTGCCGTCGGGATGGCGGAACAGCGTGCTCAGGTAGCCGCCCCAGGCGGCGTCCACGTGGATGGCGAAGCCCAGTCCGCGCGCGGCCGCGTCCCGGCGGGCCGCCACGATCGCGTCGACCGGGTCGATGGTCCCGTATTCGGTGCTGCCCAGGACGGCCACGACCATCAGCACCGGCTGGCGTTCGCGCTCGCATTGGTCGAGCGCCTGGCGCAGGGCGTCGGCGTCCAGGCGCATGCCGCGGGTCGCCAGCAGCCGCAACTGCGCGCGGCCCAGGCCGAGCATCTTCAGGCCCTTGCTCCAGGAGTAGTGCGCGGTGATCGGCGCCAGCACCTGGGGGGCCTTCAGTTCGCGGTGCCGGGCGAAGAATTCGACCATGCCCAGCTGCTCGATGCGCTGGGCCTGAAACCGTTCGTGCCAGTGCCGGCGATCGCCGCAGTCCAGGCCGGCCAGCCAGCGCTGCCAGCGCACCAGCAGCGCGATCGCGGCGGCCGGTGCCAGGTTGAACGCCTGCCAGTCGTCGTCGGGCACGCCGATATCGGCTACGCCTGCCGCGCGCAGCGCCACCGGGAACGCCTTGAGCGCCAGGGCCAGCCGCAGCGCCTGGTAGTTGGCCAGGGTGCCGCCCGAGGTCAGGTGGCCGAACGCGCAGTCCGGCCGCGCCGGATCGCTGGGATAGCCGAGCATGCGCGCCAGCTGCAGGCCGACCTGCACTTCCAGCTGCACCGTGATCGGGGCGGCATCCTCGCTGACGTTGTTGGGGTTGTAGGGCAGGGCCAGGATCTGCGCGGCCAGGCCCGGCAGCAGCAGGTCCGAGGCCATGTGGCCGATGTAGCGGGGGCTGTGGAACGGCACCGATTTCTTGAGCGCGGCCGAGAGCTGGTGCAGTTCGCGCCGCATCTTCGCTTCGAACAGCTGGTATTGCGGGTGTTGCGCCGCCGAAGTGGGAATGGCGGGCGGATCCTCGGGATGGAAGTTGCGCCGCCAGTGCACGTGGTCGCGCAGGAACTCCACCACCAGCTTTTCCAGCAGGGTGTCGTTCTCGCCATAGGGGCCCAGGAAGCAGGCGTCGAGCATCCGTTGCTCGGCCT
>CAZBDE010000074.1:0-11626 GCA_964490415.1 uncultured Pseudoxanthomonas sp. | reverse complement strand
AACTGATGAAGGCGATGATCGAGGCCGGCGCGGCCGGCGTGCACTTCGAGGACCAGCTGGCCTCGGTGAAGAAGTGCGGGCACATGGGCGGCAAGGTGCTGGTGCCCACGCGCGAGGCGGTGGAGAAGCTCAACGCCGCGCGCCTGGCCGCCGACGTGATGGGCGTGCCGACGCTCCTGGTCGCGCGCACCGACGCCGAGGCCGCCGACCTGCTGACCTCCGACATCGACGACAACGACAAGCCGTTCGCCACCGGCGAGCGCACCGTCGAGGGCTTCTACAAGGTCCGCAACGGCCTGGAGCAGTCGATCAGCCGCGGCCTGGCCTACGCGCCGTATGCCGACCTGGTGTGGTGCGAGACCGGTAAGCCGGACCTGGAGTTCGCCAGGAAGTTCGCCGAGGCGATCCACGCGAAGTACCCGGGCAAGCTGCTGGCCTACAACTGCTCGCCGTCCTTCAACTGGAAGAAGAACCTGGACGACGCGACCATCGCGAAGTTCCAGAAGGAGATCGCCGGCTACGGCTACCGGTTCCAGTTCATCACCCTGGCCGGCTTCCACGCGCTGAACTACTCGATGTTCAACCTGGCCCACGGCTACGCCCGCCGCCAGATGAGCGCCTTCGTCGAGCTGCAGGAGGCCGAGTTCGCCGCCGCGGAGAAGGGCTTCACCGCGGTCAAGCACCAGCGCGAGGTCGGCACCGGCTACTTCGACTCGGTGACCCAGGCGATCCAGCAGGGCCAGTCCTCGACCACCGCGCTGAAGGGTTCGACCGAAGAGGAACAGTTCCACGACCGCGCCGCGGCCTGAGGCCGTGCAGGGGCACCGGCCCGCCGGGAGTGGCGGGCCGGTGTCGCGGGTGCGTCGGGAGAGGCGCACCCGCTTTTTTCGCCCTGGCCCGTCCCGGCGGGACCGCGTGCGGCGTTTGTACAGGCAGGGTCGGTGCGCCGGCGTCGCGGGTGATGCGCGATGGACCATACGCTTTTCCGCTGGAGAGGACGGTATGGCCGCAGGGGTGGTGCCAGGGCCGCGACCCGGCGCCGGGTGTTCGTGCGTCCCTCGCCGTTCGTCCGCGCCACCGCGGGGGAAGATGCGCGTCCACTGTTGCCGTCGCGGCGCGATGCTATGCTCGCCGTTCACCCGGAGGGGGCCGGGTATGGGAGCCGCGGGATGTCCAGCGACGGCGTGGTGCACAACGTCCGTGACAGGATCGACCAGGACGCGGGGAGCGGCAGTAGCGCCACCCTGACGGCACGCGAGTACAGCCTGTTCGCGGCCGTGGGTCGCGAGCGGGTCATGCGCGCGGGCGAGCGCCTGTTCCGCCGCGGCGACCCCGGCGAACTCATGTATGTCATCGCCGCCGGCCGGGTCGAGCTGGACTTCGGCAACGACCTGGCCACCAAGCAGCTGGGCCAGTGGGAGTTCTTCGGCGAACTGGGCCTGCTGATCGGCGAGCACACCCGCAGCGCCGACGCGGTGGCGGCCAGCGAAGGCCGCCTGCTGGAACTGGGGCAGGCCGAGTTCGAGCAGCTGGCCGAGCGCGACCCGGCGCTGGTGGCGCAGTTCCTGCGCCGCTCGATCGCCCGCGTGGTGCTCAACGAGCAGGGCCTGATCCGCCAGCTGCGGCGCCGCAACCAGGACCTGGAAACGGCGCTCGACAACCTCTACGCCACCACCCACCAGCTCAACCAGACCGAAGAGCTGATCCGCACCGACGAGCTCACCGGCCTGTACAACCGCCGCGGCCTGACCCTGCACCTGCAGGAGTGCCGGCGCACGGGCATGCAGCAGGCGATGGGCCTGGTGCTGGTGGACTGCGACCGCTTCAAGCAGGTCAACGACGACCATGGCCACCTGGTCGGCGACCGCGTGCTGCAGAACGTGGCCGGCATCCTGCGCTCGGTGGCCGGCGCCGACGACGTGCCCTGCCGCCTGGGCGGGGACGAGTTCTGCCTGCTGGTGAGCGCGCACGAACGCGCCGACGTGATGCGCTACGCCGATTTCGTGGTCGCCACCACGCGCAGCCTGCTGCAGCTGCAGCAGGTCGTGCCGACCATCTGCGCGGTCAGCGTCGGTGCCTGCCTGGTCGAGCCGGAGCAGGACTGGAACGACTGGTATGCCCGCGCCGACGCGGCCCTGTACGAGGCCAAGCGACTGGGGGGCAACCGTGCCTTCTGGATCGACGCCGGCGCCCTGCTGCGGGCCTGAGCCGACGGCGATGGATGGCATGCCGCACCACCACGCCGACGCGCCGCAGCTGCGCACCCTGCTGCTCACCGACCTGTGCGATTCCACCGGCATGGTGGAGAGGCTGGGCGATGGCGCGGCCGCGCAACTGTTCCGCGACCACGACCGGCTGGTGCTGGAGCTGCAGCAGCGCTGGCGCGGCCGCCTGATCGACCGTTCCGACGGCCTGCTGCTGCTGTTCGAGCGCCCGCTGGACGGACTGGGCTTCGCCCTGGACTACCGCCGCGGCCTGGAAGCGCTGGGCCAGGCGCACCACATCGCCCCTCCGCTGATGGCGCGTGCCGGCCTGCACGTGGGCGAGGTGCTGGTCTGGCGCAACAGCGAGGAGGCGGTGAACGCCGGGGCCAAGCCGGTGGAGGTGGAAGGCCTGGCCAAGCCGTTCGCCGCACGGCTGATGCACCTGGCCCGCCCCGGGCAGATCCTGCTGTCCTCGGTCGCCGAGCCGCTGGTGCGGCGTGCCGCGCGCGAGCTGGGGGAGCGCGGCGATGCGCTGCAGTGGCGCCCCCACGGGCGCTGGCACTTCAAGGGCCTGCCCGACGTGCAGGAAGTCCACGAGGTCGGCGAACCCGGCCTGGCGCCGCTGCGCATGCCGTATGGCGATGCCAAGGCGCGGCGGGACCTGCCGCTGTGGCGCCGGCCCGCGGCGCTGGCGGCCGAGGCGATGCTCGTGGCCGGGGTCGGCCTCGGCATCTGGTTCATGACCCGCCCGGATCCGGCCATCGCCTTTTCCGAACGCGACTGGGTGGTGGTGGGCGACCTGCGCAACCTCACCGGCCAGACCGTGCTGGACGATTCGCTGGAGCAGGCGTTCCGGATCAGCCTGGAGCAGTCGCGCTACGTCAACGTGCTCAGCGACCTGAAGGTGCGCGACACGCTGGCACGGATGGAGCGCGACCCGGAGAAGACCCCGCTCGACCGCGCGGTCGGTTCGGAGGTGGCGCAGCGCGACGGCGCGCGGCTGCTGATCCTGCCGGTGGTGGCCGAGGTCGGCGGGCGCGTGCGCTTCAGCGCCGAAGTGGTCGATCCGCGGACCCGGCGCACGCTGGCGGTCGAGTCCGCGGATGGCAGCGGGCTGCAGTCGATGCTCGCATCCATCGACGAGGTCACCGCCGCGTTGCGCGACACGGTGGGCGAGACGCTGGCATCGATCCAGCGCAATTCGGCGCCGCTGCCGGACGTCACCACTTCGAACCTGGACGCGTTGCGCGCCTATGCGCTGGGCCAGCAGGCGTTCGCCAGGTCGCAGTTCAGGCTCGCCCGCGACATGTATGCGCGCGCGGTCGAGCTGGATCCGCGGTTCGCGCTCGCGCACCTCGGCCTGGTGCGCGCGAACAGGGCGGAAGTGGACATGGCCGCCGCCCTGCCGCACCTGGAGAAGGCGCGGCAGCTGCGTGCGCACCTGCCGCCGCGCGACCAGCTCTATCTCGACGCATGGCTGGCCGAGGTGCACGCGCCGCGCGAAGTGCCGGACCGGTGGCGGCAGATGGCGCTGCTCTATCCGGACTACTTTCCCGCATCGGCCAACGTGGGATACGCGCTGTTCTCACGCAACGCGTACTCCGAGGCGCTGGACTACGCGACGCGCGCGGCGTCCAGCAAGAACGAATTCTCGGCCCTGTCCTGGCAGCTGGTCGGCCTGTTGAAGCTGGGGCTGGAGGACACGGCCGGCGCCGAGCAGGCATTCCGCACCTCGCTGGACGGGGGGGCGCAGAGCGCCAGGGTCGGGCTGGCGGTCAGCCAGGCCGCGCTGCGCCGGTTCGACGAGGCCGGCCGCAGCTGGCCGGTGGATCCGGCGCAAGCGGACCGGCGCTTCGAACGGATCAGCATGCTCGTCGACCAGGGGCTGTGGCCGGAAGCCGAGAAGCAGGCGGCAGCGATCCGCACGGCGGTCGGCGTGGACTCGACGCTCGGGCGGGTGGCCCTGTTACCCATCGCGGTGACGGCCTGGACGAACGGGCGCGCGGACAAGGCCGTGGCGACGCTGCAGTCGCTGGTGGACCAGTCACTGGCGATCGTGGAGGACAGGGAAACCACCCCCGCGGACGGCATGGAGGCGGCCTACACCAGCATCGTCGCGGCCTTGCTGGCGCAGCGCCTGGGCGATGCGCAGACCGCCTCGCGCGTCGTCCGCGTGCTGGAACGGACGGGCCGCTACCTGGGCGAACCACCGGTCAACGGGGTCTTCGTCGCCCTGCGTGCCGAGCAGCTGCGCGCGGCCGGCAAGCCCGACCGCGCGATCTCGCTGCTGGAAGGCGCGCTCGACGGCAACGAGCCGATCCAGTTGCGGGTGTCGCTCATGGAGGCGTACGCCGCGGCGGGCCGCAGGGAGCAGGCGCTGGCGCAGGCACGCTGGCTGGCGCAGAGCCGCGGGCGTGCCTATGCGGAGATCGGCGCGGCGTGGTCGTTGCAGCCCTTGAACGTGTACGACAGCACCCTGGCGCGGTTGCGGGCGGCGGAGCTGCTGGCCGCCCGCGGCGATCGCGAAGAGGCGCAGGCCGAGCTGCGCCGTTTCGATTCAGCGTGGAACCCCCCGTCCTGGCCGCCTCAACTGCGCGTGCGCCGCGATGCGGTGCTGGCGACATTCAACTGATTCGGCGTCATCGGCAGGCCGGTCAGCAGTTGCGTTTCCAGCGCGTCGCGCGCCTGCAGCACCGCGGCCTTCGGCGCGATCCGGCTTACCGCCATGCATACGGCCACCCGCTCCAGCGCGGCGGCGGCGGCGGCGTCGCCCTTGGCCACCTTGTAGCCGGACGCGACCAGCGCGGCCTTCGGGTCCTTCTTGAACAGGCGCCGGAACTCGTTGTCCGTGCCCAGCTTGTCGAGGAGCCTGCGCGCCACTTTCGGGTCCAGCGGCACAGCACTCCCTGCTTTCTTCGTCGCCATGATGGGTTCCCCGGGAAACGGCCCGGGAATGGGCCGCTGCGCGCAATCTAGCGGCCGGTCGCCGCCGCCACAAGTACGCCGGGCCAGTGCCTCCGGCACGCGCCGCGCGCGCGCCGGGGGGCTGGGGGAAGCGCGCCGGAGGGGATGACGTGGATCGCCGTGCCGGCGGCCGGCTTGGTACCTTCTTGGCGGGCGCCGCGGCAGGGGAACGCCGCGGCCGGCCCGAGGCGCGGTATCCCGGATCGCGGGGCAAAAGGACGGGACGATGCGCGTGCGACGTTGCCGGGTGCTCTATCTGGAGCCCCGCGAGGAAATGGAATTCGACCTGGCCGGGTTGCTGGCCGGAGGCGACGGCGTGCGCGGCACGACCCGCTGGGTCGCGCTGGCGCCACACCTGGGGCGCGAGGTCGAAGTCGATGCGGGCGAATGCGCACTGCTCGGCAGGCTCGGCGCCGAGCGCTGGATCGACCGCGCCGCGCTGGACGATGACGCGCGCCGGCACCTGCCGCGGCTGCTGCGCGAAGGCCTGGTGCTGGGCAGCGGCAAGCGCCATGCCGCCTGGCGCGAGCGCGAGCAGGCGTTGCGCGACGTGCACTGGCATCCGCTCGCCGCCACCCTGCATGCCTTCACCCGCTGGGACGGCATCGACGCCGTGCAGGCGCTGGAAGACACCGGCACCGCCGCCGTCGAGGACCTGCGCGCGCTGCTGGGCGTGCCGCCGCCGGAAACGGTCGAGCGCGGCGAGGGGCGCGCGCTGGCGCTGCCGCGCGCGCGCCGCGATGCGTTCGATGCGCTGCTCGCGCGCCGCGTCACCTGCCGCAACTTCGATGCCGCACGCGCGTTGCCGCACGCGCTGTTCGCGCAGGTGCTGGAGCGCGTGTTCGCCGCGCAGGGACAGGTCGATGCCGCCGCCGACACGGTCTTCCTGAAGAAGAACAGCCCTTCCGGCGGCGGGCTGCATCCGGTGGAGGCCTACCTGCTGGTGCGCGCCGTCGAGGGCGTCGCGCCGGGCCTGTACCACTACCGGCCGCGCGAGCACGCGCTGCAGCCGTTGCCCGCGCCGTCGCTGGCGCTGGCGGAACTGGCCTCGCAGGCGCTGGCGCGGCAGCACTGGTTCGCCGACGCCCACGCGATGGTGGTGCTGGCGCCGCGCTACGACCGCCACTACTGGAAATACCGCCGCCATCCGAAGGGTTACCGGGTGGTGGCGCTGGAGGCCGGGCACCTGTCGCAGATGCTGTACCTGGCGGCGACCGAAGCCGGGCTGGGCGCCTTCATCACCGCCGCGGTCAACGAGGCGGTGCTGGAGCAGGCGCTGGGCCTGGACCCGGTGCGCGACGGTGTCCTGGCGGTCTGCGGCTTCGGCTGGCGCGGCGCGACGATGGAGACGATGGAACTGGATCCGCGCGGCGCCGTCTGGCGACCCTAGCGCCGCGCGGAGTTCCCCGTCCTTACTCGCGTACGTCCTGCGTGTGCGCCTGCAGTGCCGCCGACAGCCCTTCGACGCCGTCGGCGCCGGCCGGCACGGTGGTGCTGGAGCCGTCCAGGTCCTCGCCGATCGGCTGCGCGCGGCCGCCCAGGCACTTGGCCAGGAAGTTCTCGGTGATGGCGTTGAAGGCCTTGTTGTTCTCCGGGCGGGCGAAGCCGTGGCCCTCGTCGGGGAACAGCACGTAGGTGACCGGGATGCCCTTGGCCTGCATCGCCGACACGATCTGGTCGCTTTCGGCCTGCTTCACCCGCGGGTCGTTGGCGCCCTGGCCGATCAGCAACGGCTTCTTGATCTGGTCGGCGCGGGTCAGCGGCGAGCGCTCCTTCAGCCATGCGCGGCCTTCCTCGGTGCGCGGGTCGCCCATGCGCCGCGCCAGCTGCTCGTAGAAGCTCGCCCAGTACGGCGGCACCGTGGCCAGCAGCGTCTCCAGGTTGGACGGACCGACGATGTCCACGCCGCAGGCGAAGGTGTCGGGGGTGAAGGTCAGGCCGGTCAGCGTCGCGTAGCCGCCGTAGCTGCCGCCCATGATCGCGACCTTGTCGGCGGTGGTGATGCCCTCGCCGACGGCCCAGTCCACCGCGTCGACCAGGTCGTCGTGCATCTTGCCGGCCCATTCGCCGTCGCCGGCGTTGGTGAAGTCCTTGCCGAAGCCGGTGGAGCCGCGGAAGTTCGTCGTCAGCACCGCGTAGCCGCGGTTGGCCAGCCACTGGTCGTAGCTGCTGTAGCCGTAATCGTCGCGGCCCCACGGGCCGCCGTGGACCAGCAGCACCATCGGCACCGGGTGGTCGGCCTTGCCGTCGCCGTCGGCGTCGGCCTGCGCGGGCAGGGTGAGGTAGCTGGTCAGGGTGAGGCCGTCGCGCGACTTCAGCTCCAGCGGCCACATCGGCTGCAGCGGCTTGCCTTCCAGCGCCGGGCGCGCGGAGAACAGCCTGGTCAGCTTGCCTTCGGCGCCGGGGCTGCGGTCGTAGCGGTAGTAGGCCACCGGCGATTCGGCGGCCGAATAGGTGACGATCCAGGTGCTGTCGTCGAGCGTGCGCGAATTGACCCCGGCCTCGCCCGGGCCGATGCCTTCCAGCACTGCGAGGTCGGCGGCGAGCGCATCGCCCAGCGGCTTCCATTCGTTGCGCAGGTAGTTCACCGACACCGCCTGCAGCTCGCCGGTGCGCGGGTCGCTCAGGCCGCCGCCGATGTCGGCGCGCGCGTCCTCGGCCAGCAGCCTGCGCTCGCCGCTGGCGCTGTCCACCGCGTATACCGCCGAGGTGTTGCGGTTGCGCGAGTCGGACAGGTACAGGGTCTTGCCGTCGCGGGTCAGGCCCAGGGTGCTGGTGGTCATCACGTCCTCGAACGGGATGTTCTCGGCCTTCTCCCAGCCATTGCCGGCGCGCCTGAGGATGTCCATGCCGCCGTCGGGCAACGCGCGCTGGGCGTAGCGCAGGTTGTACTGGCCGTCGGTGAGGTAGCCGGCGATCTCCTGCGTGTTCTTCTCCACCAGGGTGCGCTGGCCGCTGGCCAGGTCGACGCGGTAGAGGTCGTGCCACTTGGCGTCGCGGTCGTTCATGCCGACCAGGATGCTGTCGGGCTGCTCCGGGCTGACGCCGACGACCTGCGCGGTGGTCTTCGGGAACGGGGTGAGGTCGCGGGTCTGGTTGCCGGCCAGGTCCACCGCGAACAGGTGGAAGTCCTCGTCGCCGCCGGTATCGCGCAGGTACAGCAGCGTGTCGGGACGGAACGACCAGAAGTAGTTGCGGATGCCGCGCGCCTTGTCGTCGGTGACCGCACGCGCGGCGGCCGGATCGCCGGCCGGCGCGACCCAGACGTTCATCACCCCGTCCACCGGGGCGATCCAGCTCAGGTACTTGCCGTCGGGGCTGATCTGCACGCCGGCGCGCTCGGGATTGCCGAACAGGGCGTCGCGCGGAATCAGCTCGACGTCCTTCGGCGTGGCGGTCGCGGCGGTGGTGGCGTCGCCGTCCTTATTGCCGGTGCAGGCGGCCAGGGCGAGGGCGAGGGTGGTGACGGCGAACAGAGGGGTGCGGCGCATGGGCGGGCGGACTCCAGGGATGCCGGCGGCATCAGAACGCGCACGCTAGCGCATGTGGCCGGCCGCCGTCGTTTCCGTCGCGTTAAACGGCATCCATGACCGATGGCAGGTGGCCCGTAGCCCGTAGAGCCGGGCTTGCCCGGCTGCGCACGCCGGCATCAGCCGCCGCTGGCGGCCAGCGGTGCGCGGTAGCCCAGCGCTTCGGCGAGGTGCGACACGGCGATGGCGTGCGCAGCGTCGAGGTCGGCGAGGGTGCGGGCGACGCGGAGCATGCGATGCAGGCTGCGTGCGGTGAGCTGCAGGCGTTCGCCGGCCTGTTCGAGCAACCGCTGCCCGGCCGCGTCCAGGGTGCAGGTGGCGGCCACGCCGGCGGTGTCGAGGTGGGCGTTGAGGACGCCGGCGCGGTCGAACTGGCGCGTGCGGGCGGCTTCCACGCGCCGGCGGATCGCGGCGCTGGACTCGCCCGGCGGGGCGTCGGCGCGCAACAGCGCCGGCGGCAGCCGCACCATCGCCAGGTGCAGGTCGATCCGGTCCAGCAGCGGGCCGGACAGGCGGTTCCAGTAGCGCTGGACTGCGTCGGGCGTGCAGCGGCAGCGCGCGGACGGATCGCCGGCCCAGCCGCAGGGGCACGGGTTCATCGCCGCGACCAGCTGGAAGCGCGCCGGGAACTCGGCGCTGCGCGCCGCGCGGGAGATGGTGATGCGGCCGGATTCGAGCGGCTCGCGCAGCACTTCCAGCGCGGTGCGGCTCCATTCCGGCAGTTCGTCCAGGAACAGCACGCCGTTGTGCGCCAGCGAGATCTCGCCCGGCCGCGGCGGGCTGCCGCCGCCGGCCAGGGCCACGGAACTGGCGCCGTGGTGCGGGGTGCGCAGCGGGCGCTGGCGCCAGCGCGCCGGGTCCAGGCCGCGGCCGCTGATCGAGTGCACCGCCGCGGTCTCCAGGGCCTCGGCCTCGCTGGCCTCCGGCAGCAGGCCGGGCAGGCGCGAGGCCAGCAGGGTCTTGCCGCAGCCGGGCGGGCCGCTCATCAGCAGGTGGTGGCCGCCGGCCGCGGCGATCTCCAGCGCGCGCCGCGCCTGCGCCTGGCCGCGCACGTCGGCCATGTCCGGTTGCGCGACCGGCAGCGTCGCCACGGTGCCAGTGCCGGCGCCGGCACTCGCGCTGGCGCGCGGCAGCGGGCGCCCGCCCAGGCTGGCGCAGGCTTCCAGCAGGGTGCGGGCGACGTAGGCCTCGGCGTCGCGCGCCAGCGCGGCCTCGGCGCCGCTGCCGGCCGGGACCACCAGCCGGCGGCCGGCGCGGGCGGCGGCCAGCACCGCGGGCAGCACGCCGTCGACCGGACGCAGTTCGCCGGTCAGGCCCAGCTCGCCGAGGAATTCGCAGCCGGCCAGCGCGTCGCGGTCGATCTGGCCGCTGGCGGCGAGGATGCCCAGGGCGATGGGCAGGTCGAAGCGGCCGCCGTCCTTGGGCAGGTCGGCGGGGGCGAGGTTGATGGTGATGCGCCGCTGCGGGTATTCGAACTGCGCGCAGAGGATCGCCGCGCGCACGCGGTCGCGCGACTCGCGCACCGCCGCGGCGGGCAGGCCGACGATCTGGGTGGAAGGCAGGCCACCGGACAGGTGCACCTCCACCTGCACCGGCGGGGCGACGACCCCGGTGCGGGCCCGGCTGTGCACCAGCGCCAGGCCCATGCGCGCCTCAGTCCGGGCCGCCCGGGCGCGGCTGGCCGGCGGCGTGCAGGCGCGCCTCCAGCGCCTCGACCCCGCGCTCGAGCGCCTCGAGCTTCTCGCGGGTGCGCAGCAGCACCGCGCGCTGCACGTCGAACTCCTCGCGGGTGACCAGGTCCAGCCGGCCCAGCCCGGCCTGCAGCGCGCTGCGGAAGCTGGCCTGCAGCTCCCCGCCCGATTCGCGCAGGCCCGGCGGGACCAGTTCGCTGAGGCGGCGGGCGAGGTCGTCGATGTGGTCGAGGTCGATCATGGCGGCTCCGGCGGGAAGTTCAGGGTGCGCCGGCGGCGCGGCGTGCGGGATCGGGGCGGGTCGGCGCGTGCGGTCGGAAAACTCCGAGGACCGGCGCGGCGGCGCGCACGCGGGCATTGAAGCCGGCGCGCGCCGGCGTGGCAAGCGCGGCTCGCGCTATCCTGTCGGCCCCACGCCTGGAGAGTGCCGGATGAAGATGATCATGGCCGTGATCAAGCCGTTCAAGCTCGACGACGTGCGCGAAGCGCTGTCGGCGCAGGGCATCGCCGGCATCACCGTCACCGAGGTCAAGGGCTTCGGCCGGCAGAAGGGCCATACCGAGCTGTACCGCGGCGCCGAGTACGTGGTCGATTTCCTGCCCAAGGTGAAGATCGAGGTCGCGGTCACCGAGGACCGGGTCGAGGCGGTGGTCGAGGCGATCGTGCGTGCGGCCGGCACCGGCAAGATCGGCGACGGCAAGGTCTTCGTCTACGACCTGGGCCAGGTGGTGCGGATCCGCACCGGCGAACTGGACGCCGACGCGCTGTAGGACCCGGGGTCGCGCGTCAGTCCTGGGCTTCGCCCAGGGCCTCGGCCACGAACGGCGGCGCGACCAGCACGCCCTGGTGCAGATGGGCGCTGTAGTACTTCGTCGGGAAGCCCTTGGCCGTCGCATCGCCGTCGCGGAAGGCGAAGCCCTGGCCCTTGCGCGCCAGGGTCACGCTCCACCAGCCGGTCGGGTAGCACGGCTGCGGGAACGGCAGGGTCTTGAAGGTGGAGAAGCCGGCCTTGCCCATTTCCGTGCGCATCGACCCGATCAGCTCCAGCTGCGCCAGCGGCGACTCCGACTGCTGCACGAGGATGCCGTCGTCCTTCAGCGCACGGAAGCAGCTGGCGTAGAAGTCCTTGTTGAACAGGCCCTCGGCCGGGCCGACCGGATCGGTCGAGTCGACGATCACCACGTCCACGCTGCCGGCCGGGCAGTTGGCCATGTAGGCCACGCCGTCGTCGAACAGC
>CAZBDE010000073.1:0-11685 GCA_964490415.1 uncultured Pseudoxanthomonas sp. | reverse complement strand
ACCAAGCAGGTCGGCTACGAGCTGGGCCTGCTTGGTGTAGATGTACTCCTCGCGCGAGATCGAGTGGCCGCCCCAGCACACCACCAGGTTGGGATCGGAGGGCTGCAGGATGCGCGCGTTGCGCAGCAGGCCGAACACCGAGTCGGTGATGCCGGCCGACGTATCGAGGTCGGTGCCATGGCAGTCCTCGCCCAGCTCGATCGCGGTCCAGGCCAGGTCGCGCACGGTGGCGAACAGCAGCTCGGCCACGCCGCGGATGATCTCGCCATCGACGAAAGCCATCGCCGGCGCGTTGACCAGGTCGATGCGCAGGCCGCGGTCCTGCTGGGCGACCTGGATGTCGAAGGTCGGGTACAGGTCGCGCGCCGCGCGCGGGTCGTCGTTGGCGCTGCCGCTGGTCAGCACCGCCAGCGCGCAGCGGCGCAGCAGCTCGTGCATGCCGCCGGCAGAGGCGTCGCGCAGCCGCGCCACCTCGGTACGGGAAAGGACATCCAGCCCGCCGCGCGGATAGATGCGTGCGTCCTGCACGGGCAGCGTGCTCGTCGTGACCGCTTCGTTCATGGGACCTTTTCGAATCAGGGGAAACCGGCCGCCGACTCTACTCCAGCGCCGCGTGCGACGCATCGTGCCGGCGCCGCCAAAAGGAAACGGCCGGGTCGCCCCGGCCGTTCCAGTGACGCTTCCGGTCGCCCGGGGTCAGAACCTGTAGCGGAAGCCCACCTGCAGCGACCACTGCGATTCCGGCACGGTCAGGAAGCGGGTGTATACCGCGTTCGGATCGAAGTTGTAGACATACTTGCCGGTGGCCTGGTCGAGGCCGACGAAGCGCACCGCACGCATGTCGCTGTACGGCGTCTGGTATGCGATGTGGCCCCAGTCCTTGTTGATCAGGTTGCCCACGTTCATGACGTCCAGCCAGATCTCCGACTTGTGCCCCTCGAAGAAGCCCGGCAGTTCCTGGCTGATGCGGATGTCGAGGTTGTTGACCCAGGGATTGCGGTCGCTGTTGCGCTCGGCGACCTGGCCGCTGTAGCGCGCCAGGGCGGGGTTGCGGGCCAGCCAGTCGAAGAACGAGGCCTCCATCGCCGCGCCGCCGCTGAAGAGCACATCGCCGGGGCCGGAGGGGACGTACAGCAGGTCGTTGGTGTAACCGTCGCCGTTCATGTCGTTGAGGTAGCGCCAGCTTACCGGCGTACCCGAGCGGCCTTCGTAGATCGCCGAGAACGTGGTGTAGTTGTCGCCGAAGAAGGCCTTGCGGAACGACAGGGTGCCGAGGATGCGGTCCCGGATCTCGTAGTTCGAGGCGGCCGCGACATCCTCATTGGGGTCGAAGATCGCCTTGTTCGACCAGTTCGAGATCGCGCGCGAAGAGGTCAGCGGATTGACTTCCGTGGCGTTGGTGTAGGTGTAGAACAGCGACCATCCCCAGGTGTCGACGACCGCCTTTTCCAGGCCCACGGTGAACTGCGCGGTGCGACCCTTGTCGGTGTTCTTCATCAGCAGCACGCCGTCGCCGTGCCAGCCGGTCACGTTCTCGTAGCCGGGGATGGTGTCGGCGATCTGGGCGATGGTGCTCCCGTTGTACGTGCCGCCATTGGCGCGGGTGCCGCTGGCGGTTCCGTACAGGTTGCGCCAGTAGAGCGGACGCCCGTCGACGCCGGTGGCGTAGGTCGGAGCCCCCAGATCCAGGCGCTCGAAGTGCAGTGCGTTGTTGACCTTGGTCACCAGCAGCTCGGCCGATGCGACGATGCCATGCCACGGCAACTCGGTATCGAAAGCGAGGTTGGCCTTCCACACCGACGGCTGCTCGATGCCGTCCTCCATGAGGTTGACCATCATGCTGTAGCCCGCCGCCGGTGCAGGCGTGGTCGGGTTGTCCGGATCCATGGTCACCGGCAGGCTGGCCCAGATCAGGTCGCGATCGGCCTGGCTGACGCCGGTGATGCCGTTCGGGAACGCGTTGTAGCCGATCAGCCCGAAGCCCGTGTTCTGGTACGAATTGCCCACCCAGACGTTGGCCGCCGCGCCCTGGAACAGGCCGACGCCACCGCGCAGCTGGGTCGGGCGGTCGCCGTCGAACGCGTAGTTGAAGCCGACGCGCGGCTGGATCAGGACTTCGTCGAGCGTGTTGCGGTTGTCCAGTCCGTACACCTCCTGCACCAGCAGGTTGTGCACCGGCACGTCATCGAGGTCCGGCAGGTCCGCACGCAGGCCGAACAGCAGGGTCAGGTTGTAGTTGACCGCCCAGCTGTCCTGCACGAACAGGCCGGTGTTGCGGTGCCGGTAGCGCATCTCGATCGAATCGAGGCCATTGCCCGGGACGGGCGCGTTCAGCGTATACGAGCCGTATTCGCCGTTGCGGAAGGCGTCCAGGCTGGCGAAACTGTAGCTGCCCCAGATGTTCTGCGCGTAGAGGTTGTAGACGTCGTTCTCTTCGTAATCGAAGCCGAACTTCACGGTGTGGTCGCCGGCATACCAGGTCGCCGCACCGAAGGCGGTGTCGGTGGTGGTGTTGATCTGGTTGCCGTGGCGGAACTGGTCGGTGCCGAAGTTCAGGAACGGGGCGGCAGCCAGGTCCGGGTCGTTGGCGGCACCGAAGCCGATGCTCACTTCCGGCAGGCGCGCGTTGACGTTGCTCAGCGAGTCGTAGGTGCGGCGGCCGACCTTGAACTCGGTGGTGAAGGTGTCGGACCAGTCGCTGAACAGCTGCACCACGGAGGTGTCGACGTTCTTGACGATGTCGTACCAGCGGCTGTCGAAGCCCAGCGAGGTGTTGCTGGAACCGGCGAGGACGGGATCGACCTGCTCGAGCTTGGAGAAGCGGGCCGAGAGGCGGTGGTCGTCGTTGATGTTCCAGTCGATCTTGGCCGCATACTCCTCGATCTCCTGCTTGGTGCTGCTCGGCGCATCCGTGCTGCCGATGTCCACGCCGTAGACCTGTTGCGCGATCAGCTTGGCTTCGTCGATCTCCCCCTGGGTGATGTTGACGATGTTGGTCGCATCCGAGCCGATCGGGCCGAACGAAGAGGCGGCGCGGTCGCGCTCGAACTTCTCGTAGTTCACGAAGAAGAACAGCCTGTCCTTCAGGATCGGGCCACCGAAGGTGGCGCCGTAGGTGCGCTCGTCGTTGAATCCGGTGAACGGCGCGCCGCTGGTCGGGTTGTCGCCGACCATGTCGGCATCGCGGTACACGCCGTACACGCTGCCGTGGAACTCGTTGGTGCCCGACTTGGTCACCGCATCGATCACCGCGCCGGTGGCGCCGGTGATGGTGGTGTCGTAGTTGGAGATGTCGACGTTGATCGCCTCGATGGCGTCCATCGACACCGGCTGGCGGATCGTCGGGAAGTTGTTCGACTCCAGGCCGAAGGTATCGCTGGTGTTGATGCCGTCGATGCGGATCGCGTTGTAGCGCGGATTCTGGCCGCCGACCGAGATTTCGCCGCGGTTCTTGTCGGACTGGCTGATGCGCGGGTCGAGGCGGACGAAGTCCTGGATATTGCGGTTGATCGACGGCAGCGTTTCGATCTGTTCGAGGGTGACGTTGGTGCCGGCGCCCATCTTGGATGCGCTGAACACCTGCGAGCCGCCGGCGACGCCGACCGCGGTGACCGCTTCCAGGGTGGCGATGTCACCGCTCAGGGTGGCGTTGACCACCCCGACCTGGTTCAGGCCCAGGTAGAGGCCCTCCTCGGTCTTGGTGCCTTCGCCCGGCTTGGTGATGGTGACCGTGTAAGGGCCGCCCACGCGCAGGCCACGGGCGCTGAAGCGGCCGCTGGCATCGGTGGTGGCGCGGCTGACCGTGCCCGATTCGACGTGGGTGATGGTCACCTCGGCGCCGGCGACCGGCTGGCCGCTGGTGCCGATGACCACGCCGCCGACACCCGCGGAGGTGCTCTGGGCGAAAGCGGGAGCGGCGGCGAGAGCGGCGACCAGACCCAGGGTGAGTTTGGACATCCGGAGTCGACGGGTATCAGTCATGCGAAAGGCCTCGGATTTGAGTGGCGTGCGGGCATGGCGCCCGAGCGGACGACGATTGGCTTCCCTGCGAACGTCGTCACAGGGGTTAACACCAGATTAACATGCTAGGAGGGAAGTGTGACCGCGGCGTGACAAAAATCCACTGCGCTGCAGCAGATCGCAACGCCATACGCCAACAGGCTTTTCCGTCCGGAATCGGCACCTGCCCTGGCAGGCGCCGCACGCGGCGGTCACAGGGCCGTCGTCAGGTACGTGGCCAGGCCATCGAGCAGCATCTGCACCGAAATGGCCACCAGAAGCATGCCCATCAGCCGCTCGATGGCCGCCAGCGCGCGCCGGCCGAGCAGCCGGTACAGCAGCGGCGAGGCCAGCAGGATCGCCGCGGTGGCGGCCCAGGCCACCAGCAGGGCCAGGCTCCACTCGCCCAGCCGCTCCGGCTCCTTGCTGCCGAGCAGCATCACCGCGGCCATGCCCGAGGGGCCGGCGATCAGCGGGATGGCCAGCGGCACGATGAACGGCTCGCCGTCGGGAATCTCGCCCATCAGCCCCTCCGGTCGCGGGAAGACCATGCGGATGCCGATCAGGAACAGGACGATGCCGCCGGCGATCGACACCGACTCCTGGCGCAGGTGCATCAGCTCCAGGGCGAACTTGCCGCACCACAGGAACAGCATCAGCACGGCCAGTGCGATCAGCAGTTCGCGCACCAGCACCACCCGCTGCCGCTGCGGCGGCAGCGGCCTGAGCACGCTCAGGAACACCGGGACGTTGCCCAGCGGGTCCAGGATCAGGAACAGCAGCAGCGCGGCGGACAGGACCGTCATGCCGCGTCTTCCGCCGGCGCCGGGACCCAGACCGTGCCGCGGTGCGCCGCCCCGGCCGGCGCCAGCAGGGTGACGCAGGCGCCGGCGTAGGCGCCGGGGTCGCGCAGGTCCGCGGCGAGGTCTTCGGCATAGGCGCGGGCGCGCAGCGGGGTGCGCATCGGCCCGGGCTGCAGCCCGGCCACGCGCACGCTGGTATTGGCCAGTTCGGCCGCCAGCATCCCCAGCAGCGCGCGCAGGCCGTGCTGGGCCACGCCGTAGCCGCCCCAGTAGGCCTGGCCGACCCGGGCCGGGTCGTCGAGGGTGAACACCACCGCCGCGTCCGGCGCCTGGCGCAGCAGCGGCAGGCAGGCCTGGACCAGCCACCACGGCGCGGTCAGGTTGACGTGCACGGCGCGGGCGAAGGCGGCCGGATCCAGGTGCTCCAGCGGAGTCAGCCCGCGGAACTCGGCGGCGCAGCAGAGCACGCCGTCGAGCCGGCCCGGTCCGGCCTGGATGCGCTCGGCCAGCTCGGCATAGTCGTCGGGCGTGGCGCCTTCCAGGTCCAGCGGATACAGCAGCGGCTCCGGACCGGCTTCGGCGATGGCGTCGTAGATCCGGTTGAGCCGGGGCAGCTTGCGCCCGAGCAGGACCAGGGTCGCGCCGGCGGCGGCGCAGGCCTTCGCGGCGGCGGTACCGAGGCCGCCGTGGGCACCGGCGAGCAGGATCACGCGGCCGGCCAGCGGGCGCGGCGCGGCGGTGGGCAGTCCGAGCAGGCTCACTGGGTCTGCGCTTCGCTGACCATGCGCTGCAGTTCGCCGGATTCGAGCAGCTCCAGGGTGATATCGCAGCCGCCGATCAGCTCGCCGTGCAGGAACAGCTGCGGGAAGGTCGGCCAGTTCGAATACCGGGGCAGGTTGGCCCGCACTTCCGGCTCCTCGAGCACGTTGACCGTGTGCAGCGCTTCGGCGCCGGCGGCCTGCAGCGCCTGGACCGCACGCGCGGAGAAGCCGCACATCGGGTACGCCGGGGTGCCTTTCATGAACAGCACGATCGGATGACTCTCGACCTCGGCCTGGATGCGCTCCATCACCGGCATTGCAACTCTCCTGGACGGCGGGAACCGTCCCGTCGTCGGCTAGACTGAAAGCGCAATTGTAAGCCCTGCACGCGGCCACGCCGACGCGGCCGCCTCCCGCCGACCCTGCCTGCGAAGCCATGCCGATCGAACTGCCCGCCCTGCCCTACGCCCGCGCCGCGCTGGAACCGCACCTCTCCGCCGCGACCCTGGACCTGCACCATGGCGGCCACCACCGCGCCCATGTCGAGGCGACCAACCGTCTGCTCGAAGGCTCCGGCCTGGAGGAGCTGGCGCTGGAACAGGTGGTGCGGCAGGCGCGCGGGCGCCTGGCCGAGCAGGCCGCGCAGGCCTGGAACCACGGTTTCTACTGGACCTGCCTGTCGCCGCGCGGCGGTGGCGAGCCGTCCGGCCGGCTCGGTGAACTGCTGGCCCGCCAGTACGGCGACTTCGCCCGCTTCCGCGAGGAGTTCACCCGGATGGCGCTGGGGCTGTTCGGCTCGGGCTGGGTGTGGCTGGTGCAGCGCCCGGACGGCAGCCCCGGCATCGTCGCCACCGGCGGCGCGGCCACCCCGCTGACCGGCGCGGACGTGCCGCTGCTGGCCTGCGACGTGTGGGAACACGCCTATTACCTGGACCGCCGGAATGCGCGCGCGGAGTACCTGGAGGCGTTCTGGAGGGTGGTGGACTGGGAGGCGGCCGGGAAGCGGCTGGTGTAACCGGCGACCGCCCGCGCAACGTTTTTTTGTAGGAGCTCCCTTCAGGGGCGACCCGAGGCGGCGGCCGCAGCCGCATTCAAAAGCGACCGGTTCCGGAGACCACGCGTTGAACGCAACGCCTTCCTACGGCCTCGGGTCGCCCCTGAAGGGTGCTCCTACAGGTCGCGCAGCGCGGCGATGGGCGGGGCGACCTGGGCTTCGCGATCCAGCGCCCGCCCCACCCGCTCCAGCGCCGCCGCCAGCGCCGGCGCCCCGTCCGCACGCAGCGTGGCGTGGCCGACCTTGCGCCCGTCGCGCGGTTCCTTGCCGTAGTCGTGCCAGTGGCCGCCGGCCTCGCCCAGCACCGCCGCGGCATCGGGCATCGCACCGACCCAGTTGAGCATGCAGGCATGGCCGAGCGCCGCGGTGTCGCCCAGCGGCAGGCCCAGCACCGCGCGCAGGTGGTTCTGGAACTGCGAGGTTTCGGCGCCCTCGAGAGTCCAGTGGCCGGAGTTGTGCACGCGCGGCGCCAGTTCGTTGGCCAGCAGCACGCCGTCGCGGCAGAACAGCTCCAGTGCGAACACGCCGACATAGTCCAGCCGTTCGGCCAGGCTTCGCGCGTAGCCGGTCGCGGTCTGCACCAGCGCCGCGTCGACGCGGGCCGGCGCCAGGCTGGCCGAGAGCACGCCGTCGACGTGCCAGTTCTCGGTCAGCGGCCAGGTGCGGAACTCGCCATCGCGGCCGCGCACGGCGACCACGCTCAGTTCGCGCTCGAACGGGACGAAGGCCTCGACGATCAGCCCCACCGTGGCCGCCTGCGCACCCAGTGCATCCCACGCCGCGTCGGCGTCGGCCAGCGCGCGGATCCGGAACTGGCCCTTGCCGTCGTAGCCCAGCCGCCGCGTCTTCAGGATGCACGGCACGCCCACCGTGGCCAGCGCCGCATCCAGTTCCCCGCGGCTGGCGACCGTGGCGAACGCCGGCACCGGGATGTCCAGCTCGCGGAACAGGGTCTTCTCGGCCAGCCGGTCCTGCGCCACCGCCAGCGCCCGCGGGCTGGGGAACACCGGCACGCGCGCGGCCAGCCACTCGGCGCTCTCGGCCGGCACGTTCTCGAAATCGAAGGTGGCCACGTCCACCCGCGCGGCGAACTCGGCCAGCGCGGCCTCGTCGCGGTAGTCGCCGACCAGCAGCGGCGCGAACTGGCCGGCGCAGGCATCGGCCACGGTGTCCATGACCAGCAGGCGCAGTCCCAGCGGCGCGGCGGAAAGCGCCAGCATGCGGGCCAGTTGCCCGCCCCCCAGGATGCCTACGGTGGTCATTGCCGCGGATCGTCGTGGGCGATGACGTCGTCGGTCTGGCGCTGGCGGAACGCCTCCAGCGCCTCGCCGATCGCCGGATGGTCGGCGGCCAGCAGCGCGGCGGCGAACAGGCCGGCATTGGCCGCGCCGGCATTGCCGATGGCGAAGGTCGCGACCGGGATCCCGGCCGGCATCTGCACGATCGACAGCAGCGAATCCATGCCGTTGAGCGCCTTGCTCTGCACCGGCACGCCCAGCACCGGCACCGCGGTCTTGGACGCGAGCATGCCCGGCAGGTGCGCCGCGCCGCCGGCGCCGGCGATGATCGCGCGCAGGCCGCGCGCCTGGGCGCTGGCGGCGTATTCGAACAGCACGTCCGGGGTCCGGTGCGCGGACACCACCTTCACCTCGTGCGGGACGCCCAGTGCGTCGAGCTTCTGCACGGCGTGCTGCATGGTCTCCCAGTCGGAGCGTGAGCCCATCACGACGCCCACCAGCGGCGGGGTCGCGGACGGGGCCGCGGGCGGGTTGGGCTGGGCTGGCATGGCCGTCCTCGGTGGCGAGGCCGTATTCTAGCCGTCTTCCACGCACCCGGCCGCCCCATGGACCGCAAGCTGCTCGACCTGCTCTGCTCGCCCGACACCCGCCAGCCGCTCGTGCTGCTCGAACCGCGCGGCCTGGACGCGCTGAACCGCGCCATCGCCGCCGGCCAGGTGCGCCGCGGCGACGGCAGCGCGCAGGCCGAACCGCTGCGCGAGGCGCTGGTCACCCGCGACCGCCGCCAGGTGTACCGGGTCGACGACGGCATCCCGGTGCTGCTGGTCGAGGAAGCGCTGGCCACCGCGCAGGTCGCCGACTTCCCGTCGGCCTGAGCCGCGCGTGCCCGCCCTGCAGCCCCCCGACGACGCGACCGTCCACGCCGACGTCCGCCGCGCGCTGGCCGAGGACCTGGGCGAAGGCGACGTCACCGCCGCGCTGCTGCCCGACGTGCCCGAGCGCGCCTACCTGCTGTGCAAGGAGGACGCGGTCGTCGCCGGCCGGCCGTGGTTCGACGCCTGCCACCGCGCCCTCGATCCGCAGGTGCGGATCGACTGGGACGTCGCGGAAGGCGAGCGCGTCGCCGCCGGCACCGTGCTGGCCCTGCTCGAAGGCCGCAGCCGCGCCCTGGTCAGCGCCGAGCGCACCGCGCTGAACTTCCTGCAGACCCTGTCCGGCACCGCCACCGCCACCGCGGCGCACGTGGACGCGGTGCGCGGCACCGGCGCGACGATCCTCGATACCCGCAAGACCCTGCCCGGCCTGCGCCTGGCGCAGAAGTACGCGGTGCGCGCCGGCGGCGGCGCCAACCACCGCATCGGCCTGTACGACGCGGTGATGCTCAAGGAGAACCACATCCGCGTCGCCGGTTCCGTGGCCGGCGCGATCGCCATCGCCCGCGCCGCGCAACCGGCCTTGCCGCTGATCGTCGAAGTGGAGACGCTGGAACAGCTGCGCGAAGCGCTGGCCGCCGGCTGCGACCGCGTCCTCATCGACGACTTCGACCCCGAGCAACGCCGCGAGGCGGTACGCATCGCCCGCTCGGCGCCCTTCGACGGCCGCATCCCGCTGGAGGTCTCCGGCGGCGTGGACCTGGCCGGCCTGCGCGCGATCGCCGCCGACGGCGTGGACTTCATTTCCATCGGCGGCCTGACCAAGCACCTGCGCGCGATCGACCTGTCGATGAAACTCGGCCCCCCGCCCACGCCAGCCTCCTTGTAGGAGCTCCCTTCAGGGGCGACCCCACCCTGCCCCAAGGTGTCGCGTTCGACGCGGAATCCCCGGATCGGCCGCGTTGAACGCGGTTGTGTGCGGACGACCCCGAAAGCGGAGGACGCGGGGTGTCCGTGTGCGGCCGTACGCTGCGTTGTTCCTGCCTGCGACGCTTGCGCCGCCGCGCTCACGCCACCTGCACCGGTGGCGGCTAAGCTCGATCCAGGCCCCGGGGAAAGGACACCACGCCATGCGACGCCGATACCCGCTCCTCCTGCCCCTGGCGTTCGCGCTCGCTCCCGTCACGTGGTCGATGCCCGCCCGCGCGCAGATGCCGCTGGGCCTGGCCGGCCCCACCGCGGAGGTGTGCGACACCGCACCGGCCGCTGCGGCGGGTCGCACGGCAGCAGCGATCGTCCGCACCGCCTGCCAGGAGCATCGGCAGTGGCAGCGCCCCTTCATCGAGACCGACGGCCGGCTGGTCTCGCTGGGAGCGACCGAAGCCGAGCGCGCGCGCCTGGCCGATGGCTCCACGCCGGCCTGGCGCCAGGTGGCGCGCTACTGGCGGGAGAGCGGCACGCTGTCCGCGCTGGCCGCCACGCCGGGCGCATCCAGCTGCCAGTACGCGTACACGAGCCGCGAAGCGGACAACGACTGCCGCGCCTTCATCGTCGACAACCCATGGTCGGCCGCCTTCATCTCCTGGGTGATGGCGCGCTCGCCGCTGTACGGCTTCGGCGGTTCGCCGCGGCACATCGACTACATCGCCCGCGCCTGGCGGGATCCCCAGGGCAGTCCGTACCTGTTCGCCGATCCGTTCTCGGCCCGGCCGGCGCCGGGCGACCTGCTGTGCTTCCTGAGGGCTGGCGACCAGGGCCGGGGCGCGGCAGGCCTGCGCCAGGCGCTGGGCGGCGAGGCGCGCCTGCCGACGCGCTCGCACTGCGAGATCGTGGTTGCCGCCGGTTTCAACGGCGACGGCAAGCTGTACCTGATCGGCGGCAACGTCCTGAATTCGGTGGTGATGCGCAAGCTGCCGCTGGATCGCGACGGCCGGTTGCTGCCCTCGGCGCTGGGTGTTCCGGCGCGGGCGGCGCCGGGCACGCCGGTATATGCGGCGGACGACTCGGGCATGCGGGCGACCGACGAGGCTGCGGAGGAGGCCACGCCCCCGGGCGCCGCGACCTGCCGTCCGGGCGATCCGGCGGCCTGCAACTTCAACCATCGCGACTGGGCGGTGCTGCTCAGGCTCAAGCCGCAATCGCAGCTGGGCGGCTACTTCCAGGTGGCAACCTCGCCAGCGACGCCGGCGCCATCCGCCCAGGCACCCGGCGCACCCACAGCGGGACCGGGACCGGCCACGCCAGCTGCACCTGCACCTTCATCCGCAACCGCGCCCGCACCTGCACCCGCACCCACTCCGGCTACGACACCGGCATCGGCCCCGCCACCCACACCTGCACCAATGTCGGCACCAGCACCGATGCCGACACCGACGCCGGCATCCGCGGCGACGCAGCCACCCGGCATGCCGCCGGCGCCACCGGCACAGGGCGACTGAGCCGGGGATGCGGGCCGGCAGTGCAGCGGCCCACATGCGCCGCTGCGATGGCATCCGCTAAAGTGCGCGCATGCCCAGCCTGATCCTGCTGATGATCGCCGGCGCCGCCGCGGCCGCCTGGTGGAACGCCGCGCGCGCGGCCGCCGAACGCGCCGAGATCCTCGGCCGCGACGCCTGCGCCGCGGCCGACGTGCAATGGCTGGACCAGAGCGTGCACGCCACCGGCATGCGCGTGTACCGGCGCGAGGACGGCTGGCTGGGACTGGAGCGCAGCTTCCGCTTCGACTATTCGCGCGACGGGATGGAACGGCATGTCGGGCGCATGGTGCTGCGCGGGGACCGGCTGGTGTCGTTCGTCGGGCCGTCGACCCGGCCGCAGGTGATTCCGTTCGATCGCACGCGCCAAGGCTGAGGGGCCAAGACCAAAACCGGGGTCTAAAACCGGGGTCAGAGTGCACTTTCCGAGGAAAGTGCACTCTGACCCCGGTTTTAGACCCCGGTTTTAGGCGCGTGCTATTTG
>CAZBDE010000072.1:0-11768 GCA_964490415.1 uncultured Pseudoxanthomonas sp. | reverse complement strand
CCGGGATGCCGGTGTACCAGCTGCTCGGCGGCCGTTCGCGCGAGGGTGCGCTGGTCTACGGCCACGCCAACGGCCGCGACATCGCCGAGGCCTCCGACGCGGTCGGCGGGTTCATCGAGCAGGGCTTCCTGGCGGTGCGCGCGCAGTGCGGCGTGCCGGGCATCAAGAAGGCCTACGGCGTCTCCAACGCCAAGGGCTACGAGCCGGCCGAGAGCGAGCTGCCGCTGGAAACGGTATGGAACACCCCGCGCTACCTGGACGTGGTGCCGAAGCTGTTCGAGCAGCTGCGCAAGGACCACGGCAACGACGTGGAGCTGCTGCACGACGTGCACCACCGGCTGAGCCCGATCGAGGCCGCGCGCCTGGCCAAGTCGCTGGAGCCGTACCGCCTGTTCTGGCTGGAGGACGCGACCCCGGCGGAGAACCAGAAGTCGTTCGAGCTGATCCGCCAGCATTCGGTCACCGCGCTGGCGGTGGGCGAGGTGTTCAACTCGATCTGGGACTGCAAGCACCTGATCGAGAACCAGCTGGTCGACTACATCCGCACCACGATCGTCCATGGCGGCGGCATCACCCACCTGCGCCGGCTGGCCGACTTCGCCGCCCTGCACCAGGTGCGCACCGGCTTCCACGGCGCCACCGACCTGTCGCCGGTGACCATGGGCGCGGCGCTGCACTTCGACACCTGGGTGCCGAACTTCGGCATCCAGGAATACATGTTCCACACCGAGGAGACCGACGCGGTGTTCCCGCACGACTACGTGCTGCGCAACGGCCGCCTGTACGTGGGCGACACCCCCGGCATCGGCGTGGACATCGACGAGACGCTGGCGGCGAAGTACCCGTACTCGCCGAAGCAGCTGCCGGTGGCGCGGCTGGAAGACGGCGCGATGTGGGACTGGTGATGGCGATGGGACGTTCGCGCGCACTCATCCTTGCTCCGTCGTCCCCGCCTGTGCGGGGACAAGAGGGCAGGGGCGTGCGGGGGGTGGGAGCGGCGCGAGGGGTGGAAGCGATGCGAGGAGCGAAGACACTGCTGATCGGTGCGCTGGCGCTGCTTCTGGCCGGATGCGGCGCCGACAGGTCCGCCGATGGACAGGCCGGCGCAGGGACCGCCGCCGCCGCCGCCGCGCACTTCGACTGGTTCGAATACACCGGCCGCGACGCCGCGTTCGAGGCGCCGCTGCCCGACGGCAGCTTCCGCAACCCGATCCTCGCCGGGTTCCATTCCGACCCGAGCGTGGTCGCCGCGCGCGGCAGGTTCTACCTGGTGCATTCCACCTTCGCCTTCTTCCCCGGCATCCCGGTGTTCGAGAGCGAGGACCTGGTCCACTGGAAGCAGGTCGGCAACGTGATCGAGCGGCCTTCGCAGCTGGACTTCGACGGGCTGGGCGTGTCGCGCGGCGTGTTCGCGCCGGCGATCGAGTACCACGACGGCACCTTCTACGTGGTCAACACCGCGGTGGACAGCGGCGGCAACTTCATCGCCACCGCCACCGATCCGGCCGGCCCGTGGTCGGACCCGTTCTGGCTGCCGGGCATCGGCGGCATCGATCCGTCGCTGTTCTTCGACGACGACGGCAAGGTCTACATCCTCAACAACGACGAACCGGAAGTGCCGGTGCGCTACGACGGCCACCGCGCGATCTGGCTGCAGGAGATCGACATCGCGCAGAAGCGGCCGTTCGGGCCGCGCAAGGTGCTGATCGACGGCGGGGTCAAGCCCGAGGACAACCCGATCTGGATCGAAGGGCCGCACCTCTACAAGGTCGACGGCTGGTACTACCTGTCCGACGCCGAAGGCGGCACCGGCCCGCAGCACTCGCAGGTGGTGCTGCGCAGCCGCGACGTGTGGGGACCGTACGCGCCCTACGAACGCAACCCGATCCTGACCCAGCGCGACCTCGACCCGGCGCGGCCGCTGCCGGTGACCAACGCCGGCCACGCCGACCTGGTGCAGGGCCCCGACGGCAGCTGGTGGGCGGTGTTCCTGGCCAGCCGCAACTACGGCATCGACCACTACAACACCGGCCGCGAGACCTTCCTGCTGCCGGTGACCTGGAAGGACGGCTGGCCGACGATCCTGCCGGCCGGCGAGAAGATCCCGTACGTGCTGGAAGGCCCCTCGTTCATGCGCCGCCCGGCCGAGCAGGCGCCGATGACCGGCAACTTCACCTGGCGCGACGAGTTCGACGCGCCGCAGCTGCAATTGGGCTGGATGTCGGTGCGCGTGCCGAAACAGCCTTGGTACGACTTCGGCGTCCGGCCCGGCCAGCTCACGATCCGGCCGCTGGCCGAAGGCCTGGACACGCTGGGGAACCCGTCGTTCCTGGCGCGCCGCCAGCAGCACCAGCGCTTCGACGCCAGCCTCGCGCTGGAAATCCCGCAGGCGGGCACCGCGGCCGGCCTCGCCGCGTTCCAGAGCGAGAAGTACTGGTACTTCCTCGGCGTGCGCGGCGGCGGCGAAGGCGCCGAGCTGTTCCTGGAGAAACGCGGCGGCGACGCGCCGGCCACGGTGGTCGCCTCGCGCGCCATCGCCGCGGCCGATGCGCTGAAGCTGCGGATCAGCGGCGACGAGGGCGCCTATTCCTTCGCCTTCGACGCCGACGGCAACGGCTGGCAGCCGCTGCTGGAGAACGACGACGGCACCATCCTGAGCACGGACGTGGCCGGCGGTTTCGTCGGCGCCACGCTCGGTCCATTCGCACGCGACGAGCGCGCGCGCCAGTAGCCATGGGAGGCAGGCAGATGCAGCAGTCGAACCGCGCAGTTTCCACCGGAGCCGGCAGGGTCGATCCCGCCACGCCACGCCGCCGCGCGCTCGCGCGCCGGTGCGCCATGGTCCTGCTCGCCCTGCTGCCGGCCTGGCAGGCGCAGGCCGCCGACGCGGCCGCGGCGAAGGCACCCCCGGCCTGGCTGGACCTGGACCGCAGCTTCGACGATCGCGCCGCCGCGCTGGTCGCGCGGATGACGCTGGAGGAGAAGGCCGCGCAGATGCAGAACGACAGCCCGGCGATCGAACGCCTGGGCGTGCCGGCCTACGACTGGTGGAACGAGGCGCTGCACGGGGTGGCCCGCGCCGGCGCGGCGACGGTGTACCCGCAGGCGATCGGCATGGCCGCCAGCTTCGACGTGCCGCTGCTGGGGCAGGTGGCCGAAGCGATCAGCGACGAGGCGCGGGCCAAGCACCACCGCTTCCTGGCCGAGGGCAAGCATGGCCGCTACCAGGGCCTGACCTACTGGTCGCCGAACATCAACATCTTCCGCGACCCGCGCTGGGGCCGCGGCCAGGAAACCTACGGCGAGGATCCCTACCTGACCTCGCGCCTGGGCATCGCCTTCGTCCGCGGCCTGCAGGGCGACAGCGCCGACGGCACGCCGCTGGACCCGACCTACCGCAAGCTCGACGCCACCGCCAAGCACTTCGCCGTGCACAGCGGTCCGGAGGCCGACCGCCACACCTTCGACGTGCATCCGAGCAAGCGCGACCTCTACGACACCTACCTGCCCGCGTTCGAGGCGCTGGTGAAGGAAGCCGACGTGGCCGCGGTGATGGGCGCCTACAACCGCGTCTACGGCGAGTCGGCCAGCGCCAGCAGGTTCCTGGCCGAAGACGTCCTGCGCGGCGACTGGGGCTACAAGGGCTACGTGCTGTCCGACTGCTGGGCCGTCGTCGACATCTGGAAGAACCACAGGATCGTGGCCACGCCGGAAGAGGCCGCGGCGCTGGCGGTGAAGCGCGGCACCCAGCTCGACTGCGGCGAGACCTACGCCGTGTCGATCCCGGTGGCCGTGCGCAAAGGCCTGCTCCCGGAAGCCGAGGTCGACAAGGCGGTGACCCAGCTGATCGCCGCGCGCATGCGCCTGGGCATGTTCGATCCGCCGGAACAGGTGAAGTGGGCGCAGATCCCGTATTCGGCCAACCAGTCGCCGGCGCACGACGCGCTGGCGCGGAAGATGGCGCAGGAATCGATCGTGCTGCTGAAGAACGACGGCGTGCTGCCGCTGTCGCGCGAGGTGAAGCGCATCGCCGTGATCGGCCCCACCGCCGACGACACCATGGCCCTGCTCGGCAACTACTACGGCACCCCGGCCGATCCGGTGACGATCCTGCGCGGCATCCGCGAGGCGGCGCCGCAGGCCGAGGTGGTGTACGCGCGCGGCGTCGATCTGGTCGAAGGCCGCGACGACCCGGCAGCCACGCCGCTGGTCGAACCGCAGTACCTGCGGCCGTCGCCGGACGCGACCGAGCGCGGCCTGCGCGGCGAGTACTTCCGCAACAAGGACCTGTCCGGCGAACCGGTGCTGGTGCGGGTGGATCCGCAGGTCGCGTTCCGCTGGGACCGCGGCTCGCCGACCGACAACCTGATGGCGCGCGGCGAGGCCGGCCCTGGCCAGGCCCTGCCCAACGACGGCTTCGGCATCCGCTGGAGCGGACAGCTGCTGCCGCCGGTGAGCGGCACGTACCGGATCGAAGCGGCGGCCAACGACGGCTTCCGCCTGGACCTGGACGGCAAGCGCCTGTTCGACCACTGGAGCAACAGCGAACGCCTGCGCGCCGGCAGCGCCACGGTCGAACTGGAGGCGGGCCGCGCCTACGACCTGGTGCTGGAGTACTACGAGAACGACCGCGATGCCGGCGTGCGCCTGGCCTGGGACCGGCCCGGGGCGAAGCCGCCGTTCGACCAGGCGGTGGCGGCGGCGCGCGACGCCGACGTGGTGGTGTTCGTCGGCGGCCTGACCGGCGACGTCGAAGGCGAGGAGATGACGGTCGACTATCCCGGCTTCGCCGGCGGCGACCGCACCGACACGCGCCTGCCGGCCACCCAGCAGACGCTGCTCGAGGCGCTGCATGCCACCGGCACGCCGGTGGTGCTGGTGCTGACCACCGGTTCGGCGCTGGGCGTGGACTGGGCGAAGCAGAACCTGCCCGGCGTGCTGGTGGCCTGGTATCCGGGCCAGCGCGGCGGCAACGCGGTGGCCGACGTGCTGTTCGGCGACTACAACCCGGCCGGGCGCCTGCCGGTGACCTTCTACAAGGCCGGCGAGACACTGCCCGCGTTCGACGACTACGCCATGGACGGGCGCACCTACCGCTACTTCGACGGCGAGCCGCTGTATCCGTTCGGGCATGGGCTGTCGTACACGGACTTCGCCTACTCGGACCTGCGCCTGGACCGCGCGCGCACCGCCGCCGACGGGCAGGTGAAAGCCACGGTCAAGCTGCGCAACGCAGGCAAGCGCGCCGGCGACGAGGTCGTGCAGCTGTACCTGCGCGGCCCCGGCGCGGGCGAAGGCGCCGCACTGAAGGACCTGCGCGGCTTCCAGCGCGTGCACCTGCAACCGGGCGAGACGCGCGACGTGGCCTTCGTGCTCGAACCCGCCCGGCACCTGCGCCGTTACGACACGCAGGCCGGCGCCTACCGGGTCGTTCCGGGCGAGTACGAAGTCCAGGTCGGCGCGTCGAGCGGGGACATCCGCGCGCGCGGCCGGTTCACCGTCACGGGGGACTGAACCTCCACAACGTTCCAGCCGGTCCGCCCTTCTCTCCAGGGCGGCCCGGTCCGAGGCGAGGCGGGACCGGCGACACACTCCCAGGGTCGCCGGTCCCGCCGGACCTCACCTCTCGACTCCCACCGCCACGGATCCACGATGACCGCACCGCCCGCCGCCGTTCCCCGACTTTCGGACGCGACCCTGCCCGGCCTGTCCGGCGTGGCGGCCGCGCCTGCGTACGCGCGGGCGGCGACGCGGATCGGCGTGGTCCACTTCGGCCCCGGCGCGTTCCATCGCGCGCACCAGGCGGTGTACCTGGACGACCTGCTGGCGACCGATCCGGACTGGGCGATCAGCGCGGTGTCGCTGCACAGCACCGGCGTACGCGACGCGCTGCGGCCGCAGGACGGGCTGTACACCCTGGTCCTGCTCGGCGACACGGCGAACGGCGGGCCGCCGCCGCTGCGCGTGGTCGGCTCGATCCGCGAGGTGCTGTGCGCGCGCGACGAACGCGCGGCGGTGCTGGCGCGCCTGGCCGATCCGCAGGTGCGGCTGGTGACCCTGACCATCACCGAGAAGGGCTACTGCCTGTCGGCCGACGGCGTGGACCTGGCCCACCCGGACATCGTCCACGACCTGGCTGCGCCGGAGGCGGCGGACAGTGCGCCGCGCAGTGCGATCGGCTGGCTGGTCGCCGGCCTGCGCCTGCGCCACGCGCGCGGCCTGGCCCCGTACACCGTGCTCAGCTGCGACAACCTGGCCGACAACGGCGGGCGCCTGCGCCGCGCGGTGCTGCAGTTCGCGCGCCAGTCCGATCCGGCGCTGGCCGCGTGGATCGAACGCGAGGTGTCGTTCCCGCGCTCGATGGTCGACAGCATCACCCCGGCCAGCGACGACGCCCTGCGCGACCAGGTCGCCGCGCGCCTGGGCGTGGCCGACGCCTGGCCGGTGCAGCGCGAGCCGTACACGCAATGGGTGGTGGAGGACGATTTCCGCCACGGCCGGCCGCCGCTGGAGCGGGTGGGCGTGGTGCTGAGCGGCGACATCGCCGGCTACGACCGGGCCAAGCTGCGCCTGCTCAACGCGCCGCACTCGGCGCTGGCCTACCTGGGCTCGCTGCTGGAGATCGACACCGTCGCCGCGGCGATGCGCGAACCGGCGCTGGCCGGGTTCGTCGGGACGCTGATGCGCGAAGACATCGTGCCCAGCCTGCCGGTGCTGGCCGGTTTCGACCCGCAGGCCTACGTCGAGGCGATCCTGCAGCGCTTCCGCAACCCGGCCATCCGCCACCTGCTGGCGCAGATCGCCTGGGACGGTTCGCAGAAGCTGCCGGTGCGCCTGCTCGGCACGATCGCCGACGCGCTCGCCGCCGGGCGTCCGCTCGACCGGCTGTGCCTGCCGGTGGCCGGCTGGATGCAGTTCGTGCGCCGGCAGGCGCGGCTCGGTGTGGCGATCGTCGATCCGCTGGCCGAGGCGCTGGCGACGACCGGCCGTGCCGCCCGTGGCGATGCCGCACACGACGTGGACCTGTTCCTGGGCCTGGACGCCGTGTTCGCGCCGCTGTCCGCGGAGCCGCGCTTCGCCGCCGCGCTGCGCGACGCCTGCGCCGCGCTCGGCGATGGCTCGCCGGCGGCGGTGGCCGCCGCGCTGGCCGCGACCCGGGGCGCGCACTGATGGACCGCGGATCGGCCCGTGAGCCGGCCCGCGCGCACGACCGCATTCCGGAGCATCGCACCACCCGCTAGCTGTTCCCTTTCCCCGCCGTGGAGTCGACCATGCCTGCGACCTTGACCCGCCATGCCACTCCCGATGGACCGCGCTGGGCGCTCGACGACCACTGGCTGGCGGAGGACTTCGACCTGGGCGGGTGGCTGGCCCTGCCGGCTGCCGCCGCGCAGGCGCGGCTGGCGGCGCAGGCCGGCGGCGGCCACGCCGACGCACCGCTGCTGGCGCCGATCGAGGGCATCCAGGAAGCCTGGGCCAGTGGCGTGACCTACCTCAGCAGCCGCATGGCGCGCGAGGCCGAGTCGCGGAGCGCGGACGTGTACCAGAAGGTCTACGGCGCCGAGCGCCCGGAACTGTTCTTCAAGGCCAACGGCTGGCGCGTGCGCGGCCACCGCGAAGCGATCCGGATCCGCGGCGACAGCCACTGGAACGTGCCCGAGCCGGAACTGGTGCTGCTGCTGGACGCATGGGGCGCGATCCGCGGCTACACCAGCGGCAACGATGTCTCCTCGCGCAGCATCGAGGGCGAGAACCCGCTGTACCTGCCGCAGGCCAAGGTCTACGACGGCGCCTGCGCGCTGGGCCCGGGCATCCGCCTGTGCGGCGCCGACGCACTGCGCGACCTGCCGATCGCGCTGGACATCGCCCGGGATGGCGCCACGGTGTTCTCCGGCGAGACCCGCACGTCGCGGATCAAACGCGGGCTGGAGGAACTGGCCGGCTTCCTGTTCCGCGAGCTGTCGTTCCCGCAGGGCGCGTTCCTGTTCACCGGCACCGGGGTGGTGCCGGGCGAGGACTTCACGCTGCGCTCCGGCGACGTGGTCCGCATCGACATCGGCGGCGTGGTACTGGAGAACCCGGTGCAATGACCGCGCCCGGCATCGACATCGGCTCGATCCTCGGCGACGGCGCGCCGCTCGCGACCACGCGCACCTCGGGCGAAGGGCCGCACGGGCACCTGCCGATCGATGCGCGGATGCTGCGCGAGGCGCCCAGCGGCGACCTGTTCGGCCTGACCCAGAATGCCGGCATGGGCTGGCGCGCCAGCGAGGTCGCGCGCGACCCGTACCTGATCGTCAGTACCCAGGGTGGGCTGCGTGCCCCCGATGGGCGGCCGGTCGCGCTGGGCCTGCACACCGGGCACTGGGAGATCGACCGGCTGGTGCATGCGGCGGCCGAGACGTTCGCCGCGCACGGCGGGCTGCCGTTCGCGGTGATGTGCTCGGACCCCTGCGACGGGCGCACCCAGGGCACCACCGGCATGTTCGACAGCCTGCCGTACCGCAACGACGCGGCGATCGCGATGCGCCGGCTGATCCGTTCGCTGCCCACGCGCCGCGGCGTGCTCGGCATCGCCACCTGCGACAAGGGCCTGCCGGCGATGATGCTGGCCCTGGCCGGCTGCGGCGACCTGCCCGGGGTGGTCGTGCCCGGCGGCGTCACCCTGCCGGCGCGCGGCGCCGAGGACGCGGGCAAGGTGCAGACCATCGGCGCGCGCTTCGCGCACGGGCTGATCGACCTGGAGCACGCGGCGGCGATGGGCTGCCGCGCCTGCGGCTCGCCCGGCGGCGGCTGCCAGTTCCTCGGTACCGCGGCGACCGCGCAGGTGGTCGCCGAAGCCCTGGGGATCGCCTTGCCGCACAGCGCGCTGGCGCCGTCGGGCGAGCCGGTGTGGACCGACATGGCGCGGCGCTCGGCGCTGGCGCTGATGTCGCTGGCGGAGCAGGGCGTGCCGTCGTCGCGCATCCTCACCCGCGAAGCGGTGGAGAACGCGCTGCTGGTGCACGCCGCCTTCGGCGGCTCCACCAACCTGCTGCTGCACGTGCCGGCGGTCGCGCACGCGGCCGGGGTGGCGCGGCCGACGGTGCAGGACTGGATCGCCGCCAACCGCGCCACGCCGCGGCTGGTGGACGCGCTGCCCAACGGCCCGCGCCACCATCCCACCGTGCAGGTGTTCATGGCCGGCGGCGTGCCCGAGGTGATGCTGCACCTGCGCGACATGGGCCTGCTGCACCTGGACGCGCTGACCGTGAGCGGGCAGACCGTGGGCGAGAACCTGGCCTGGTGGGAAGGCAGCGCAGCGCGCCGGGCCGCGCGCGAGCGGCTGCGCGAACTCGACGGCGTCGATCCCGAGGTGGTGATCATGGGCCCGGACGCGGCGCGCGCGGCCGGCATGGGCAGCGCCCTGGTGTTCCCGGTCGGCAACCTCGCGCCCGAAGGTTCGGTGATCAAGGCCACCGCGATCGATCCGTCGGTGGTCGATGCCGACAACGTGTACCGGCACACCGGCCCGGCACGCGTGTTCGCCTCGGAGCAGGCGGCGATCCGCGCGATCAAGAGCCGGGGCGACGACGCGGTGCGCGCGGGCGACGTGGTCGTGCTGGCCGGCGGCGGCCCGGCCGGCACCGGCATGGAGGAGACCTACCAGCTCACCTCGGCGCTGAAGTACCTGCCCTGGGGCAAGCACGTGCCGGTGCTCACCGACGCGCGCTTCTCCGGCGTATCCACCGGCGCCTGCATCGGCCACATCGGCCCGGAGGCGCTGGCCGGCGGGCCGATCGGACGGCTGCGCGCCGGCGACCAGGTGCGCATCGAGATCGACCGCAACACCTTGCAGGGCCGTATCGACCTGGCCGGCACCGCCGTCGATGGCGAACTCGATGCGACCGCCGCCGCCGCGGTGCTGGCCGCGCGCGCGCCGCACCCGGCGATCGCCGCGCACCCGCGCCTGCCGGCCGACACCCGGCTGTGGGCGGCGCTGCAGGACGCCAGCGGCGGCACCTGGGCCGGCTGCGTGTACGACGTGGACGCCATCGTCGAGACCCTGCGCGCCGGCCGCGAAGCACTGGCGAAGCGGAGGTGAACCCGATGTCCCCGATCCTCGTCATCCTCCTCGCCATC
Source organism: uncultured Pseudoxanthomonas sp. (assembly GCA_964490415.1). Classification (GTDB taxonomy): domain Bacteria; phylum Pseudomonadota; class Gammaproteobacteria; order Xanthomonadales; family Xanthomonadaceae; genus Pseudoxanthomonas. Next base: position 1,646 of record CAZBDE010000072.1, on the reverse strand, counting down.
GCCCTGCAGATCTTCCTGACCGCGCGCAAGGTCAGCCCGTTCCTGTCGCTGCTGCTGGTGGCGATCCTCACCGGCCTGTGCCTGGGCATGTCGCCGCAGCAGCTGCTGAAGACCATCGACGCCGGCGTCGGCAGCACCCTGGGCGGGCTGGCCCTGGTGATCTGCCTGGGCGCGGTGCTCGGCAAGATCCTGGAAGAGAGCGGTGCGGCGGAGAAGATCGCCACCACCCTGATCGGCCATTTCGGCGAGCGCAACATCCAGTGGGCGATGCTGCTGACCGGCTTCCTGGTCGGCATCCCGCTGTACTACAACGCCGGCTTCATCATCCTGGTGCCGCTGATCCTGACCCTGGCGCGCAAGACCGGCCTGCCGCTGCTGTACATCGCCATCCCGACCGTGGCCTCGCTGAGCACCACTCACTGCTTCCTGCCGCCGCATCCCGGGCCGGTGGTGCTGGTCAACGCGTTCGGCGCCGACATGGGCGTGGTGCTGCTCTACGGCATCGTCATCGCGATCCCGGCGGTGATCGTGGCCGGGCCCTGGTTGACCCGCTGGCTCACGGGCATCAATCCGCCGGTGCCGGACATCTTCGCCTCAGGCGAGACGCCAAAGGCGCTGCCGGGCGCCTGGCCGTCGTTCCTGGTCGCGCTGCTGCCGGTGATCCTGATCAGCGCCTCGGTGCTGGCCGACGGCCTGCTGGACGACGGCGTGGCCAGGTCGGCGCTGCTGTTCGCCGGCAGCCCGACCATCGCCCTGCTGCTGTCGGTGCTGGCGGCGTTCTGGCAGTTCGGCGTGCGCCGCAAGGTCGCGTTCGAGATCCAGACCCGCTGGCTCAACGCGGCGATCAGCGGCATCGCCGTGATCCTGCTGATCATCACCGCCGGCGGCGTGTTCAAGCAGGTGCTGGTGGACAGCGGCACCGGCGACTACATCGCCGCGCTGAGCACCGCCTGGAACATGCCGCCGCTGGTGTTCGCCTGGCTGGTGACGGCGATGCTGCGGGTGATGATCGGCTCGGCCACCGTGGCCGGCATCACCGCGGCCGGCGTGGTGGCCCCGCTGCTGGCCACCACCGGCGTGTCGCCGGAACTGGCGGTGCTGGCGGTGGGCGCCGGCAGCGTGTTCGGCTCGCACGTCAACGACTCGGCGTTCTGGATGTTCAAGGAGTTCTTCAACCTGTCGATGAAGCAGACCTTCCTGTCGTGGACGGTGATGGAGACGACGATCTCGATCATGGGACTGGGCGGGGTGCTGCTGCTGGACCTGGCGGTGGGGTGAGGGGAAGTCGGAACCAACCGGGACCCCGTGAAGTGCGATGACATGCCGGATAGCACGGAAGGGTTATCCGGCGAAGCGTTTGTCGCACCCGGGGAAAGCGTTGATCGGGGTGAGAATTCCTGTAACACGGCAGCCTGCAACGGGGCATGCGTGCCCCGTGCTATACCCCCTGATATCGGGGCCTGCTCGCCGTCATAAGACTTATCGGGGCCTCCATGCCGCCTATATCGGGAGGGTGGCCCCCCACCGGACCTCGCCGCGACTGGACAAGTCCGTGATCTGTGTAGGATTTTCCGAATTGACGACCGCCGGGAGCGGGCCACACACTCGGCACTACACCCCCGCAGGGGGTCTACTGGTAGTTAGGC
>CAZBDE010000071.1:0-12066 GCA_964490415.1 uncultured Pseudoxanthomonas sp. | reverse complement strand
GCCCGCGGATCGCCAGCGGGAAGATCGCCGGCCACATCATCGCGTTGGCGAAGCCCAGCGCGGCGACGAAGCCGACCGAGACGTAGCCGGAGGTCAGCAGCGCGGCCACCGAGAACAGCACGCCCAGCAGCGCCGACACGCTCAGCCACTTCTCCTGCGAGACCACCCGCGGGATCAGCGCCAGGCCGACCAGGTAGCCCAGCAGCATCGCCGCCAGGGTGAACGAGGTGAAGAACTTGGTCTGGTCCAGCGGCAGGCCGAAGGCGTGGCCGTAGGTGCCGATCGCATCGCCGGCCATCACCTCCACGCCCACGTACACGAAAAGGCACAGCACGCCCAGCCACAGGTGCGGGAACTGGAAGATGCTGCGGCGCTCGGCCGTCCCGGCCGATGCCGGGGTCGCGTTGGCCTCGGCGGCGCGGACTTCCGGCAGCGGCGAGAACAGCACCGCCACCGCGATCAGCAGCAGGATCCCGGCCATCACCAGGTAGGGCGTGTGGATCTTGGCGGCGAAGTCGTCGAGCAGGGCGGCCTTGGTCGCCGCGTCGGCGACTTCGACCTGGCTGGACAGGTCGCCGATGCCGTGCAGCACCAGCGAGCCGAGCAGCAGCGGAGCGAGGATGCCGGCGATCTTGTTGCAGATGCCCATCAGCGCGATGCGCTGGGCCGCGCTCTCGATCGGGCCCAGGATCGAAATGTAGGGATTGACCGCGGTCTGCAGCAGGGCCAGGCCGCCGCCGATCACGAACAGGCCCGACAGCGCGCCGCCGAACCAGCGCCGCGTGGCGAATTCGCCGAACATCATCGCGCCCACCGCCATCACCGCCAGGCTCAGCGCCAGGCCCTTCTTCATGCCGGTGCCCTTGAGGATCCACGACGCCGGCAGGGCCAGGAAGAAATACGACAGGTAGAACACCATCAGCACCAGGAACGCGGAGATCTCGCTGACGTCGAAGGCGAGCTTGACGAAGGTGATCAGCGGACCGTTGATCCAGGTGAAGAAGCCGATGATGAAGAACAGCCCGCCGACGATCGCGATCGACGTGGCCAGGCCGGTGCGCGCGGGCGCAGTGGTGGTTGCGGACATTGTCTGGACTGCCTCCCCGGCATTGGACGGTGGTGCCCGCGGGCGCCCCACGGGCGCGTCCTGAGCGGGAACAACGTTGTCACACTTATCCGATCCAAGGCCCCCGCTTGTCAACCGCGGAAGGTCGGATCCTGCCGCCCCGCATGCTGCTCCGCAACATGCATCCGATCCGTTCCGGAGAGATGAATACGCTGTATGCACCTGATTCGGCACCATAAATGTGCGCAATCACGGATGACAGCGCTGGTCGGATTGCGCATTTGGTGCGAACGGCTGCCGCAATGAAAAATTTTGCCGCGAGCTGTTGACATCGTTGTCAGAGCACTTCCACACTCCGTCGCAATCCGTGTCGCCGGACGAGGGATCCGGCACACGCCAGCTACGGGGAATCCACACGTGCCAGCAAGCGTCAATGCAATGCCGTCGCCCGGACTGTCGCAGCCGTTCATCGCGGCCGACGTCGGCGGCACCCATGTCCGCGTGGGCCTGGTCCAGGCCGGAGCGGACGCGGCCGCGGCGCTGCAGGTCCTGGCCTACAGCAAGTTCCGCTGTGCCGACTACGCCGGCCTCGACGCGATCCTGCGCGAATTCATGGACGGCACCACCGGCGTCCCGCCGGTGCGCATGGCGGTGATCGCCAGCGCCGGCTATCCGCTGGCCGACGGCACCGTGATCACCGCCAACCTGCCCTGGCGCCTGGCGCCGGCGGCGATCCGCGACAGCCTCGGCCTGGACGCGGTGCACCTGGTCAACGATTTCGAAGCCGTCGCCCACGCGGTGGCCCACCTCGGCGCCAGCGAAGTGCTGCAGCTGGCCGGTCCGGCGCAGATGGCGCCCGGCCCGGTCCTGGTGCTGGGCCCGGGCACCGGGCTGGGCGCGGCGGTGTGGATCCCGACCGCTTCCGGCCCGGTGGTGCTGGCGACCGAAGCCGGCCAGGCGGCGCTGCCGGTGGGCACCGAGCTGGAGATGGCGCTGCTGCGGCAGATGCTCGGCCAGCGCACGCACGTGCCGGTGGAGCACGCGCTGTCCGGCCCGGGCCTGATGAACCTCTACCGCGCCCTGTGCGGGCTGCGCGGCGCCACGCCCGCGTATGCGAAGCCGGGCGAAGTCACCGCCGCGGCGCTGGGCGGCGCCGATCCGCTCGCGCGCGAGAGCCTGGACGTGTTCTGCGGCCTGCTCGGCAGCACGGTCGGCGACATGGCCCTGCTGTACGGCGTGCAGAGCGTCTACCTCGCGGGCGGGATCCTGCCGCACATCCGCGAGTTCCTCGTCCACAGCGATTTCGTCGCCCGCTTCCTCAACAAGGGACCGATGCGCGAAGCGCTGGAGCGGGTGTCGGTGCGACTGGTCGAACACGGGCAGCTGGGCGTGATCGGCGCCGCCAGCTGGTTCCTGGGTTCGGAGTTTTCGGAGAAGTAAGCGGCACGGCGTCGGGAAGAGCCATGAGGAGTGCGTACGGAGCGTTCGACGCCGTGCCACATGCAGCAGTCATCGCCGGGGGCGGATCTCCGGTGGAACTCAAAACAATGATGGGAGAGACATCATGAAGCACCGCAAGTCAGTTCTGTCCGCCGCCATCGTGACCTGCCTCGGTTTCGCCGTGCAGGTCCACGCACAGGACGCCACGCCCGCCGCGGCGCCGGCCGGCGAAAGCGCCACCGAACTCGATACCGTGGTCGTGGTCGGCATCCGCGGCAGCCTCAAGCAGGCCCTGGACGCCAAGCGCGACGCCGACAACATCGTCGACGTGATCACCGCCGAGGACGTGGGCAAGTTCCCGGCCACCAACGTGGCCGAGGCGATCACCATCATCCCGGGCGTGACCATCGACAAGGCCTTCGGCCAGGGCGAGAAAGTCTCGATCCTGGGCACCGACCCGGCGCTCAACCGCACCCTGCTCAACGGCCAGACCGTGGCCTCCGCCGACTGGTTCATCACCGACCAGCCGGGCCGCACCTTCAACTACTCGCTGCTGGCGCCGCAGATCGTCGGCCGCGTCGACGTGTACAAGTCGCCCGAGGCGTACGTCGACGAAGGCTCCATCGGTGGCACCGTCAACATCATCACCCGCAAGCCGCTGGACCTGGAAAAGACCACCGTCTCCGGCCAGATCGGCTACCTGTACAACGACCGCATCGGCAGCGGCGACCCGCAGGCCTCGCTGCTGCTGGGCTGGAAGAACGATGCCGACACCTTCGGCGTGATCGTCTCCGCCCAGCGCGCGCAGGAAAGCATCCGCCGCGACGGCATCGAGTCCTACGGCACCGTCACCGGCTACGACTACGCCTACGGCCAGGGCGGCGGCGGTTCGATCTACAACCTGCCGGCCGACTGGTCGCAGCCGCCGAACCCGGACGGCAGCCAGCCGACCAAGCCTGCCGCCTGCGTCGGCGCCTGCGCCACCACCCTGCTGGCCAACCAGGGCGCGGTCGGCCCGAACTCGGTCAGCGCGCACTACTTCGAGCAGCAGCGCAACCGCGACACCGTGTCGGTGGCCCTGCAGTTCAAGCCGGTCGACCAGCTCGACATCGAGTTCAACATGCTCGACGTCAAGGCCGACTTCGACAACATGAGCCACTCCATGTTCGCCTTCCCGGGCAACGCCTGGAACGGCCTGATGAAGATGACCGACCTGACCGTCGATGGCGGCGTGATCACCAAGGCCACCTTCGACGACGCGCTGGTGGTGTACGACCTGATCAACCGCCAGGCCACCGTCGACACCGACTCCTACGACCTGAAGGCCACCTGGAACGACGAGCGCTGGTTCGCCTCGACCCACGTGGGCAGCTCCAAGGCCACCGGCGGCACCGGCCGCCAGGTCTACGGCGAGTTCCTGAACTGGTCCGACTACAGCTACGACATCAGCGGCAACCGCAGCCTGACCTTCCACGGCGCCAACCCGTTCCTGGATCCGGACGCGTTCCAGATCGACGGCGGCTGGGGTGCCGATCCGGGCAGCGCGGCCACCTGGAACCCGGGCTGGGGCGGCAACATCGTGTTCAAGCCGACCTGGGACGAGGAGAAGTACGGCCAGGTCGACTTCGGCATCCGCCTCGATTCGCCGGTCTACCAGGTCCGCTTCGGCTTCAAGCGCCGCGAGCACGAAACCGGCCAGGAGATGGGCGGCGTGTCGCTGGCCACCGTCGCCGGCTACGGCAACGCGCTGGCCTCCCAGTTCTCCCCGCGCCCGCTGCCGGACAACTACCTGAGCGGGTTCCCGAACACCGGCGACCTGTCCGAGCGCTTCACCATCGACGGCTGGAAGCTGGCCGACTGGATCCTCAGCGGCGACTGGCTGGCCCCGTGGCAGACCATGCCGGAGCCGAGCACGTTCAACGACCCGTCGTTCGCGGCCAACACCTGGACGGTGACCGAGGACATCAACGCGTTCTACGTGCAGGGCGACTTCAGCTGGGATCGCGTGCGCGGCAACTTCGGCGTGCGCTACGTGCAGACCGAGTCCGACAGCATGGGCTGGGCCTGCACCGTCAACGTGAGCCCGTGCCCGGCCGACGGCTATGCCCGGACCAGCGTCAAGAAGGACTACGACAACATCCTGCCGAACGTGAACGTCGCCTTCGACGCCGCCGACGACGTGGTGCTGCGCTTCTCGGCCGCCCAGGTGATGGCGCGCCCGAACTACGGCGACATGTCCAGCTACCTGTGGCTGGGCGACCAGACCCTGACCGGCGGCGGCGGCAACCCCGACCTGGATCCGTACCGTTCCACCAACTGGGACTTCTCGGCCGAGTGGTACTTCAGCGAGAACTCGATCCTGGCCGGCACGGCGTTCTACAAGGACGTGTCCGACTACATCCTGGTCACGACCCGCGAGGAGACCCACTTCAACCAGAACCAGGGCCGCGACACGATCTACAACGTCTCGCGTCCGAACAACGCCGGCGACGCCAGCATCCAGGGTTTCTCGGCGGCGTACCAGCAGACCTTCGGCAACGGGTTCGGCGTGCTGGCCAACTACACCTACGCCAACGCCGAGGCCGACAACGGCGATCCGCTGCCGTACAACTCGAAGAACCAGGTCAACGTCAGCCCGTTCTTCGAGAACGACGACTGGAGCGCGCGCGTGACCTACTCCTGGCGCTCGAAGTACTACACCCAGGTCGACCGCGGCAACTTCCTGGTCACCGACGACTACGATTCGCTGGACGCCAACGTCACCTACAGGATCAACGACTTCCTGAGCGTGAGCCTGGACGGCATGAACCTGCTCGACACCAACTACTACACGTACGCGGAAGTCGACGGGATCGCCAACACCGAGAAGCTGGTCCGCGGCGACTACCGCACCGGCCGCCGCTACATGGCGACCCTGCGCGTGCAGTTCTGACCGGTACGACATGACGGCAGCGCAGGCTGTCCGTTGCGGGACGGGCCTGGAGAAATCCGGGCCCGTTCCGTCTTTGGGATCCACGTTCGGCTTCATGTTCGGAAACACGAAACGCACCACCAGGGAGTGACCATGAATCGACCCCGCGTCTTCCATCCGGTTGGCCTGCTGTGCATGGCGGGCCTGGCGGCCATCCTGTCCGGCTGCACCGGCCCGCAGGAACCGGCGGCCACGACCCCTGCAACCGGGGCCACACAGGCTGCGCCCACCGCGACGCTGCCGCTGATCCCGCTACCGGCCAGCCTCGAGCGCGGCGAAGGCCGCTTCGCGCTCACCGCGGCCACGCCGCTGCTGGCCGAAGGCGAGGAAGCACGCACCGTCGCCGGCCAGTTCGCCGCGCTGCTGGCCAAGGGTCGCGGCATCGAGCCGCAGCTGGCCGAGGCCGGCGGCGAAGCCAGGGGCGCGGTCCGCTTCGCGATCGACCCGGCGCGCGCCGCGGCCGGTGCCGAGTCCTACCTGCTCGAAGTGACGCCCGACGGCGCCCGCGTCACCGCCGGCGACGCGGCCGGCCTGTTCTACGGCGCGATGACCCTGCTGCAGCTGGCCACGCTCGACGATGCCGCCGAGGCGTCGTTGCCGGCGGTGCGCATCGAGGACGCGCCGCGCTTCCCGTGGCGCGGCTTCATGATGGATCCGTCGCGCCACTTCTGGAGCGTGGACGAGGTCAAGCAGGTCATCGACGCGATGGCCCTGCACAAGCTCAACACCCTGCACTGGCACCTCACCGACGACCAGGGCTGGCGGGTGGAGATCAAGCAGTATCCGAAGCTCACCGGGATCGGCGGCTGCCGCATCCCCGCCGGCGACGGCGGCATCGAGCCGGCCACCGGCGAGCCGCGCCGGTACTGCGGCTTCTACACCCAGGACCAGGTCCGCGACGTCGTCGCCTACGCGGCGGCGCGGCACATCACCATCGTTCCCGAGATCAACCAGCCCGGCCATGCCACCGCCGCGATCGCCGCCTATCCGGAGCTCGGCACGACCGACCGGAAGCTGGCGCCGTCCAGCGAGTGGGGCGTGTTCCCGAACCTGTTCAACACCGAGGAGAGCACGATCGCGTTCCTGGAGAACGTGATCGGCGAACTGATCCCGCTGTTCCCCGGCACCTACTTCCACATCGGCGGCGACGAAGCGGTCAAGGACCAGTGGGAAGCCTCGCCGCGCGTGCAGGCGCGCATGCGCGAGGTCGGCGCGAAGACCGAGATGGAGATGCAGAGCCACATCGTCGCGCGCCTGGAGAAGTACCTGTCCGCGCACGGCAAGCGCCTGATCGGCTGGGACGAGATCCTCGAAGGCCCATTGCCGGCCGAGGCAACGGTGATGTCCTGGCGCGGCACCGAAGGCGGCCTGGAGGCCGCGCGCGCCGGCCACGACGTGGTGATGTCGCCCTCCGGCGACCTGTACCTGGACTACCTGCAGACGCTGTCGCCCGAGGAACCGCCGGGCCGCCCGGCCTCGATCCCGATGCGGCAGGTCTACGCGTTCGAGCCGGTGCCCGACGGGCTCGAGGCCGACAAGCGCCAGCACATCCTCGGCCTGCAGGCGAACATGTGGACCGAGCACACCCGTACCTTCGAGCGGCTGCAGCACAACGTGTTCCCGCGCCTGGCCGCGGTCGCCGAGACCGGCTGGACGCCGAAGGAGCGCAAGGACTACGCCGGCTTCCTCGAGCGCCTGCCGGCGCAGCTGGAGCGTTACCGCCGCTTCGGGATCGGCTACGCGCAGACGCCGTTCCAGGTCGACGCGGTGGCCGCGGAAGACCGCCAGGCCGGCAGCGCGACGGTGACCCTGGCCAACCCGCTCGGCTACGAGGTGCGTTACACCACCGACGGCAGCGAGCCCACCGCGACCTCCACGCTGTACGAGGCGCCGGTGAAGCTGGCCCTGCCGGCGCAGCTGCAGGCCGCCGCGTTCGCCGGCGGCAAGGCGCTGGCCGCGCCGCGCCGCTATGCGTACGACGCCGCCTCGCTGCTCAGCCGCACCGACGAGCAGCTGGACACCTGTCCCGACGCCGGTCGCCTGCTGCTGCGGCTGGAGGACGACGGCCCGGCCGACGGCGAGCGCGCGATCTTCAACACCACGATCTTCTACCCGTGCTGGCAGTGGAACGGCGCGGACCTGGACGGCGTGGCCGCGCTGAAGGTGCGCGCGGGCAGGATCCCGTACTACTTCCAGCTGGCCCACGACGAACCGGCGCGCCGCTTCGAACCGGCGCGCTCGGCGCACGGCGAGCTGGACGTCCACGCCGACGGCTGCGGCGGCGAACGCATCGCCAGCGTGCCGCTGCCGGCGGCGCCGGGCAAGGACGGCTTCGTCGAACTGGTCGCGGCGCTGCCCGAGGAGCTGTCGGGCAGGCGCGACCTGTGCCTGCGCTTCACCGGCGACACGCGCCCGGCGATGTGGGTGCTGGACCGCGCCACGCTGCAGTTGCATTGATGCCGGTTTGCGGATGCCGGGCGATACCTCTCCCGCCCGGCATCCGCACTTTTACCCGCACCACGTGCCTGTTGCAGGAGCTCCCTTCAGGGGCGACCCGACGGCGTTGGGATATCGCGGGCGTTCAACGCTCCGCTCCGGGAATTCCGCGTTGTGCGCTGCGCCTTTCGACACCGCCGGGTCGCCCCTGAAGGGGGCTCCTACAAAGGGCGGCGCGGCAGCAGGTCGCTGAAGGGGGTGAGCGCCGTCAGCATCCCCAGCCCCACGCCCAGCGTGTTGGCCAGCGCGTCGAACGGATCGGCCTGGCGGGTCGCGGTCAGCGCGCCCTGCGCGAATTCGAGCAGCACGCCCATCAGCACCAGCCCCAGCCCGGCCAGCAACAGCGGGCGTCCCGGGCGCCACACCTGTACCGCCGCCGCCGCGAGCGCGGCGTAGGCGAGCAGGTGCTCGATCTTGTCGCCGTGCCGCGGCAGTTCCATCGGCGGCGGTGGCGTCAGGCTCAGCACCACCACCACGCCCACCGCCAGCCACCACAGCCCGGCCCACAGCCACGGCCGGCGCAACGGCTTGAGCGCGCCCGCGCGCGACGCGGTGCTCACAGGCGCCAGGCCAGGTCGCCGAGCAGGAAGGCCGCGCCCAGGTCGATGTCGCGGGCGAAGGCCATCGCCTGGAAGCGCTCGCCCATGTGTGCGGGCAGGGTCAGGCGCTTGAGTTCCTGGCGCAGGCGCAGCGCGCCGGCCGCGTCGGTGCGCGCCTCGGCCTCGGCCAGCAGGCGGTCGATGCCGTTGCCGAGCAGGAAGCTGGCCTGGCTGCAGTAGCCGGCCAGGTCGAAGCCCGCGCCCGTGCCGGCCTCGGCCAGCGCGGTGAAATCCACCGACGCGGTGATGTCCTGCAGCCCGGGCCAGCGCAGCACGTCCTCGTGCATGCGCTGGCGGTAGAACGCGCGCAGGGTGCCGTCGCTGCGCTGCGGCAGGTAGTACTCGCGGCGCGGATAGCCGTAGTCGAACAGCAGCATCGCGCCCGCACGCAGCCCGCCGGCCACCGCCTGCAGCCAGTACGGCAGCTGCGGCAGCAGTTCGGAACGGTAGTGGTCGGCGAACGGCGCTTCCAGGGCGTGCTCGACATGGCGCACCGCCGCGCGCAGCAGCGCATCGGCCGGCCGGTCCACGCGGATGAAATCGCCGTTGCCGTCCAGCGCCACGTGTTCCTCGAACACCTCGCCTTGGCGGATCGCGAAGCGCGGCGTCGGCAGCGCGTCGACCACTTCGTTGGCGAACAGCACGCCATCCCAGTCGTCCTCGAACGGCCGGTCCAGCCACTCGACCAGTTCGAACACCGGCGGGGTGAGCGTGCGGCCCAGGTGTTCCCGCTGGCGCTCGCGCAGGTCCGCGCTCGGCTCCAGGATCGCGTAGCGGTCCGGCAGCGCGTCCAGTTCCAGCAGCCGCTTCAGCGCCACCTCGGCGAACGCGCCGCTGCCCCCCCCGACCTCGAGCACGCGCGCCTGCGGGCCAAGCTGGCGCAACGCGTCGGCCAATACGCCCGACACCGTCGCCGCGAACAGCCGTCCGGACTCGGGTGCGGTGGTGAAATCGCCGGCGCCGCCGAACTTGGTGCTGCCGGCGCTGTAGTAGCCCAGCCCCGGCGCGTAGAGGCACAGCTCCATGAAGCGCGAGAACGGGATGCTGCCGCCGCCCGCGGCGATCTCCGCGCGGATGTGCGCGGCCAGCATGCCGCTGTGCGCGAGGGCATCGGTGTCGGGCGTGGGCAGATCGGCGTGCGCGTGCATTGGCGTGGAAGGACGGGGAGAATGGCCAGCATAGCCGAGCGAGATCGCGCATGACCCGGGAACATCCGCCTGCGAACCCCGTCGCCCCGCGCCCGGTCGCCCTGGTCACCGGCGCCGCGCGCCGCATCGGCGCAGCGATCGCGCGCCGCCTGCACGCCGGCGGTTGCGACCTGGCCTTGCACCACCTGCATTCGGGTACGGACATGGCGGCACTGGCCGCCGAGCTGGAACGGGCCCGCCCGGGCAGCGTGCAGGTACTGCACGCCGACCTGCGCGATTCCGACCGGCTGCCGGAACTGGTCGCCGCCGCGGTCGGCCGTTTCGGCCGGCTCGACGCGCTGGTCAACAACGCCTCCACCTTCCATCCCACGCCGCTGGGCACGGCCACGCCGCAGCAATGGGACGACCTGTTCGCGGTGAACGCGCGCGCACCGTTCTTCCTCGCCCAGGCCGCCGCCCCACACCTGCGCGCCGCCGCCGGCGCGATCGTCAACCTGGCCGACGTCTACGCGGGACGCCCGTTGCCGGACCACGCGCCGTACTCGGCGGCCAAGGCCGCGCTGGTCTCGCTCACCCGCGCGCTGGCGCTGGAACTGGCGCCGGAGGTGCGGGTGAATGCGGTAGCGCCCGGCGCGATCCTGTGGCCCGAGCAGGATCCGTCCGCGGCTGCGCAACAGGCGATCCTCGCCGCCACCGCCCTGGGCCGCACCGGTACGCCGGAGGACATCGCCGCGGCGGTGCAGTGGCTGCTGTCGGCCGACGCCGGCTACGTCACCGGCCAGGTGCTGCACGTTGACGGCGGCCGCGCGCGCTGAGCCGCGCCGCCCTCCTGGAACCGCGCCGCTCTTTGCAGGAGCTCCCTTCAGGGGCGACTCGACCAGGCCATGGCGCAGCCGCGTTCAAACGCACCGCTTCCGGAGGCTGCGCGTTGATCGCGGTGCCTTCCTGCGCCCTCGGGTCGCCCCTGAAGGGAGCTCCTACAAGGGCACGATTTCGAAGGGGTCGTCGTGCTGGGGGTGCGCGCGCCACTGGTCGCGCAGCGTGCGGCCCGCCAGCGGATCGAGGAAATCCGGCGCGATGTCGGCCAGCGGCTTGAGCACGAAGGCATGCTTCAGCTCCGGGCGCGGGATGCGCACGCGCACGCCCTCGCGCAGCACGCGGTCGCCGTAGAACACCACGTCCACGTCCAGGGTCCGGTCCGACAGCCGCGGCCCGCTCCGGTCGCGGCCATGCCGGTCCTCGAGCGCATGCAGCCAGGCTTCCAGTGCATCCAGCGGCAGCGCGGTATGGATGACGGCCGCGTTGTTGACGAAGGGCGCGCCGTCGAATCCCACCGCCGCGGTGCGGTAGGCCGGCGATACCGACACTTCGCCGAAGCGCGCGCGCAGTTCGTCCAGCGCCGCGCTCAGGTAGCGCTCCGGCGCGATGTTGCTGCCCAGGCTCAGCAGCACCTGTACCGGCAACCGCTGCGCCGCCGCGTCTCCATCCCTGTCCATGGCCGCCGCGCCTACTGCTGCGCCGACTGGTCGCCGGGATCCTGCCGCGCCGGCGCGCGCCGCGGCGGCAGCGGCGGCAGCCCGGGAGCGGCGTCGCCGGCCGGCAGCGAATCCTCCCACGGGAAGCGCGGCAGCATGCGCACCGCGCTCTCCAGCTTGCGCGACCAGTTCTCGTGGATCTCCGCGTACAGCGGCGTGTCGCCTTCCAGGCGCATCTGCTGGCTCACCCGCAGTTCGCCGGCGCGGACCAGGGCCAGGTCGACCGGCAGGCCCACCGACAGGTTGGAGCGGATGGTCGAATCCAGCGACACCAGCGCAACGCGCGCGGCGTCCTCCAGCGCGGTCTCCGGGCGCACGATCCGGTCCAGGATCGGCTTGCCGTACTTCGACTCGCCGATCTGCAGGTACGGCGTCTCCGGCGAGGCGGCGATGCAGTTGCCCAGCGGATAGACCATGTACATGCCCGGGCGCTCGCCGGCGATCTGGCCGCCGAAGACCAGCGTGGCCTGGGTGTTGACCCCGCTCTTGCGGTCGCGATCGCCGTCGGCGACCTGGACCTGGCTGGCGACCAGCACCTCGCCCACGTACTCGGCCGCCTCGAACAGGTGCCGGAAGGTGCGCAGGCTGCGCGCCGCCGCCGGATCCTCGGCATCGCGTCGCAGCCGCGACACCGCCAGCTGGGTGGTGGCCAGGTTGCCGGCGCTCATCACCACGAACACGCGCTCGCCCGGGTATTCGAACACGTGCAGCTTGCGGTGCACGCGCACGTCGTCGAGCGAGGCGTTGGTGCGGGTGTCCGCGGCGAAGACCAGGCCTTCGTCCACTTCGATGCCGACGCAGTAGGTCATGG
>CAZBDE010000070.1:0-12440 GCA_964490415.1 uncultured Pseudoxanthomonas sp. | reverse complement strand
TCAGGATGTAGACCTCCGGGTGGCCCCAGATCCAGATCAGGTTCACGTACATCATCGGGTTGCCGCCGAGGTCGTTCGTGAAGAAGTTGGTCCCCACGTAACGGTCCAGGGCCAGCAGCGCCAGCACCGCGGTCAGCACCGGGAAGCTGATCACGATCAGCACGTTGGTGCACAGCGCCGTCCAGGTGAACACCGGCATCCGCATCAGGGTCATGCCCGGCGCGCGCATCTTGACGATGGTCACGATCAGGTTGATGCCCGACAGCAACGTTCCCACGCCGGCTATCTGCAGGGCCCAGATGTAGTAGTCCACGCCCACATCGGGGCTGTAGTCGATCCCGGACAGGGGCGGGTAGGCCAGCCAGCCGGTCTTGGCGAACTCGCCCACGAACAGCGACAGCATCACCAGCGCCGCGCCGGCGGTGGTCATCCAGAAGCTGAAGTTGTTGAGGAACGGGAAGGCGACGTCGCGGGTGCCGATCTGCAGCGGCACCAGGTAGTTCATCAGGCCGGTGACCAGCGGCATGGCCACGAAGAAGATCATGATCACGCCGTGGGCGGTGAACACCTGGTCGTAGTGGTGCGGCGGCAGGTAGCCCAGGTTGTCGCCGAAGGCCATGGCCTGCTGGGCGCGCATCATCAGCGCGTCGGAGAAGCCGCGCAGCAGCATCACCAGGCCCAGCACCATGTACATGATGCCGATCTTCTTGTGGTCGATGCTGGTGAACCAGTCGCGCCACAGCGTGCCCCACAGCCGGTAGCGGGTGATCAGCGCCAGCACCGCGATGCCGGCGACGCAGGTGCCGACGAAGGCCGCCAGGATCACCGGGTCGTGCAGCGGGAACGACTCCCAGCCCAGGTGGCCGGTCAGCGGGTTGTGCGGGGCGGAGGTGGAGTGCGGGGAGGACATGTACTGGGACTTCCGTCGTCGGGCCGCGGCCGGCGGGCCGCGGCAGGCGCGTGCTCAGGGGGCGAGTCGGGAAAGCGAGGTGTTCAGGCCGGGGGCCGGCGCGTCGTCGAGCGCGCACATGGCCGACTGCACGTACTTGCGGCCGCGCAGGTCGCCGCGCCGGCGCGCCTCCAGGCCTTCGGCGCCCGTGCGCCCGGCGCCGGCGCCGGCGTCGATGGCCATCATTTCGTGCATGCACATCCGCCGCGGGTCGACGCAGCGGTTGAGGATGGCGTCGTACAGGCCGCCCTCCACGCTGCCGAAGTGCAGGACCGGCTCGCGCTCGCTGGGCTTTTCCAGCACCAGGTAGGCTTCGCGGTCGAGCTTGCCGCCGTCGCGTACCTGCGCCACCCAGCCGTCGAACCCGGCGTGATCGAGCGCGTGGAAACGGAAGCGCATGCCGGAGAAGCCGGCGCCGCTGTAGTTGGACGAGAAGCCCTCGTAGTCGCCGGGCGTGCCCATCACCGCGTTCAGCTCGGTCTGCATGCCCGGCATGGTGTAGATCATGCCGGCCAGGGCCGGCACGTAGAACGCGTTCATCACCGTGGAGGAGGTGAGCTTGAAGCGGATCGGACGGTCCACCGGCGCGGCCAGTTCGTTGACCGTGGCGATGCCCTGCTCGGGGTAGAGGAACAGCCACTTCCAGTCCAGCGCCACCACTTCCACCACCAGCGGCTCGACGTCCTCGGGTACCGGCCGGCCCTCGGCGATGCGGTCCAGCGGGCGGTAAGGGTCCAGGGTGTGGGTGCTGATCCAGGTGATCGCGCCCAGGGCGATGATGATCAGCAGCGGCGCGGCCCAGATCACCAGTTCCAGCTGCAGCGAGTGGTCCCAGTCCGGCTTGTAGGAGGCCTCCCGGTTCGAGGCCCGGTAGCGCCAGGCGAAGAACAGGATCAGCGCGATCACCGGCACGATGATGATCAGCATCAGCAGCGTGGACACGACGATCAGGTCGCCCTGCTGGCGGGCGATGTCGCCCGGGGCGTTGAGCAGGAGCGTGTTGCAGCCGGCCAGCGGCAGGGCCAGGCCGGCTGCCGCCAGCAGGCGGCGCAGGGGCATGAGGACGGGCATCTGAATACGGGCTGGTGGGGTCGCAGCGATCGGGCGAATGTACTCCCGGCACGTGAAAGGGGCGATTGGGCGTTTTGTCCCATGGCGGCGGCACCGGTTTGGTGGGAATCTGTGTGCGCCAGCGATTGCCCCGGCGGTGGCCGTGCCCGTCGCCGCGCCTTCACGGCGTCCTCCCCGAACGCACAGCACGCTTTCCGCGATGTCCTCGATCCCCGCGTCCAGCTCCACCGTTTCCGTCCACGGCCAGGACTCAGGCTCCCGCCACCAGGTCGCGCCGGGCGAGATCGCCGTGGGCGTGGTGATCGGGCGCACCTCAGAATACTTCGACTTCTTCGTGTATGGCATCGCCTCGGCGCTGGTGTTCCCGAAGGTGTTCTTTCCCTTCGCCGAGCCGCTGCAGGCCACGCTGCTCTCGTTCGCGGTGTTCGCGCTGGCGTTCGTGTCGCGGCCGCTGGGCACGGTGCTGTTCCTGTGGATCCAGCAGCGCTGGAGCCGCGGCACCAAGCTGACCGCCGCGCTGTTCCTGCTCGGCACCAGCACCGCCGGCATCGCCTTCCTTCCGGGGTACGAGAAGATCGGCGCGGCCGCCATCGTGCTGCTGGCCATGTTCCGCAGCAGCCAGGGCGTGGCCCTGGGCGGCTCGTGGGACGGGCTGCCGTCGCTGCTGGCGCTCAACGCGCCCAAACACCGCCGCGGCTGGTACGCCATGCTCGGCCAGCTCGGCGCGCCGGTGGGGTTCATCGTCGCGGCCTCGCTGTTCGCGTTCCTGCATTCGAGCCTGTCCAACGCGGACTTCTACGACTGGGGCTGGCGCTATCCGTTCTTCGCCGCGTTCGCGATAAATGTCGTCGCGCTGTTCGCGCGCCTGCGCCTGGTGGTCACCCACGAGTACGAGGAGCAGATGGGCGAGCGCGAGCTGGAGCCGGTGCCGGTGGCCGAGCTGTTCCGCGAGAAGGGCCGGCATGTGTTCATCGGCGCCTTCGCCGCGCTGGCCAGCTATGCGCTGTTCCACGTGGTCACCATCTTCCCGCTGTCCTGGGCGCAGCTGTTCACCGACCAGACCATCAGCCGCTTCCTGATGGTGCAGGTGGTGGGCGGTTTCCTCGCCATCGGCGGCGTGCTCGCCTCCGGCCTGATCGCCGACCGCCTGGGCCGCGTGCAGACCCTGGCCGGCACCGCGGTGGCCATCGCCGCGTTCAGCGGTTTCGCGCCGACCCTGCTCGGCGGCGGGCCGGTGGCACAGCAGGTGTTCATGCTGGTCGGCTTCGTCCTGCTGGGCCTGTCCTACGGCCAGGCCTCCGGCGCGGTGACCCGCAACTTCGGCGCGCGCTACCGCTATACCGGCGCGGCGCTGACCACCGACCTGGCCTGGCTGATCGGTGCGGCCTTCGCCCCGCTGGTGGCGCTGGCGCTGGCCGCGCATTTCGGGCTGCCGTACGTGGGCCTGTACCTGCTGTCCGGCGCGCTGGCCACGCTGGCCGCGCTGGCCGTGAACCGCTGGCTCAAGCAGCGCGAAGCGGCGGGCGGTTGACCGCGGCCTGCGTCCTGCCAGTATCCGTGCCCCCCGTTTGGCGGGAACGGCTCCAGCCGCGACCCGGTTCCATCGGCGCAGGCGGCACCCCCGCATTCCGGCGGCGTCGTGTCGCGGCTGAAGCCACTCCTACAATGGGAGCATGATGACCGACCACCACGATCCCGACCCTGCGGTCGAACTGCGCCGCCTCCGCTGGCGTTGCCGCCGCGGCATGCGCGAACTGGACCAGTTGTTCGAGCGCTGGCTCGCACACGGCTGGCCGGCGGCTTCCGAGGCCGACCGCGGCGTGTTCCTACGGTTGCTGGACTGCGAGGATGACAGGCTCTGGCGCTGGTTCATGGGCTACGAGGCCTGCCCGGATGCCGAACTGTCCGCCCTCATCGCCCGGATCCGCGCCCTGCCGGCTTGAGTGGCGCCCCTCGCGCTGGCTGCTGGCCGCACTGCTGGCGCTGTCGCTGCTGGCACCGTTGTCGGTGCTGGGTTCGGATTTGCCGCGTGCGCTGGCCTGGCCGCTGGCGCTGGCCGCGGCCGGCTACGGCCTGTGGCGGGTGCGGAAGGAAGCGGGCAGGGCGCCCCGCCTGCTCGTGCTGGCGGCCGCGGGCCGTGGCACCGACCTGCTCGATGGATGCCCGCTGCAGGCCTGCCACGTGCGCTGGCGCGGCCCGCTGGCCTTCGTCCACGCGATCGACCGCGACCACCGCGGCCATCGCCTGGCCTGGTGGCCGGACACGCTGCCGGCGCCGCTGCGGCGTGAACTGCGGCTGGCCGTGGCCGCGCGCTCGGCTTCGCGCCGCGCGCCGCCGGTGGCACCATAGCCGCCATCGACCGCCGGGGTGAGCCGGCAACGGACCCCAACGGCCCATGTTCAAACCCGTCCAAGTGGCCATCGGCCTGCGCTACCTGCGGGCCAAGCGCCGCAACGGCTTCATCTCCTTCATCTCGCTGGCCTCGATCCTCGGCATCGCCCTGGGCGTGACCGTGCTGATCACCACCATGGCGGTGATGAGCGGCTTCCAGAAGGAGATCCGCGACCGCCTGCTGCAGTTCGCCGCCCACGCCACGGTGGTGGCCGACGGGGTGCCGATGCAGGACTGGCAGCACGCCGTGGACCTGGCCATGAAAGACCCGCGCGTGGCCGGTGCGGCGCCCTTCATCGAGACCGAGGCGTTGCTGGCGGGTCCGCGCAAGCAGCCGGCGATGGTCCGCGGCGTGCTTCCCGGGTTCGAGCAGAAGGTATCGGTGCTGGCGGAGAAGATGAAGCGCGGCTCGGCCGGATCGCTCGACGACGGCGCCTACAACATCCTGCTCGGCCAGGAACTGGCGCTGTGGCTGGGCGTAGACATCGGCGACCCGGTGACGGTGATGCTGCCCGAGTTCCAGGGCTCGCCGATGGGCGCGATGCCGCGCTACAAGCGCTTCACCGTCAGCGGCATCTTCTCGGCCGGGCACAACGAGATCGACCGCGGCCTGGCCGTGGTGCACATGGCCGACCTGCAGCGGGTGCTGCGCATGGACGGCGCCAGCGGCGTGCGCCTGATGCTGCACGACATGAACCAGTCCTACGTGGTGGCCCGCGACCTGGCGATGCAACTGCCCGGTTTCTACCGGGTGAGCGACTGGACCCGCGAGAACGCCAACCTCTACCAGTCGCTGAAGATGGAAAAGACGGTGATGGGCATCCTGCTGTCGCTGATCATCCTGATGGGCGCCTTCACCCTGGTGAACTCGCAGGTGATGCTGGTCACCGACAAGCAGGCCGACATCGCCATCCTGCGCACGCTCGGCCTCACGCCTGGCGGGGTGATGCAGGTGTTCATGGTCCAGGGCACGCTGATCGGCATCATCGGCACGGTGCTGGGCTTCATCGGCGGCATCACCCTGACCTGGAACCTGGAGCGGATCCTCGACGGCATCGAGGCCGTGTTCGACATCACCCTGCTGCCGGAGGACGTGTACTACATCACCGGCCTGCCCACCGACATGCAGACCAGCGACGTCGTGCTCACCCTGGTGGTGGCGCTGCTGATGAGCTTCCTGGCCACGCTGTACCCGGCCTGGCGCGCGGCCCGCACCCAGCCGGCGGAGGCGCTGCGCTATGAATGAGGACGCCATGGGCGCAAGCCCGATCCCGATGCACGCCGAAGGCGAGGCGCTGCGCGCCGAAGGCCTGGGCAAGACCTACGCCGAAGGCAAACTGAAGACCCACGTGTTCGACGGCCTGGACCTGAGCGTGGCCGCCGGCGAGACCGTCGCGATCGTCGGCGCTTCCGGCGCCGGCAAGAGCACCCTGCTGCACCTGCTCGGCGGCCTGGACACGCCCAGCGCCGGCGAGGTCTACGTGGCCGGGCAGAAGATGTCGACGCTGTCCGACGCCCAGCGCGGCCGCCTGCGCAACCGCGCGCTGGGCTTCGTCTACCAGTTCCACCACCTGCTGCCGGAATTCACCGCGCGCGAGAACGTGATGATGCCGGTGCTGCTGGCCGGCGGCGAAGTGGACGCGGCCAGCGCCCGCGCGACCGCGCTGCTGGAATCGGTGGGCCTGGGCCACCGCCTGGGCCACAAGCCCGGCGAACTGTCCGGCGGTGAGCGCCAGCGCGCCGCGGTGGCCCGCGCCCTGGTCAACCGCCCGGCCTGCGTGCTCGGCGACGAGCCCACCGGCAACCTCGACGAGAAGACCGCCGCGCACGTGTTCGAACTGATGCTCGAGCTCAACCGCGCCCAGCGCACCAGCCTGGTCCTGGTCACCCACGACCGGCGCCTGGCCCGGCGCCTGGACCGGGTGCTGGAACTGCACGACGGCAAGCTGCGCGAGCTGGCCGGGGCCGCACTGGCGGGCGACTGAGGGCGGCGCCAGCGCGCCGGGTCAGGGCGGCGGCTGCGGATCGGCGGTGTCGCCGCCGGTCCGGGCGGCATCGACCGGCACGAAACCGCCGGCCGGCATCAGCGCCCACAGCACGATGTAGGCGACCACGCCCCAGCCGGCCAGGCCGGTGACGATGAAGATCGCCCGCCACAGCCAGGCTGGCATCGGGGTGTGCTCGCCCAGGCCTCCGCAGATGCCGGCCAGCCAGACGTCATGGATGGACTTGCGCAGCGTGCCGGGATTCGGAGCCATCGGTTCATATCCTCACCGGCCATGCCGGTCCTGACGACGTATCCATGCTGGCGTGGACGGATGCGGCACGGTATCAGGCAATGCTGCGGGGGCGTGCCGGAAAATTCCGGTCGCGGTCAGCCGTCAGCCGCCTGCGCCGCGCTCGTGCCGGTCGACATGGCCCAGGCCGCGCTCCGGTGCGATCCGGTCGCGCACCCGGCGCTTGAGTTCGGCGATGTCGGGGAAGCCGCCGTCGGCCACCCGCGACCATACCGCGACGCCATCCACGTCCACTTCGAAGATGCCACCCGTGCCGGGCACCAGGGTGAGCGCGGCGATGTCCTGCTCGAATGTCGTCAGCAACTCCTGCGCCATCCATGCCGCGCGCAGCAGCCAGCGGCACTGGGTGCAGTAGTGGATCTGGATGCGGTGGCGCGGGGTGGCGGCTTCGTTCATCCGGACCGGGCCTGCCTGTCACCCCGGTCCCGGCGCTTCATCCATCGCCAGCCAAGCCAGACGGCAACGGCAGCCGCGATGGCATAGGGAAAGAACGGCGCCGCGAACTTGCCTGCCTGGTATCCAAGACTGTATCCGGCCTGGTACGCGTCGCTTTTCGCCAGAGCCAGCGCGGGAGACAGTGCGAGCATGCAAGCCGCCAGTCGTGGAACGTGTCGCATGGGCCTTCCGGGGTCTGCCTGTGATGCGCCGACGCGCAGGAGCCGATGTTCATCTCGCCTCCGACGCGCCGTCAAGGTCGATTCCTACCCGGGATCGATCGCTTGCCCGATGGCCCGGGTCCGGTGCCCGCGGTCATGATCGGTCGCCAAGGCTTCAGGGACGAAGCGCGATGCCCGGTGTCACCCGGATCCTTGCCCACGTGCCGGCGCGCGGCGCTTCGGCGCCGCGCCGCGCGCTGGACGCCTGAGCGATGTCGGCCATCACCACGCCGCTTGGCCTGCCGGCGATCGCCAGGGGTGCGGGCGGACCTGCGGCACCGCATCCGCTCGGCCTGGCCTGCGCGGCGGCGATGCTTGGCGGCGCCGTGGCCTGCCTGTTCCTGCCACTGCTGCTGCCGTGGCCGGTGTACGGGCTATGCCTGCTGGCGGGGCTGGCGGCGTGGATCCGGACGCGGCGCGCGCGGGTGCTCGGTGCGGCCCTGCTCGGGTTCGGCTGGGCGGGCGCGCAGGCGGGGCTGGCGCTCGCGGCGCAGCTGCCGCCGGCCTGGGAAGGCCGCGAAGTGGCGCTCACGGGCACGGTGGCGGGATTGCCCGAGCACGAGGTCCGGCGCACGCGTTTCCACCTGCGGGTCGACGACGACATGCCGCGGGCGTTGCGCGGCCGCCTGCTGCAGTTGTCCTGGTACGACGACTTCGACGCCGCCACGCCCGGGCCGCGCATGCAGCTGCAGCCGGGGGCGCGCTGGAGCCTGCGGGCGAAGCTGCGCGCACCGCGCGGGCTGTCCAATCCGGGCGGGTTCGATGCGGGTCGCTACGCGCTGGCGCAGCGGATCGGTGCCGGCGGTCACGTGCGGGTGCCGGACTCGGCGCGCGAACTCGTGCCGGCCGGCGGGATCGATGCGTGGCGCGCGGGAATGGCGCGGCGGATCGAGGCGTCGGTGCCGTCGCCGTCCTCGCGCTTCGTGCGCGCGCTGGCGCTGGGCGATACCCGCGGGCTGGGCGATGCGGACTGGGAGACGCTGCGCGCGGTGGGGCTGACCCACCTGATCGCGATCTCCGGGTTCCATGTCGGCCTGGTTGCCGGGTTCTTCGCCTGGCTCGCGATCGCGGCGTGGTGGCTGTGTCCGCGGCTGGGGCGCCGGCTGCCGCGTCCGCAGGCGGCGGCGCTGGCGGCGGTGCTCGGTGCGGCCGGCTATGCCGCGGTGGCCGGATTCGCATTGCCGACCGTGCGCACGCTGCTGATGATCGCGGTGGTGGCCGCCGCGCGCCTGGCGCGGCGCCCGGCGGGGATGTGGCAGGCGCTGTCGCTGGCGCTGCTGGCGGTGCTGCTGGCCGATCCACTGGCGGTGCTGCAGGCCGGGTTCTGGCTCAGCTTCGCCGGCGTGGCCTGGCTGGTCTGGTGCCTGCCGACGGAGGGGGGGCGGCACTGGCTGGGCGAGTTCCTCTCGGCGCAGGGCGTGGCCACGCTGGGACTGCTGCCGCTGGGCGCGGTGCTGTTCAACCAGGCGTCGCTGGCCGGGCCGTTCGCCAACCTGCTCGCGATCCCGTGGTGGAGCCTGGTGGTGGTGCCGCTGTCGCTGCTGGGCACGGCGCTGGAGGCGGTGCATGCCGGCGCCGGTGGCTGGGCGTGGCGGCTGGCAGCGCTGTGCTTCGATCCGAGCTGGGCCCTGTTCGAGCGGATGGCCGCCAGTCCGTTCGCGCTGTGGTGGCTGCCGGAGGCGCGCATGGCGGCCTTGCCGCTGGCCCTGCTCGGCGCGTTCTGGCTGCTGTTGCCGCGTGGGTTGCCGGGGCGGGGCCTGGCGCTGTTGCTGTGGCTGCCGCTGCTGCATCCGCCGCGCGAACTGCCGGGGCCGGGCGGGGTGGAGCTGCATGTGCTGGACGTGGGGCAGGGACTGGCGGTGGTGGTGCGCACCGCCACGCACGCGCTGCTGTACGACGCCGGCCCGGCGGTGCGCGACGGCTACGACGCCGGCGAGCGCGCGGTGTTGCCGGCGCTGCGCGCGCTGGGCATCGCGCGGCTGGACCGGGTGGTGGTCAGTCACGCCGACCAGGATCATGCCGGCGGCTGGCCGGCGGTACGGCGCAGCGTGCCGGTGGCGCGCTCGCAGGCGCCGGCGGGCGCACCGCTGCAGGTGGACGCGCCATGCCTGGAGGGCGAGGCCTGGACGTGGGACGGGGTGCGCTTCGAGTTCCTGTATCCGCCGGAGCACTTCCCCTACCTGCGCAACGAGGCCAGCTGCGTGCTGCGGATCGTGTCGGCGCACGGCGCGGTGCTGTTGCCGGGCGACATCGGCGAGGTGGTGGAAAGGCGGCTGCTGCGCGAACCCGGACAGCTGCGTGCGGACGTGGTGGTGGTGCCGCACCACGGCAGCGCCGGGTCGTCGTCGCCGGGTTTCGTCGCCGCCACCGGCGCACGGCTGGCTCTGGTGGCGGCCGGGTACGACAACCGCTTCGGGCATCCGCGCGAAGCGGTGGTGCGGCGCTGGCGGGAGCGGGGGGCGGAGGTGCTGGTCACGCCGGGGTCGGGGGCGATCCGGGTGTGGGTGGATGGGAATGGGGTGGAGGTGAGGGAGCGGAAGGTTTGGAGGAGGCGGTTGTGGGAGCGGAGGGATAGCGGGTAGTGGGTAGCGGGTGGTGGGGATTGGGGGATTGGGGGATTGGGGGCGGGGTTGGGAATCGGAGGGTGGGGCCGTCGGGTCGCCCCTGAAGGGGGCTCCTGCAAAGGGGGCGGTGTGGGTGGGGTGGCGCGGGGGGCGGCTTTGCCGTCATCCTAACGGCTCGTGGAATGCGGCCCGTGGCCGGAGGTGGTTCAGGTGTGGGAGCTGGTCAAGGCCGGTGGATGGCCGATGTTGCCCTTGCTGTTGCTGGGCGTGGCGGCCTTGGCGATCATCCTGGAGCGGTTGTGGAGCCTGCGCCGCGCCGAGGTCATGCCGCCGCGGCTGGGCGAGGAGGTCCGCAACTGGGCCACGCGCGGCCCGCTGGACCCGGCCCACATCGAATCCCTGCGCCGCAACTCGCCGCTGGGCGCGCTGCTGGCCGCCGCGCTGGACGTGCGCCACAAGCCGCGCGAGCTGATCCGCGAGCGGATCGAGGACACCGGCCGCCATCTGGTGTTCCGGATGGAACGGTTCCTCAGCGCGCTGGGCACCATCGCCTCGGCCGGCCCGCTGCTGGGCCTGCTCGGCACGGTGGTGGGCATGATCCAGATGTTCCTGGGCATCCTCGACCACGGCCTGGGCGACGTGAACCAGCTGGCCGGCGGCATCGGCAAGGCGCTGGTGTGCACTGCCACCGGCATGATCATCGCGGTGCCGGCGCTGATCTTCCACCGCTTTTTCCGCAGCCGGATCGCCGGCTACGTGATCGAGATGGAGCAGGAGGCCACCGCGCTGCTGGACGCCCTGGACACCGCCCGCGCCGCGCCGGCGCCGGCCCAGGCCATCGTGGCGCAGGCGGCCGCGCAGGTCGCGGCCAAGGCCGCCGTGGCGCGCACCGCACCGGCGCGCGGCTGAGGCGACGATGCGCATCCGCGACCAGCGCGACTACGACGAGCCCGGCATCGATCTGGTGCCGCTGATCGACGTGATCCTGGTCCTGATCGTCTTCTTCGTGATCACCACCACCTTCGACGTGCGCTCCACCCTGCAGCTGCAGCTGCCGGTGGCGAGCGCGCAGGCGCCGCCGCCGACGCAGACCCTGGACATCCTGGTCAATGCCGACGGCCGCTATTTCGTCGGCGAGCGCGAGGTGCTGCGCACCGACATCGAGGCGGTGAAGCAGGCGATCGCCGAAGCCGCCGGCGACGACCGCGACCAGGCGGTGATGCTGCGCGCCGACGCGCGCACGCCCTACCAGGCGGTGGTGACCGCGCAGGACGCGCTGGCCCAGCTCGGCTTCCGCCGCATCGCCATCGCCACCGCGCCGGACGTCACCGGGCAGGAGCCCCGGTCTTGAGCCGGAACGACCCGCCGGTCTGGCCGATCTACCGCCGCCTGCTGGGCTATACCGGCAACTACCGGGTGTTCCTCGGTGCGGCCCTGGTGGGCATGCTGGTGGAGGCCGGCGCCGGCGCGGCGTTCATCTGGCTGATGGAGCCGCTGACCAACCGCGGTTTCGTCAACCCGGAACCGCGGATGGCGGTGGTGCTGCCGCTGGCCATCGTCGGCCTGTTCGTGCTGCGCAGCGCAGCCACCTTCCTCACCGACTACGGCATGGCCCGCACCGGCCGCAGCGTGGTCCGCGACCTGCGCGAGCAGGTGCTGGCCAAGTACCTGCGCCTGCCGTCCACGCGCTTCGACGCCGAGTCCACGCCGGTGATGGTCAGCCGCCTGAACTTCGACACCGAGCAGGTGACCCAGGCCAGCTCCGAGGCGCTCAAGACCCTGGTCACCGACAGCCTGACCATCGTCTACCTGCTCGCGCTGATGCTCTACATGAGCGTCAAGGTGACCCTGGCGATGCTGCTGATCACGCCGCTGATCGGGGTGATCGTGTGGTACGTGGGCAAGCGCTACCGGCGCATCAGCGGCGGCATCCAGGACGGCATGGGCCGGATGGCGGCCAGCGCCGAGCAGTCGCTGTCGGCGCAGCAGGACGTGAAGATCCACGGCGCGCAGGCGCTGGAGATCTCGCGCTATTCGGTGCTGGCCAACCGCATCCTCGGCCTGAACATGAAGGTCGAGACCACCCGCGCGGCGGCCTCGGGCATGGTCCAGCTGCTGGCGGCGATCGCCCTGGCGGTGATCGTGGCGGTCGCCACGCGCGAGGCGCTGGGCGGGCGGCTCAACGCCGGCCAGTTCGTCAGCCTGATGACGGCGATGATGGGCATCATCCCCTCGCTGCGGAAGATCACCAGCGTGCAGACCGCGATCTCGCGCGGCGTGGCCGCCTCCGAACGGCTGTTCTCGATCCTCGATGCGGAAGAGGAAGCCGACGCCGGCACGCGCACGCTCGACCGCGCGCGCGGCGAACTGGTGTTCGACAGGGTCAGCCTGCGCTACCGCGACCAGCCCGGCTTCGCCCTGGACGACATCAGCTTCAGCGCCCGGCCGGGCACGGTCACCGCGATCGTCGGCCGCTCCGGCAGCGGCAAGACCAGCCTGGTGCGGCTGGTGC
>CAZBDE010000069.1:941-12475 GCA_964490415.1 uncultured Pseudoxanthomonas sp. | reverse complement strand
AACGCCCTGCGCGCCTTCGAGGCCGCCGCCCGCCTGGGCAGCGTCAGCCGCGCCGCCGACGAACTGCACGTGACCCACGGCGCGGTCAGCCGCCACGTCCGCACCCTCGAGGAAGCGCTGGGCGCGCCACTGTTCGCACGCGAGGGCCGCGGCCTGGTCCTGACCCCCGCCGGGCTGCGCCTGCGCGATGCGGCGGGCGATGCGTTTTCCTCGCTGCAGTCGGCCTGGGCCGGCCTGCGCCGCGGGCCCGCGGCCTCGGCGCTGGTCCTCGGTTGCCCCGGCAGCCTGCTCGCGCGCTGGGTCATCCCGCGCCTGGACCGGCTGGCGACGGACCTGCCCGGGCTGACCTTGCACCTGTCGGCGCGGGAGGGCGGCTTCGACCCTGCCCTGCAGGGCCTCGACGCGGCCCTGCTGCTGGGCGAGGCGCCCTGGCCGGCGGGATGGCAGGTGCACACGCTCGCGCCGGAACGGATCGGGCCGGTGCTCGGCCCGCGCCATCCGCGCTACCACCTGCTGTGCAGCGGCGGCGTGGAAGCGCTGCTCGACGAGGCGCTGCTGCACACGGCCTCGCGCCCGCAAGCCTGGCCACGCTGGCTGGCCACCCGCGGCCTGGCCGCTGCCGCACCGCGGATGGGCACCGGCTTCGACCACCTCACCTACCTGCTGGAAGCGGCCATCGCCGGACTGGGCGTTGCCATCGCCCCGCAGGAACTGGTGCAGGCCGATATCGACGGCGGCCGCCTCACCGCGCCCTGGGGTTTCCACGACACCGGCGGCCACTGGGCGCTGTGCAGCCCCCGCGGCCGCCAGGATCCGCGCATCGACCCGCTGGCCCGCTGGCTGCGCCACCAGCTGCACGACTCGCCGTTGTAGGAGCTCCCTTCAGGGGCGACCCGAGGTGGCTGGAACGCGGCCACGTTCAAGGCGGCCGTTCCGGAGGTTGCGCGTTGAATGCGGCGTATTCCGACGGGATCGGGTCGCCCCTGAAGGGAGCTCCTACAACGGCGGGAATGATTCGCCGGACCCGGCGTCACCGCGCGGCCGCAACCGCCGCACGATCTGTCCCTGGTCCATCACCAGCACCCGGTCGGCGCTGGCGATGGTCTCCGGCCGGTGCGCCACGATCACCTTGGTCAGCGCCAGGCGCTTGACCGCCTCGTTGACCAGGCGCTCGTTGCCCACGTCCAGGTGGCTGGTGGCCTCGTCAAGGAACAGCAGCTTCGGCTCGCGGTACAGCGCGCGGGCCAGCAGGATGCGCTGCTTCTGCCCGCCGGACAGCGAACTGCCCATGTCGCCGATCAGCCCGTGGTAGCCCATCGGCATCGCCGCGATCTCGTCGTGGACCGCGGCCAGGCGCGCGGCCGCCTCGATCCGCGCCGGGTCGTACTGGCTGTCGAAGAAGCCGATGTTGTCGGCGATGCTGCCGGCGAACAGCTGGTCGTCCTGCATCACCGCGCCGACGAGCGCGCGCACGTTGCGCGGCCCGACCTTGCGCAGGTCGTAGCCGCCGATGCAGATGCGCCCGGAAGTGGGCCTGAGCAGGCCCAGCATCAGCTTGACCAGGGTGGTCTTGCCGCAACCGGAGGCGCCGACGATGGCCACCGACTCGCCCGGCTCGATGGTGAAGCTGCAATCCTGCAGCACCCACGGCTCACCTTCGCCGTAGCGGAACGACAGCCCGCCCACCTCGATCCGGGTGTCGGGCGGCGGCGGCAGCTCGGCGTATCCCTCCTCCTCCGGCGCGGCCAGCACGATGTCGGCCAGGCGCTCGCCATGCAGGCGCAGCATGCGGAACTCCACCCACTTGTCGATCAGCGCCGCCATCCGCGCCGCGAACTGGTCCTTGTAGGCCAGGTACGCGATCAGCATGCCCACCGAGAACACGTTCTGCAGCGCCAGCGACGCGCCGATCCAGATGACGGCGATGCGCTCGGCGCCGAACACCAGCTGGCTGGCGCTGCCGAAGCCCAGGCTCATCCGCGCCAGCCGCACCTCGTGGTTGACCGTGTCGACCATCAGGTTCCCGTAGGTGGCGCGCCGCTGCGGTTCCTCGCCGGCGACCTTCAGGCTCTGCATGCCGCGCAGCGACTCCAGCAGGTGGGTCTGCTGCCTGGCCGCGGCCACCAGCTGCTGCTCGGTGCGGTCGCGCACCGGCCGGTAGGCCAGCGCGCGCACGCCCAGGTACGCGGCCACCGCCAGCAGGGTCACCAGCGCCAGCTTCCAGCTGTAGAGCAGCATCAGCCCGAACGTGACCACCGCCATCAGCCCGTCGATGATCGCCTCGACGAAGCTGGTGGTGAGCGTGCGCTGGATCGCCTGCACCGAGGCCATGCGCGAGGTGATGTCGCCCAGGTGCCGCTTCTCGAAGAAATCCAGCGGCAGCTTCAGCGCATGAGCGAACACGTTGCCCATCCACTGCAGCCCCAGCCGGGTGGACAGGTACACCACCGACCAGCCGCGCAACAGGCCGATGCCGGTCTGCAGCAGCAGCGCCAGGCCGAAGCCCAGACCCAGCACCGTCAGCAGGTCGCGGTCGGCCGACACCAGCACCTGGTCCACCACCCACTGCATGAAGAACGGCGCCAGCACCACGAACACCTGCAGTGCCACCGACAGCAGCAGGATCTGCGCCAGCGCGCGCCACAGGCCGCGCACCGGCCCGGTCAACTGGCGGACGGAAATCGACGGCGCGGCCTTCTGCGGCCGGAACCCGATCGCGGGCGACAGTTCGAGCGCCACGCCGGTGAAATGGTCCGAAACCTCCGCCAGCGACAGGCGGCGTTCGCCGAACGCCGGATCGAGGATGACGGCCTTCGAACGACCGACCCTGGCCAGCACCACGAAATGGTTGAGGTCCCAGTGCAGGATGCAGGGCAGCTGCAACTGGCCCAGATGCTCCATGTCCAGCCGCAGCGGCCGGGTGGAAAAGCCCAGGTCCTGGGCGATCCTGAGCAGATGGTCGAGCCTGGCCCCCTTGAGCGAGAGGGGAAACCGCCGCCGCATTTCCGGCAGGCCGACCCTCATCCCGTGCGTGCTGGCGACCATGCACAGCGACGCGAGGCCGCATTCGGCGGCTTCGGACTGGAGGACGGGTTTCATGATCCGCCGACTCTTCCTTTCAGCGAATACAAGGGCTCGAAGGCCCACTCGATGAGCCGCCTGCGTTCGCCGAGGATGTCCGCTTCCAGCATCATCCCCGGCTTGAGCGGCTCGTCCTGCCCATAGGCCATCACCGACTGCCGGGGCAGCGCCACGGTGACCCGGTACAGCGGCTCGCCGGGGCGTGCGTTGCCGTTGAGCGCAGCCAGCGCCTCCGGCCCCAGCGCGTTGCGGCTGATCCTCACCACCGTGCCGTGCTGGTGGCCGAACTTCTGGTACGGGAAGGCCTGGTAGCGCAGCATCACCGTGTCGCCGGGCGCGACGAAGCCGATCGCCCGGCTGGGCACCAGCAGCTCGGCCTCGAGCCTGCCGTCGCCCGGCAGCACGCTCAGCAGCGGCTGGCCCGACTGCACCGTCTGGCCCGGCTTGGCCAGCTGCGAGGACACCACGCCGTCCACCGCGGCGGTGACCACCAGTTCGCCACGCGCGCGCGTTTCCAGCTGCTCCTGTTCCAGCACCGCCAGTTCGCGGTCGTAGCCGGCATCGGCGGCGGCGTGCTGTGCCGGCAGTTCGGCCAAGGCCTGGCGCAACTGCGCGATGATCCTCCGGGCGGTGGCGGCCTGCCGCTGCAGCGCCTGCATCTCGCCGACCTGCGCCAGCGCCGCGGACTCCTGCTGCTTGACCTGCAGCGCGCTGACGTAGCGGTCGCCCTCCAGCTGCCTCAACCGCTCCAGGGTTTCGTGCGCGATCGCGATCTGCCCGCGCCGCGTCGCGACCTCGGCTTCGACCTGGGCCAGTTCCTGCGATGCGCTCGCCAGTTGCGCGCGCAGCCCCGCCTCCTGCGCGCCGAGCTGCCGGCCATTCGCCGCGCGCCCCGCCTGCAGGCCCTCGTGGCGGCGGCGCAGGTGCCGCTCCAGCGCGGCCAGGGTGTCGCCGCCGTCCAGGGTGGCGCGCGGCACCAGGACCACGGCCAGGCGCTGGCCGGTCGACACCCATGCGCCTTCCTCGGCCACCACGTCGCCGACGACGCCGGTCGCCGGTGCAAGGACCGTGGAAAGGCCGCCGCTGGGCACCAGCTGGCCGACCACCGTCGAACGCCGGGTGTAGCTGCCGAGCACGAGGAAGCCCACCACCAGCGCCGCGGCCAGCACGGCGGCGGCGCCCAGGAACCACAGACGCAGCGGCTGTCCGAGCGAGATCCCGCCCAGCCAGCCGCTGCGGCGCGCTTCGAGCACTTCTCGACGGAAAAGGTCCCCGGTCATGCGCCCACCTCGGACGCGGCGCCGGACGTACGGCGCTGCGTGTCTGTGCGTGATTGGCTGGATGGCGTCGCGATCACCGCGCCGGCTGGCGTTGGCGGTTGCGACCCGGGGATGCTTGTCGCCCGCGCCCGCCAGCGCAACGGCCGACGGTCCAGCCGATCGGCCAAGGACGCTTGCAGCCATTCACCCGCGCCCGGTGCGCAATCCCACGCCAGCGTCCGCAAGCCGGACTGGACAGGATTCCGCCAATATCGCGTGCGGATTTTTCCGATTGCACCGCCGCCATCGCGCCGGATACGCTCGGTCCCCTGCGCAGGACGCGCAGGGGGAGCCGACGTGAAACTATCGACACGGATCCGGGTAGCCCGGCACCGCGCCCGGCTGTCCCAGGAAGCGCTGGCCGCGAAGCTGGGGATCACCCGCGGCGCCGTCGCCAACTGGGAATGCTCGGTGGGCGCACTGCCCGCCACCTCACGGCTGGAACTGCTCGCGCAGGTCACCGGCGTGTGCTTCGAATGGCTGGCGACCGGACGCGGTCCGGTCGTCTACGAACAGGTCCTCGACGACGTCCCCGCGGTGGACGCCGAACTGGTCCACGATCCCGACGAACGCCGCCTGCTGATGGCCTTCCGCCTCGGCGGCAAGCAGACCCGGCGCCTGCTGCTCAACCTGGTCGAGGCGCAGTTCCCAACCAGCCAGGGCAAGCGCAGCGCCTGAGTCCGCGCGCGCCGGACACCGGCGAAGCGGCCAGCCCGCCGTGCATCGGCCGGCGGCGGGCATGGACCAGCGCCGCGCCCTGTCCCTCAGAACGAACCGAACAGCGTCCCCAGCACGATCACCGCCACCAGCGCCAGGATCGGCCCGACGATGGCGGCCATCGCGAGGTCGCGATAGCTCTCCCGGTGGCTGCAACCGCACACCGCCAGCAGGGTGATCACCGCACCGTTGTGCGGCAGGCTGTCCAGCGTGCCGGCGGCGATCACCGCCACCCGGTGCATCAGGTCCGGCGACAGCCCGGTATACGCGGCCATTTCCATGAACGTCGGCCCCAGCGCATCGAGCGCGATGGTCAGGCCGCCCGACGCCGAACCGGTGAGCCCGGCCAGCACGTTGGTCGCCACCGCCAGCGACACCAGCGGCCCGCCGCCGATGCCCAGCACCCAGTCGCGCACCAGCGCGAACGCCGGCATCGCCGCGACCACCGCGCCGAAGCCGACCAGGCTGGCCACCGCCAGGATCGGCAGCACCGAGGCGTTGGCGCCGGCGTCCACGGTCGAGCGCAGCGCGGGGAAGCGGCGGAGGTTGAACGCGACCACGGTGACGATCGCCGCGGCCAGCGCCACCGACACCGACCACACGCCGCCCACCGCCGACAGCACGGTCGGGCCGAAGCGCGGCTCGGCCAGGAACGACACGTCCATGCGCGGCAGCACGAACAGCGACATCAGCAGGTTGACCACGATCACCACCGCCAGCGGCGCGAACGCCGCGACCGGCGTCGGCCGCCCCGCATCCGGCGCGCCCCGGGCCGCCTCGGCCGGATCGAACGCCTGCGCCACCGACGCGCGCTCGCGCACGATCCCGTCGTTGGCGACCACGGCGGACGCCGGCGACGGTGCATCGCCGAAGCCCTCGCCCGCCGCGCGCGCGCGCGCTTCGGCCCGCCCCAGCCACCACAGCCCGAAGCCGAGCATGATCGCCGAGGCGACCAGGCCGATGCCGGGCGCGGCGAACGGCGTGGTGCCGAAGAACGGCATCGGGATCGCGTTCTGGATCGAGGGCGTGCCCGGCATCGCCGACATGGTGAAGGTGGCCGTACCCAGCATCAGCGCCGCCGGCATCAGCCGCCGCGGGATCCCGGCGCTGCGGAACAGCGCCGCGGCCATCGGCGCCAGCACGAAGAACGCCACGAACAGGCTGACCCCGCCGTAGGTCACCAGCGCGCCGGCCAGCACCACCGCCAGCATCGCCCGCCGCGTGCCGAGTTTTCCGGTCATGAAAGTAGCGATCGCCGACACCGAGCCGCTGTCCTCCATCAGCTTCCCGAACAGCGCGCCGAGCAGGAAGATCGGGAAGAACTGGGCGATGAAGCCGGCCGCGCTGGACATGAAGGTGATCGTCCAGTGCGCCAGCAGCGGCTCGCCCGAGAACAGCGCCACCAGCAGCGCCGCTGCCGGCGCCAGCAGCAGCACGCTCCAGCCGCGGTAGGACAGGAACACCAGCAGGCCCAGGCCGACGAGGATGCCGAGCAGTCCCATGGCTCAGACGCCGTCCAGCAGCACGTCGAGGTCCACCGACGAACGCTTGCCCAGGTTGCCGCCGTCGCGTTCCAGGAACGCCTCCGCCGCGCGCCGTCCCTCCGCCTGCAGCATCGTCAGGAACGCCCATTCGGCATTCATCTTCGACGAGGAGTCCAGTTCGGCGGCCAGCTCGTTGCGCACCAGGTGGATCCGCATCCGCGCCCAGCGCGCGCCCTCGCAGTTGCCCGCATCCGCCACCTGGCGCAGCATCGCGATCATGCGCAGCTCCTTGAGCAGCACGGCGTTGAACGAAACCTCGTTGATCCGGTTGAGGATCCCGCGCGCGGTCGTCGGCAGCTCCGGCCGCTCGACCGGATTGATCGCCACCAGGATGGTGTCGTTGGAGTCGCAGTCGCGCACCAGCGGGGTGATGGTCGGATTGCCCGAATAGCCGCCGTCCCAGTAGTACTCGCCGTCCAGCTGCACCGCCTGGAACATGGTCGGCAGGCAGGCCGAGGCCAGCAGCACATCCGCGGACAGCTCGGCGTTGCGGAACACCCGGCCGCGGCCGGTGCGCACGTTGGTGGCGGTGATGAACAGCCGGGTCTTCGACTTCGCCAGGCGCTCGAAATCGATCGAGCGTTGCAGGATGTCGCCCAGCGGATTGATGCCCAGCGGGTTGAGGTCATACGGCGACCACAGCCGCGAGGCCAGGTCCATGCCCAGGAACAGCGGCGAACCCTCCAGGCTCCAGCGCCCCAGCAGCACGTCCAGCGGCCCGCGCTGCAGCGGACTGAACCGCGCCGCATCCGACACCGCCCGCCAGAACGCCGCCAGCGCCTGCCGCGCCCCCTCGCGCCCGCCCCGGTCCAGCCCGTCGACCAGCACCGCCGCGTTCATCGCCCCGGCCGAGGTGCCGGAGATGCCGTCGATGTGCAGCCACTCCTCTTCCAGCAGGCGGTCGAGCACGCCCCAGGTGAAGGCGCCATGCGCGCCGCCGCCCTGCAGGGCCAGGTCGATCAGCAGCGGCTTGCGTCGCGCACGCGACGCCGCACCCCGGCTGCCGGATTTCGCAGCGGTGGCCGGGCGCTTGCGGAGCGGAGCGGGCATGGTCGCGATTCCATCGGGGAGGGGCCGAATGCGTCCGCCAGGCCACGCTTGCCGCATCCCGCGATGCAGGCCGGCACGTACCCACGTCCCTCTCCGGACCCCGGGCCAGGCATGCGGCACGATGCCCGACACGCCCCTGCCCAGTGCCAGGAACGCTACAGGCGCCCACGCCCCCCTGTAAAGCCGCTTCTTGTAGGAGCTCCCTTCAGGGGCGACCCGATCCCGCGGGGAGGTGCGGCGTTCAACGCTCCGCTTCCGGAGGGGGCGCGTTGAACGCCGCTGCGGCCGGCCGCCTCGGGTCGCCCCTGAAGGGAGCTCCTACAAGAAACGACGGCCAACGGCCTCTGCCACACCCAAGGCCCGCTAATCGACGCTGCAGTCCGCCTTGCGCACCTCGGCCACGAAGCGGCGCATCTTCTCGCCGTCCTTGACGCCCGGCGCCGCCTCGATGCCGCTGGCCACGTCCACCGCCCACGGCAACGTCGCCAGGATCGCATCGTGGACATTGTCCGGCGTGATCCCGCCGGCCAGCACGAACGGACGGTGCAGCCCGGTCGGGATCCGGTTCCAGTCGAACGCATGCCCGGTGCCGCCCGCGCCGCCCTTGCCGTGCGAATCGAACAGGAACCCGTCCGCATTCGGCCACCGCTGCTGCAGCGCCCGCGCGTCCCAGCGTTCACCGCCGCCCATCGGCACCGCTTTCATCCATGGCACCCTGAAGCCCCGGCAGAACGCATCGTCCTCGTCGCCGTGGAACTGCAGCAACGCCGGACGTACCTGGCGCACCACCTCGCGCACCTCCGCCGCCGTGTTGTCGCGGAACAGCGCCACCGACCCGACCATCGGCGCCAGCGCCAGGCGCAACTGCCGCCCCTCGGCCGGCGTGATCCGGCGCGGACTGCCCTCGGCGAACACGAAACCCACCGCGTCCACGCCCAGCTCGCCGGCCAGGCGCACGTCGCCCGGGCGGGTCATGCCGCAGAACTTGATCCGGGTCCGGTACAGGGTTCGGTTCACAGCGTCACGTCCGCGGGAAGGCCCCATTCCGGAGGATACAGCGGACGCAGGAACACCAGCCCCTGCGGCGGTGCGGTCGGCCCGGCCAGGGTGCGGTCGCGGCCGGCCAGCAGTTCCGCGATCCATCCCTCCGCCTGCGCACCGGCGCCGACCTCGAGCAGCGAGCCGACGATATTGCGGACCATGTGATGAAGGAATGCATTGGCCTGCACCTCGATCTCCACCGCCTCCCCGGCCCGGCGCACCAGGATCTCCTGCAGGTCGCGGCGTGCATGCGGGGCCTGGCAGTGCACGGTGCGGAAGGCGCTGAAGTCGTTCTCGCCCAGCAGCGCCTGCGCGGCGCGGTGCATGGCCCCGGCGTCCAGCGGGCGCCGCTCCCAGGCCATCAGCGCGCGGTACAGCGCCGGGCGCACCGGACGGTTGACCAGGCGGTAGCGGTAGCGGCGCGCGCGCGCCGAGAAGCGCGCGTTGAACTCCAGCGGCACCGGCACGCACCAGCGCACGCACACGCTCGGCGGCAGCCGCCCGCTGACGCCCAGGGTCCAGGCGCGCGGATCGCGGTCGGCGGTGCTGTCGAAATGCACCACCTGGCATTCGGCGTGGACCCCGGCATCGGTGCGGCCGGCGCAGGTGACGGTGATGGCCTGGTCGGCGACCGAGGACAGCGCCCGCTCCAGCGTGGCCTGCACGGTGACCGGCCCGGACGGCCCCAGTCCCTGCCACCCCTGGAAGCCGCCGCCGTCGTATTCGACGCCCAGCGCGTAACGCATGGCCGCGGCTCGTCCTGTCAGCCGATCTCGCGCAGCAGCTGGGCCGCTTCGTCGCGCGCGGACCGGTCCTGGCCGGCGGCGACCTCGTGCAGCAGGCTGCGCGCGGTGGCCACGTCGCCCAGGTCCAGGTAGGCGATGGCCAGCTCCAGGCGTTCGCGGCCGGCCGGCGCGGGGTTCAGCGGCGCCAGGCCGATCGGCGTGCCGGTATGCCAGGCCGGGGCCGCCGGCGCATCGTCCGGATGCTGCTCGGCCGGATAGGGATCGACCGCGTCCCCATGCGGGTGGTGCGCCGGGTCGGGCGTGTCGGCGGCCAGCACCGGGTCGGCGGACGACTGCGGCACCGCCGCGGCCAGCGCCGCGGCATCGAAACCGCCGCCGCGCGCGACCGGGATCGGCAACGGCTTGGGCCGGCGCGCCAGCCACCAGGCCAGGCCGGCGAGCAGCAGCAGGCCCGTCCCACCCCACAGCCACAGCGGCGCGGACGCCTCCCCGCCCGTCGCGGACGACGTGGCGGCGTTGCTGCGCGCCAGCGCCTGCTGCGCGGCGGCCAGCTCGCTGTCCTTCATCTCGATCAGCTTGAGCTGCTGTTGCTGCAGCTTCTCCATGTCCTCGACCCGGCTGCGCAGTTCCTGCAGTTCCGAGTCGCGCGTGGCCAGGTCTTCGCGGGCCTGCCGCAGTTGTTCGTTCGCCAGCATGTCGCCCTCGCCACCGGCGCCGAGTCCGGATTCTGTCGCCTGGGTACCGGCGGCCGCGACCGCCGGTGCGATTTCCAGCCGCGCGCCGGCCGTCGCCGCGGACGGCGCGGGAGTGGCTGCGGCCGCGCCGGCCACCGGCGCGGTGCCGGCGTCGGCCGGCTGCGCGATCGGACGCGCCGCCTGCCGCCACTGCGCGGTCTGCTCGCGCACCAGCGCCGCGGCGCTGGACGCATCGGTCCGGTCGAAGTCGGCCGCCCCGGGCATGCGCAGCACCGCGCCGCTGCGGACGCGGTGGATGTTGCCGCCGATGAAGGCCTCGGGATTGGCGCGGAGCACGGCCAGCATGGCCTGGTCGAAACTGTGGCCGCCGCGGTCCATGCCGGCGACGATCTGCGACAGGGTCTGGCCGCGCTCGACGCGGACCAGGGGGTCGCCGGGCGCGGCGCTGGCCGCGGCAGGCGCCGGGCGCGGCGCGGGGGCGGACGGCGGCACGGGTGCCGGTGCCGGGGTCTCGGCCTGCGCCTGCGCCGGAACGGTGGCGGGCGCCGGATCGCGGACGATGGCGTCGGAGGGCAGCGCCCGCGGCGCTTCGATCACCGGCTGTTCGATCGCCGCGGCGGTCTGCGGCGCGGCGACCAGCGCGGAGTATTCGCGCACCAGCCGGCCCTGGCCCCAGTCGACCTCGATCAGGAAGGCCAGCGCCGGCACGTCGACGGGCGCGCGGCTGGTGACACGCACCACCGCCCGGTCCTGGGCATCGGTGGTGATCTCGAACTGCAGGTCGTTGACCAGTCCGGTCGGCGGCTGCAGGCCGACCCGGGCGAAGGTTTCCGCCGAGGCGAGGCGCGCACGCGCATTCTCCAGCTCGCCCGGCTCGTTGGAGATGATCGGGATCTCGGCGAGCAGTGGCTGCCCCGGCGCCGACAGCACCCGGATCTGGCCGAGGCCGAGCGCCATCGCGCCGCCGCTGAGCAGCGACAGTCCGAGCGCCAGCAACCAGTACCAAGGGCGCCGTGCGCCCCGTCCCCTCTTTTCCATGCGCCGCACTATAGCGGACGCCCCGCCCTTGTAGGAGCACCCTTCAGAGGCGACCCGGTCCCGTCGGAGGCGCGGCGTTCAATGCACCGCCTCCGGATGGGTCGCGTCGAACGCCGCCATGGCCGGCCGCCTCGGGTCGCCCCTGAAGGGGGCTCCTACGACACCGCATGACGCGGGGGCCACGGCGGGAAACGCTGTGGCCACGGCGGGCGCCGGGCTCCGGGCGCCGGCATGGGCCGGCGGCCCGCGCCGCCGGCTCAGCCTTCCTGGGCCACCAGCTCGGCCAGCTGCACCGCGTTGAGC
>CAZBDE010000069.1:0-931 GCA_964490415.1 uncultured Pseudoxanthomonas sp. | reverse complement strand
CCGCCTGGCTGGCCAGCGCCAGGCCGAGCAGCACGATGCCTTTGATCCGGCGCAATGCGCCACTGTAGCGTGATTTCATGGCGGCAATATAGCCGGGGTTGGCCTTCTCGAATACTGCGCGGTGGCAACGAAGACGCCCCCGTGCGGGGGCGTCATGACGGCGACGAGAGGTCCCGCCGCAGAACGGCCGCGATGGCCGGCGCTCAGTTTTCCTGCGCCACCAGCTCGGCCAGCTGCACCGCGTTGAGCGCGGCGCCCTTGCGGATGTTGTCCGAGACGATCCACAGGTTCAGGCCGCGCGGGTGCGAGAAGTCCTCGCGGATGCGGCCGACGTACACCGCGTCGTTGCCCGAGGCATGGGTGACCGGGGTCGGGTAACCGCCCGGCTTGCGCTCGTCCACGACTTCCACGCCCGGCGAACGCTCCAGCAGTTCGCGCGCGGCCTCGGGGGTGACCTTCCGCTTCGTCTCGATGGCGACGGCTTCGGAGTGGCCGAAGAACACCGGCACGCGCACCGCGGTCGGGTTCACCTGGATGCTGTCGTCGCCGAGGATCTTGCGCGTCTCCCACACCAGCTTCATCTCTTCCTTGGTGTAGCCGTTGTCCTGGAAGTCGTCGATGTGCGGGATCAGGTTGAAGGCGATCTGCACCGGGAAGCGCTGCGGGTCGGCGTCCTGGAAGTTGAGCAGCGCGCCGGTCTGGCGGCCCAGTTCCTCCAGCGCCGAACGGCCGCCGCCGGATACCGACTGGTAGGTGGCCACGTTGATCCGCTCGATGCCGTACTCGCGGTGCAGCGGCGCCAGCGCCACCAGCATCTGCATGGTCGAGCAGTTCGGGTTGGCGATGATCCCGCGCGGGCGGTCCCTCGCCGCCTCCGGGTTCACTTCCGACACCACCAGCGGCACGTCGTCGTCGTAGCGGAAGGCCGAGG
>CAZBDE010000068.1:0-12553 GCA_964490415.1 uncultured Pseudoxanthomonas sp. | reverse complement strand
TTGTAGGAGCTCCCTTCAGGGGCGACCCGATCCCGTTGGAAGGCGCCGCGTTCAACGCGCTGCTTCCGGATCGGCCGCCTTGAACGCGGCTGCGTCCGGGCCATCTCGGGTCGCCCCTGAAGGGAGCTCCTGCAAGAAGCGCCGGGTAAGGTCAGGCCTCGGCCTTGCTCAGCTTCAGCGCCGACTCCAGCACCAGGAACAGGCGCCGGACCTCGCCGGCGAGCAGGGCGAAGCGCGCGTCCAGCTCGGCCCGCAGGTCCTCGCGCTCGGTGCTTTCCAACTGGTCGACCGCGCCTTCGAGGAACTTGAGCTTGCGCACCACCAGGTCCTCGCCGAGGACGAACGAGACATGGTCGTCCAGGACCAGCGCCAGCTTCGTCACCTGCTTGCCGGCCTCCAGGTGCTTGGCGATCTCGTCGCTGATCAGCTCCTGGTTCTGCGCCTTGACCACCGCGCCGCCGTCCATCGCGTCCTTCAGTTCGCACTCCTCGCCCAGCGCCAGGCCGTCGGGCAGCGGCTCTCCGGCGATCCAGCCGGTGAGGATGCTGCGCGGGGCCA
Source organism: uncultured Pseudoxanthomonas sp. (assembly GCA_964490415.1). Classification (GTDB taxonomy): domain Bacteria; phylum Pseudomonadota; class Gammaproteobacteria; order Xanthomonadales; family Xanthomonadaceae; genus Pseudoxanthomonas. The sequence continues at coordinate 11,995 of CAZBDE010000068.1, read as the reverse complement.
CTTCGGCGTTCGGCGGGATCGCCGGGAAGCTGCCCAGCGCGCGGCGGATCTCCGAGGCCACCGCCTCGGCGCTCTTGCGCGAGGACGAGTCTACGGCGAGGAAGCCGTGCTCCAGGTCCAGCAGCGCGTCGGTGCGCGAACTCTTGACGAAGGCCCGCGGCAGCAGTTCGTGCAGCAGGTCGTCCTTGAGCCGCTTGCGCGCACGGCCGCCGAGCTTGCGCCCCTCCTTGTCCTCGATCTCGGCCACTTTCTGCGCGAGCAGGTCGTTGACCACCGAGCCGGGCAGGATCTTGTTTTCGCTGCCCACCGACAGCCAGATCGCGTCGCCGATGCGATGCGACAGCGCGTCCTCGCCGCGGCCGAACGGGGAGACGAAGCCGCTGGAGGACAGTTCGAGCGGGCCGACCGGCTTGAGCGCTGCCTCGGGCAGGAGTGCATCGAGCTGGGAGAAATCGTGGCTGGAAGGGAAGCGGAAGAAAGTCAGGTTGCGGAAGAACATTCGGGTACTCGGAAGCGGAAGGGATTACGTCGTTCCCGCGGAGGCGGAGCCCAGTGCCTTCGCCCTTCCGGGCTCGAAAGTCGCTGGGTTCCCGCGTGGCCAGACATTCGTCTGTGGAAAGCCGCGGGAATGACGGTGGGTCAGGGTGTGTCGTCGTCGGCCGCCGCGTGCGGCTCCCTGGTCAGCCAGGCATGCGCATCGGCGCGCGCGGCGCCGTCGCGGTCGCCCAGGCCGACGAAGTCGAACAGTTTCGGATCGGACAGCTGCGAGGGCCGGATGTCGCGCAGGGCACGGGCGATCGTCTCGATCCGGCCCGGCGATTCGCGCTCCCACTGTTGCATCATCAGCCCGACCTGCCTACGCTGCAGGTTCTCCTGGTTGCCGCACAGGTTGCAGGGAATGATCGGGAACGCGCGCGCATCGGCGTACTCGACGATGTCGGCCTCGCGCACGTAGGCCAGCGGCCGGATCACCACGTGCTTGCCATCGTCGGACAGCAGCTTGGGCGGCATGCCCGAGAGCCTGGCGTGGTGGAAGAGATTGAGGAAGAACGTGGCGACCAGGTCGTCGCGATGGTGGCCCAGCGCGATCCTGGTGAAGCCGTGCTCGGCCGCGTACGCATACAGCGCGCCGCGGCGCAGGCGCGAGCACAGCGAGCACAGGGTCTTGCCCTCCGGGATCACCCGGCTGACCACCGAATAGGTGTCCTGCTCGATGATGTGGAACGGCACGCCGAGTGCGCGCAGGTAATCCGGCAGCACGTGCTCCGGGAAGCCGGGCTGCTTCTGGTCCAGGTTCACCGCGACCAGCTCGAACGGCACCGGCGCCTTGCGCTGCAGCTGCAGCAGGATGTCCAGCATCGTGTAGCTGTCCTTGCCGCCCGACAGGCACACCATCACCTTGTCGCCGGCCTCGATCATGCCGAAGTCGGCGATCGCCTGGCCGACCTGGCGGCGCAGGCGCCTGGCCAGCCTGGTCTGTTCGCGATGGGCGGCGCGCGGATCGACGCGGCGGCTGGCGGGTTCGGGCAAGGGCAGGACGGCATTCATCAGGCCGGCCATTCTACCGGCGCCCACCCGCCGCTGCCGGCGGTGGACGGAAGGCCGGGCATGCGCCGGCGTGTCGCCGCCCGGGTGTAAGCTTGGCGTCCGTGGAAACCCGCGATCCCAGCGCCATCGCCGAACGCATCGCCCGACTGCGCAGCGAACACCGCGCGCTGGACGAACGCATCCTGCAGTTGGCCGCCAACCCGGACGACGACCTGGAAGCCAAGCGCCTGAAGCGGCGCAAGCTGCAGGTCAAGGACTGCATCGCGAAGCTGGAAAGCCTGCTGATCCCCGACCAGCCCGCGTAGAGCGGGGCTTGCCCCGCCGCCGCCGGCGCGCAGCGCTGGTGCGAGGCCGGGAGCGGCCATTGCGACTTGCCGCGCCAGGCACGGGCCGTTGATCGGGGCACCCTGCAGAGGAAAGGGGGCAAGTTGCCCCTCTTGACCCGAGCCTTTGATTCTCCCGGCCATGAATCCCGGGTTATGCGTTCTTGCCCTTGTCCTTGGACAATTCCGGCATCGTCGCCTTCCGGCTCTTCTTCAGGCCCGTGCGCGCGGGTATGTCCTTCGCGCCGGGGCCGCCATACAGGCCCTTGTAGCCGTAGTCCTGAAAAACCGCATAGCCCAGTGGCGTTTCCACGCCCGCCTGTCTGGCGGTGGCGGCCAGAGTCTTGTTGTGTTCCGCCATCTGCCCGTTCATGGCAGTGTCCACTTCCTGTACTTCGCTGTCCGGGTCAACCCGTTCGCCCGGCTTCCAGCCCCGCCGGGTGAAGCGTGCTGGGCGAGCCCCGCGCCTACTCCTGCGGAGCCGGCGCTTCCGGCCGCGCCGCTTCCGGGCTCACCCGCTCGATCGTGTGCCGCAGTTCGCGGCCCAGGATCATCTTGGCGTCCTTGGCCCACGCGTCCATGCGCTCGTCGAACAGCAGCTTGCTGTTCTTGTCCGGCCACACCAGCTTCAGTTCGCGCAGCTTCTGGATGAAGCTGCGGAACAGGCTCTTGTCGAAGAATTCCGGCGCCGACTCGGCATAGAGCAGGCTCAGCCGCTGCGCGGCCAGGTGGCACAGGCTTTCCAGCTCGGCCGCGCCGAGCGTGCCCGGGCCGTTCTTCACCAGCACCGAGATGGCGATGTAGTAGCGCTCGAACGCCTGCTGCAGGGTGTGGCCGATCGCGCGCAGGCGGAACACCTCGTCGCTCTGGCCCTGGTTGCGCTGCAGGATCCCGCCCTCGTCGTCGTTGACCTGGTGCAGCAGGCCCTCGCGCACGAACACGTCGGCGATCCGGTCCACGCGCTCGGCGAACTCGTCCTCGCTCCACGGCAGGAACAGTTCGGCCTGCAGGAACGGGTACACGATGCGCCCCAGCCGCACCATGGTGCGCCGGCTCATGCGCCGGTTGTGCTGGAAGCAGCAGGCGATCCACGACGAGGCGGTGAACAGGTGCACCACGTTGTTGCGGAAGTACGACAGCAGCACCGCGTTGTCGTCGTCCACGGTCAGCACGTCGCCGAGCGGGTGCGGGATGCGCTGCAGCACGCCGATCTCCTCGCCGTGGGCGACGATCTCGGCGGGCGTGTGCGGGGTGACCGTGAAGCGCTCCGAATACGGCATCTCGGCCAGCAGGGTCTTGGACAGGGCGATCTGCGCGAGCAGGTCGGCCTCGCCCATGGCGTGCTTGGGCGTGGACAGGATCGCCAGCGCCAGCAGGTTGATCGGGTTGACGTCGGCGGCGCCGTTGATGTTGACCTGGATGCGCTGGGCCAGCGACTCCACGGTGTCGGCCAGCCAGGCGGGCTTCTCGTCCTCCGGCAGCGAGCGGCCGTCCCAGTCCGGCGCATGCTCGGCCAGCATCCGCTTCAGTTCGATCGGCTCGCCGAAGTTGACCACCACCTGGCCGTAGTTCGAACGCAGCACCTTGGGGATGCCCCACAGCAGCGACCAGATCGATTCCTTCTCCTTGGGCTTGCCGGAGAGTTCGTCCAGGTAGCTGTTGCCCTCCATCAGCTTCTCGTAGCCGATGTAGATCGGCTGGAACAGCACCGGCCGGGTGGGCTGGCGCAGGTAGGCGCGCACGGTCATGGCGACCATGCCGCCCTTGGGCTGCAGCAGCCGGCCGGTGCGCGAGCGCCCGCCCTCGATGAAGTACTCCAGCGAGTAGCCGCCGGAGACCAGCTGCGCCACGTACTCGGTGAACACCGCCGAGTACAGCGGGTTGCCGCGGAAGCTGCGGCGCATGAAGAACGCGCCGCCCTTGCGCAGGATCGTACCCACCACCGGCAGGTTGAGGTTGATGCCCGCGGCGATGTGCGGCGGCACGATGCCGCGTTCGTACAGCAGGTACGACAGCAGCAGGTAGTCCATGTGGCTGCGGTGGCAGGGCACGTAGACCACTTCGTGGCCCGGCGCGACTTCCTTGACCTTGTCCAGGTGGTGGACCAGCACGCCGCGATAGATCTTGTTCCACACCGGGGTGAGGATGAAGCTGGCCGAGCGCACCACCGGGTGCGAATAGTCGGCGGCGATCTCCCAGGCGTAGGCGTGGGCCTTCTTCCACGCCTCCACCGGCTTGGAGTTGTCGCGCCTGGCCTGGTCGGCGATGGCTTCGCGCACGGTGTCGGCGGCCAGTACCTGGTCCACCAGCAGGCGCCGGGTGGACAGGTCCGGGCCGATGACCGCGGCGCGGATCCGGCGGAAGTGCGCGCGCAGCACGCGCTGCAGCTTGCGCACGGTGCGCTCCGGCTCGAGGCCTTCGTCGACGGTCTCGCGCAGGGACACCGGCTCGGCGAAGCGGACCAGGGTGTCGCGGCCGTTGAGCAGGATCGCCAGCAGGCGGCGGAAGCGGCCGACCAGCGCCCAGTTCTCCGAGAACAGCACCGAGAACCAGCCGCTCTGCCGGTCCGGCGCGCGGCCGACGAAGATCGACACCGGCACCAGCCGCACCTCCAGCGCCGGGTCGGCGCGGTGCGCCTGCAGCAGCCGGGCCAGCGAATCGGAGTGGGTGCGCTTGGTCGGGCGCTGGTCGGGGATCAGCGGCGCCGCGTTGCGGCGCGACAGCGCCACGTAGGCGCGCTTGCGCCCGGTCGGGTCGCGCGCCAGCGGCACCAGCGGCGAGGGCAGGCCGGCCTGGCGGCAGGCCTTGTCCAGGATCAGCGCGTTCGAAAGGCCGTAGTCCTCGAGCACGTAGCAGACCGGGCGCGGATCCTGGACATGGGCGTCGAGGAGGTCGGCCGGTTCGAGCCTGAGGTCCAGCCACGGGTCGGCCAGCCGGCCGAGCAGGCGCGCCCACAGCGGGCGCCGCGCTGGCGCTGTTGGGCCGCGCGTGGCCAGCGGTGCGGCGGGGACCACGGTGGCGGGATCGCTCGGCGCATCGGCCGGCCGGTCCGCTCCGGCGGCCGTACCCGGCGCGGGCGCGGCCGGGGTCGACGGTCTGGATCCGGCCGGCGGCTCCGGGAACGGCAGGGGATTCTGTTCGGGCATGGGGGGATTATCGCCCAGCGGCCGGGGCGGCCGGCGGCACGGAGGCCGCAGGGGGCGATCCGGGCCGGCCGGGCAGGTCCGGCAGGACCGGTTCGGCGTGCTCCGGCGCAGGCTCGGCCAGCAGCGCGGCGGCGTGCTCCAGGTGGTCGGTGAGGTACCAGCGCCCGTCGCGACGGGTCAGGCTGACGATGGTGTCGATCTCGCGGCCGGCCAGCGGGTAGTGGATGCGCACGCTGGCATGGTCGCCGTCTTCTTCGACCAGGCCGGTGCGCAGGTCGGCCAGGCTGTGGTCGAGGTCCAGGCCGTAGTCGGCAAGCACCGCCTTCACCGCCGCGGCGAACGGGCCCAGCCGGCGCAGGCTCTCTTCCATGCCGGCCGCGGCCAGGGCCTCGTCGCCGTCCAGGCCGGTGGCGCGCGCGGCTTCGGTCAGCCGAGCGATCGCCGCGAGGCCGCGCGTGCGGTCGCCCAGCGGGGCGCCGGCCGACCACTGGCCCAGCGCGGCCACGACCTGCACGTAGTGGCCGCGTTCTTCCTTGCTGTATCCGCCCTGGGCGCCCAGGTACTGCTGGCCGAACAGGGCCAGCGAGCGGGCCGCGTCGCGCAGGCCCTTGTCCTGGCCGGCGACCTGGCGGTCGAAGGTGCGGGCGAGTTCGCGCTCGGCGCCCGGGGCGGCGAGCGCGGCCAGCAGCGGGCCCAGTTGTTCGTCCAGCGGCAGCTCGGTCAGCGGCCAGCGGCTGCGGTCCTGCGCCCAGGCCTCGGCCAGGCGGGCGTGCTCCTCGGCCGGCAGTGCGTCCCGGGCGAAGGCTTCCAGGTCGTTGCGCTGCAGGTGGCCGGCGAGCTGGCGCACCGCACCCGCCGGTTCGCTGGACGCGCCGGGCAGCTCTTCCGGCGTGGCGGGGCGGCAGGCGCCGAGCACGAGGACCACCATGGCCAGCAGCAGCCACGCGCACGCGGGGGGGCGGGCGGGCCGGCGGCAGCGGCGCGATGGGGTCATGGGCGGCGGCATCCGGTGGGTCCGCGCCGAGTGTGGCGGCAGCCCGGTGGCGCCGGCAAGGCGTTCAGGAAGAAAAAGGGAGGCGTTTCTCGCCTCCCCAATCCGGACGGGCCGGAGGACATCGTGTTGTGGCACGGTTCCGGCCAGAAGCCGGACGGGGGTCATCCTAGCGCCGCTTTCGAGCTGAGGCAACACATGAAATTCATCAATACAAGAGCCTGATTCTTCAGGAGATTGATTGCAGGATTTCGGCCTGGATCGCCTCGGCGGCCGCGCGCGGATCGGTGGCCTGGCGGATCGGCCGGCCGACCACGATGGCGTCGGCGCCGTCGGCGAAGGCCCGGGCGACGCCGACGCTGCGCTTCTGGTCGTCCCCGGCCGGACCGCCAGGGCGGATGCCCGGGCAGACGATGGAGAAGCCGGTGCCGGTGGCGCGGCGGATCGGGCCGGCCTCCAGGCCCGAGGCGATCACTCCGTCAACGCCGGCGGCGCGTGCCGCCAGGGCGCGTTCGACGACGATCGCTTCGGGTTCGCCGGAAATACCCATGGATCGCAAGTCGTTGCCGTCCATCGAGGTCAATACGGTCACCGCCAGCAGGCGCATGTCGCCGCTATTGGCCTCGGCCGCGGCCTGCATCATCGCCGGGTGCCAGCCGTGGATCGTGCAGTAGCTGACCGGCCAGCGGTGCAGGCCGCGGATGACCCCGGCCACGGTCGCCGGGATGTCGAAGAACTTCAGGTCCACGAACACGCGCTTGCCGCGCGCGGCCAGGTCGTCGAGCACCTGGAAGTACTCGCCCGAGGCGAGCAGTTCCATGCCGATCTTGTAGAAACGCACCGAATCGCCGAGCCGGTCGACCCATTCGCGTGCCTGCGTACGGCCGGGCACGTCCAGGGCGAAGATCAGGCGTTCGTCCGGCGCCAGCGGCAGCGGCGCGCGGCTCACGGCGCCACGTCCAGGGCGGCGCGCCTGGCCGCGCGGCGGTCCTCGCGCGGCTGCCGCCAGTCGTTGTCGAACAGCGCCGGCTCCCAGCTGCCGTAGGTCGGGTTGGGCAGCATCCACCAGCGTTCGCCGAACCAGTCGTCGTACTCGTCCAGCAGGGCCTGGCGGCGCTGCGGGGTGTTGGCGTCGATGTGGACGAAGTCGCCGAGCTGGTCGCCGAACTGCATCAGCACCCGGTAGTTGCGCCCGGCCAGGCGGCGCCGGCAGTCCTTCTCCGAACCTTCCTGCTCGCAGCCCTCGACCACCGTGCCCAGGCCGAGGAACACGCTGTCGTCGGCCACCGGAAGGCCGGCGGCGCGCAGGTTGGCCAGGGTCGCGTCCTTCAGGTGCACGGCGCGGTTGGAGATGTAGAGCAGGGTCACGCCCTTGGCGTTCGCGGCGCGGGCGAAGTCGAGCACGCCCGGCACCGGCCTGGCCTTGCGCTCCTCGACCCAGGCGTCCCAGGTCGGGTCGCTGTACTCGAGGCCGTCGCGGACCAGGCGGGCCTGGTAGGGCGAGTTGTCGAGCACGGTCTCGTCGATGTCCAGGACCACGGCCGGCCTGAGGTCGTGGCCGGGGGTATCGCGTTCGGACGGCACCAGCGCGTCCCAGTGCTTTTCGGCCAGCGCCGTGTCCAGATGGTCGGCGGCGGCGCGGTAGGTCTGGATGGCGGCGGCGCGGTACTCCGCAGAGCGCTGCACCCACAGCACGGCGTTGAGGTTGTCGTCGGCGGGCACGCGGGCCGTTCCGGGGTCCGCCGACGCGGCGGCCACGGCGGCGGGTGCCTCCGGGCGCACTGGCTGGCAGGCGGCGAGCAGGGCCACGGCGAGCGCGGCGCAGGGCAGGGAAAGGCGCATGGAACGCGGTCTCGCAGTCGGCGGTGGCGCGCAGTTTACCGGCTCGGCGCAGGCGGCCGCCGGGCAGCGCCCGGGAAGGCGGCACGAGCCGTCATCCCCGACTCGAGGTGCAGGCGTCCGGTCGGCAGGATCGTCTGCCGGTCTCAGAACACCACGACCAGGGCGACGGCGAGCGCCGCGTAGATCGCCATGACGATCCAGTAGTTGCGCGGCGATTCGGCGCGCGCGATGCGGCGCGCGCCCGGGCCGGACTTGGCCACCACTTCGCCGCGGGCCAGGGCCCAGGCCAGGTACAGCGCCAGCAGCGCGCCGAGCAGGTCGAACAGCATCCGCATCCTCCGTCGGACGAGCCTAGCGCATCGGTCCGGCCATCGGCGCGGCGCCGGCGATCACTCGCCCAGCAGCGCCTGGATCGCGGCGAAGCTGGCGGCGGCGCGTTCCTTCTTCGCCGCCGCGTCGGCGACCGGGTCGGCGCCATCGCGCTGCAGCTCGGCCGCCGGCAGTTCGTCGAGGAAACGGCTGGGCTTGAGCCGCACCTTCTCGCGGAAGCGGCGGGTCTCGCGGCTGTGGCTGAGCCACAGCCGGGTCTTGGCCCGGGTGATGCCGACGTACATCAGCCGCCGCTCCTCCTCCAGCGAGCCTTCCTCCAGCGCCGCGTCGTGAGGCAGGGTGCCGTCCTCGCAGCCGACGATGAACACATGGCCGAACTCCAGGCCCTTGGCCGCGTGCAGGCTCATCAGCCGCACCTGGTTGCCGCCGTCGTCCTTGTCGTTGCGCGAGAGCAGGGCCAGCTGCGCGGCCAGGTCGCCGGCGCTGGCGCCGCGCGGGCCGCCCTCGAACCATTCGGCCAGTTCGTCGAGGTTGGCCTTGCGCCGCTGGAACGAAGCCTCGTCCTTGCACTGGCCGCGCAGGTCGGCGAGCAGGCCGGACTTCTCGGCCAGGCGGCGCACCAGCTCGGCCGCGCTCAACCGGGCGGCATGCTCGCGCAGGTCGGCGATGGCGTCGTTGAACGCGCCCAGGCCGTTGGCCGCGCGCGGCGGCAGCTGCTGCAGCGCGCCCATCGATTGCGCCGCGCGCGACAGCGGCAGGTGCTTGCTGGAGGCCAGCTCGGCCAACCTGGCCAGCGAGGTGGCGCCCACTTCGCGTTTCGGCGACTGCACCGCGCGCAGGAACGCGGCGTCGTCCTCGGGATTGGCGATCACCCGCAGCCAGGCCAGCGCGTCCTTCACTTCCTGGCGTTCGAGGAAGGCGGTACCGCCGGTGAGGTGATAGGGCACCCGCAGCAGCTGCAGCGCCTTCTCCAGCACCCGCGACTGGTGGTTGCCGCGGAACAGGATGCAGAACTCGCTCCACGGCACCTGCTTCGATTCGTGCAGGAACGAGATCTCGGCGGCGACCTTCTCCGCCTCGTGCTCGTTGTCGCGGCATTCCCACACGCGGATGCGCTCGCCGTCGGCCTGCTCGCTCCACAGCGTCTTCAGGTGCTGGTGCGGGTTGCGCGCGATCAGCGCGTTGGCCGCGCGCAGCACCCGGTTGGAGCAGCGGTAGTTCTGTTCGAGCTTGACCACCCGCAGCGCCGGGTAGTCGCGCTCCATCTGCTGCAGGTTCTCGGGATTGGCCCCGCGCCAGGCGTAGATGCTCTGGTCGTCGTCGCCCACGCAGGTGAAGTTGCCCTTCGGCCCGGCGATCGCCTTGAGCAGGCGGTACTGGGCGTCGTTGGTGTCCTGGCACTCGTCCACCAGCAGGTAGCCGATGCGCTCGCGCCAGGCGGCCACGATCTCCTCGCTGCCTTCCAGGATCTGCACCGGCAGGCGGATCAGGTCGTCGAAGTCGACCGCGTTGAACGCGGCCAGCCGCGCCTGGTAGCGCGCGTACAGCTTCGCCGCCTCCATCTCGCGGGTGGAGCGGGCCGCGGCCAGCGCCTGTTCGGGCGAGAGGCCGGCATTCTTCGCGCGCGAGATCAGGTTCTTGGCGTCGTCCACCGCGTCGGGCTTGGCGCCGGGCATCAGGTCCTTGACCTGGGCGGCGCTGTCGTCGGCGTCGAAGATCGAGAAGCCGCGCTTGAGCCCGGCGGCGGCGTGCTCGATCTGCAGGAACTTCAGCCCCAGCGCGTGGAAGGTGCAGATGGTCAGCCCTTCGGCCGCGTCGCCCTTGATCCGCCTGCCGACGCGCTCGCGCATTTCCTTCGCCGACTTGTTGGTGAAGGTGATCGCGGCGATGCGCCGGGCCGGGTAGCGGCCGCTGGCGACCAGGTGGGCGATCTTCTCGACGATGACCCGGGTCTTGCCGCTGCCGGCGCCGGCGAGCACCAGCAGCGGGCCCTCGTCGTGCAGGACCGCGGCGCGTTGGGGGGGATTGAGGAAATGCATGCGGCGGGAAGCGGAACCGGGAGCGGATTCTACAACGCGACCTGCGGGAGACCCGCTTCCGGGGCGGGCATGCCATGACGGATGGCACGTTGATGGGCGCCGGAGCGGCGACTAGAGTCCGGCCAAAGGTTCCGTGAGAAGTGGTTGCATGTCCCCGAAGGCCTGCCTGGCGGTACTGGTGCTCTGCCTGGCGGCGATGCCGGCGGCCGCTTTCGCCGGCTCGGCGGCCGGTGGCGGGCCGCGGATCGATCCGAACGTCCTGACCGAAGGATTCCTGGTCGCGCATCCGGACCTGCGCTGGCGCGCCGAAGGGGTTCGCGCCTACGGCAAGCAGGACTACGACCAGGCCCTGAAGTACCTGAAGCGCGCGTCGCGGTTCGCCGACAAGCCTTCGCAGGCGATGATCGCCGGGATGTACTGGGACGGGGTGGGCGTGCCGCAGGACCGCCCGCTCGCCTATGCCTGGATGGACATCGCCGCCGAGCGGTTCTACCAGGACTTCATCGCCTATCGCGAGGCCTACTGGAATGCGCTCGATGAAGCCGGGCGCGCCGATGCGCTGCGGCGCGGACAGGCGATCCTGGCCGAATACGGCGACGACGTCGCCAAGCCGCGCCTGGAAAAGGTGCTCAGGCGCGAGGGGCGGCAGACCACCGGCAGCCGGCTCGGGGTCCCCGGCAACCTGACCATCGTCCCGTTCACCGGCCCCCTGGCCGGGACCGGCATCACCCTGCGTGGGGACCAGTACTACGCCACGGAGTACTGGGAGCCGGAAGCCTACTGGCGCCTGCAGGACCGCATCTGGAAGGCCCCGGTGCGGGAGCGGGTCGACGTCGGCGACGTGGAGCAGGTGGACACCGGCGCCAGGCCGGACTGACCGTCCGCACGTTCGGCGCGGCCCGCGGCGGCCGGTAGAATCCGCGCATGGCCAAGCTGTACTTCTACTACTCGGCGATGAATGCCGGGAAGACCACCACGCTGCTGCAGTCGGCGCACAACTACCGCGAGCGCGGCATGCGCACGCTGATCCTGACCCCGCGCCTGGACGACCGCGGCGGGCGCGGCGGCGTGGTCGCCTCGCGGATCGGGTTGCGCGCCGAGGGCACCGCCTTCGAGCGCGACACCGACCTGGAGCGGCTGGTCGAGGCGGACCTGCTGGCGCACGGTCCATTGGGCTGCGTGCTGGTCGACGAGGCGCAGTTCCTCGGCCGCTCGCAGGTCTGGCAGCTGAGCGAGGTGGTCGATCGCCTGCGCATCCCGGTGCTGTGCTATGGCCTGCGCACCGACTTCCGCGGCGAACTGTTCGAGGGCAGCCAGTACCTGCTGGCCTGGGCCGACGAGCTGCAGGAGATCAAGACCATCTGCCACAGCGGCAGGAAGGCGACGATGAACGTGCGCGTCGATGCGCAGGGCCGCGCCGTGCAGGACGGCCCGCAGGTGGAGATCGGCGGCAACGAGCGCTACGTCTCCGTCAGCCGCCCGGAGTTCAAGAAGGTGATGCGCGGCGAGGGCGCGATCGAGCCGCTGCAGGTGCCGCTTCTGTAGGAGCTGACTTCAGTCGGCGACGCGACGCCGTCGGCACGGGCGACGCCGCCGGGGTTCCGACGGCGTCGCGTCGCCGACTGAAGTCAGCTCCTACAGGGAAGCAAGCGCGGCCCGGGCTCAGTACAACGTGCGTTCGCCCGGCGGCGGCGGGTTCCACTGGTACAGCCAGGTCTCGGTGAGCGCGCGGCCCTCGTGGCGCAGGTACAGGCGCAGGTCGATCTGGGTGGTGGA
>CAZBDE010000067.1:0-12613 GCA_964490415.1 uncultured Pseudoxanthomonas sp. | reverse complement strand
GGCGTAGGGCGGCCGGACGGACAAGAGGCCGGCAAGCGTAAACGATGGCCCCGGCGGTTCGTGCCGCGTTTTCTGCAGGAGCTCCCTTCAGGGGCGACCCGAGGGGGCCGAACGCTGCTGCGTTCAACGCGACCGCTCCGGTGGCTGCGCGTTGAATGCGGCGCCTTCCGACGGCCTCGGGTCGCCCCTGAAGGGAGCTCCTACAGGGGGCGGGCGCTGGATGCAGCCGCGTCGGACGCCGTTGCGCGTTACAGGGGGCCGGCGAAGAAAGCCTGGACGTCTTCGAGGCGGTGGGTCACCGCGAACGCCGGCAGCGACTGCATGAACACCCGCCCATACGACTTGCCGGTCAGGCGCGGATCGCACAGCACCAGCACGCCGCGGTCCGATTCGGTGCGGATCAGCCGGCCCACGCCCTGCTTGAGCGCGATCACCGCCTGCGGCAGCTGCTCGTCGCGGAACGGGTTGCCGCCGCGGCGGCGTACCGCCTCCAGCCGCGCCTCGAACACCGGGTCGTCCGGCGCGGCGAACGGCAGCTTGTCGATCACCACCACGCTCAGCGCGTCGCCGGCCACGTCCACGCCCTCGCGGAAGCTGGCCGAGCCCAGCAGCACGCCATTGCCCGACTCGCGGAAGCGGCGCAGCAGCTCGGCCTTGGGCGCCTCGCCCTGCACGAACAGCGGCCACGGCCCGCCGCGCAGCGCCTCGGCCGCCTCGCGCAACGCACGGTGCGAGGCGAACAGGAGGAAGGCGCGGCCGCCGGACGCCTGCAGCACCGGCCGTACCGCGTCGAGCATGGCCGTGCCGAAGCCGCGCGTGTTCGGCTCGGGCAGGTTGCGCGGCAGGTAGCACAGCGCCTGCCGCGGCCAATCGAACGGGCTCGGTTCCAGCAGCGTGTCCGGGTCGAACAGGCCCAGCTTGCGGCCGACGTGCTGGAAGGCGCCGCCCACCGCCAGCGTGGCCGAGGTGAACACCCAGGCCGCGCGCGACTGCTCGCGGTGCTGGCGCAGCGGCGCGGACACGTCCAGCGGCGTGCGCTGGCAGCGGAACCCGCGCGCGCTCAGTTCGTACCAGTAGACCTCGCCGCCACGCGCGGCGGCGCGCGCCAGTGCCACCGCATCGAGCGGTTCTCCGCCCTCGCCGGCCACCTGCTGCAGCCCCGCCACGTCGGCCGCCTCGTCCTCCGCGGCAGCGGCAGGTTCGTCCCCGAACGCGTCCGCAGCCGCGTCGCCGTCGCGCCAGCGGCCCAGCCGCTCGCCCAGGTCGCGCGCGCGCGACACGCAGGCGTCGAAGCCGGGCGAGGTCTCGGCCAGCGGCGCCAGCGCCTGTTCCAGGGTCGCCAGCGCGTCGGCGAGCACGTCGAAGCCGTCGCCTACCGCGGGCAGGGCCAGCGCGCGGTAACGGGTGCCGCGCGGCGGCAGCGCCTCCATCGCCGCGCGCAGCTCGCGCAGCGCCTGCTCCAGCGCGCGCACCGGCGCCTGGACCACGGCCAGCGCACCGGTGGTCTGCTTGCACTCGGCCAGGCAGTCGCGCGCCAGTTCCTGGATCTGGCGCATGCCGAAGCCTTCGCCGAAGAAACTCGCGGCCAGTTCCGGCAGCTGGTGCGCCTCGTCGATCACGAACGCCTGCGCGCCGGGCAGGATCTCGCCGAAGCCTTCCTGCTTGAGCGCCAGGTCGGCCAGCAGCAGGTGGTGGTTGACCACCACCAGGTCGGCGGCCTGCGCACGCTGGCGCGCGTGCACGACGAAGCATTCCTCGTAGAACGGGCATTCGCTGCCCAGGCAGTTGTCGACGGTGGAGGTGACCAGCGGCAGCAGCGGCGAATCGTCGGCCAGGCCTTCCAGTTCGGCCATGTCGCCGGCGCGGGTACGCCCGCTCCAGGCGACGATGCGCTGGAACTGGGTGGCCTGCTCCGGGCTGGCGAAGCGCGCGTCGCCCTTGGCCTGGTTGAGCCGGTAGTGGCACAGGTAGTTGGCGCGGCCCTTGAGCAGGGCGCTGCGCAGGCTCGTGCCCAGCGCCTCGCGCACCCGCGGCAGGTCGCGGTGGTAGAGCTGGTCCTGCAGCGCGCGGGTGCCGGTGGAGACGATGGTCTTCATCCCCGACAGCAGTGCCGGCACCAGGTAGGCGTAGGTCTTGCCGGTGCCGGTGCCGGCCTCGGCCAGCAGCACCTCGCGCTGCTCGAAGGCCTCGGCCACCGCCGCGGTCAGGCGCTGCTGCGCCGGGCGCACGGTGAAGCCGTCGACGCGCTCGGCGAGGGCGCCGCCTTCGCTGAGCGCGTCGACGCTGGCATGGGCGAGGCGTGACATGGGAACGGAGCGCGCGCGGGCGTCGCGGGGCCACGGCGGCGCACCGGCGAGGGTGCGTCGACCGCGGACGCGGCCTACATCCGCTTCAGGCCCGGCACGGTGCAGGTGCCGATCCAGGCCTGGGCCGCGGCCGCGTCCTGCGCCAACCCGCGCGCCAGCAGCGACTGCTCGACCGTGGCCCAGTGCCTGCGGCACAGCGGCCCGACCTTCGAACCGATCTCGAAGGCGCGCCGGGCCAGGGTGTCGGCGCGCTCGTACTGGCCCTGCAGGAGCGCCACCTCGGCGCGCTCCTGCAGCAGGATCGGGTCGTCCGGCAGGATCAGCAGCGCCTGGTTGAGCGCGTCGGCGGCGGTCGCGGTGTCGTCGGCATCCCGCGCACGCCGCGCGCGCAGGCGCAGGTCCTCGACCCCCGGGTCGCGCAGCGGCTGCACGTCGAGTTCGGTGTCCTCGGCGCCGGCGATGGCGTCGATCGCGGCCAGCCGTTCCTTCGGCCCCGGTCCGGGCGGCGTGGGCGGCGCCTTGGCCACCGGCGCGCACGCGGACAGCAGCACGCACAACGCGGCGCTGGCCGCGGCAGTTCGCAGGGGGGACTTCATGGCCGCCATTATGGCGTAGTCGTGGGCGCGGGCTGGGCCGGTGGCGCCGGCGCCGGTTCGGGCGGGCGATCGCGACCGAACAGCCGCTGCCAGAAGCCGCCGCCCTGCCCGTCCCGCGCCTCGCCGCCGTCCGCCGCGGCCGCTTCGTACGCCGGTGCGCACGGCGCGTAGGCCGGCGCCGCGCCGGCGACGAACGGCAGGCGCCGCGCACCCGGGCAGTCGGCATCGGTGATGTAGGAACCGCGCGGCTGCACCCACTGCCAGTCCAGGCCCTTGCCCGGCACCCGCAGCGGCGCGCTGGGCAGGCGCGAGAACAGCCCCGACCAGATCCGCATCGCACCGGTGGCGCCATACAGGCCGGTCTGCTCGTTGCGGTCGTTGCCCATCCAGACCACGGCCAGGTGGTCGCCGGTGTAGCCGGCGAACCAGCTGTCGCGGCCGTCGTTGCTGGTGCCGGTCTTGCCCGCCGGCGACAGCCGGCCCAGGCCGTCGGCCAGCAGGCGCCGGCCGGTGCCCTCGCTCACCGCCTGCTGCAGGGCCACGGTGACCAGATTGGCGGCGATCGAGTCGCCCTCCTGCGCCGCCGCCGGCGCGGTGTCGTAGCGCGTGAGCAGCCTGCCGTCCGGGTCGAGCACGCCGCGCACCGCGCGCAGCGGCTGGATCTGGCCGCCGGAGGCGAGGAACTGGTACAGCTGCGCCATCGCGTACGGGCTCTGGTCGGTGGCGCCGAGGATCAGCGCGGGATTGGGCTGCGCCTCGATCCCCGCCAGCACCCTTGCCAGCTGCGCCAGCCGCTCCGGCCCGACCTGCATGCCCACCCGCACCGTGGCCTGGTTGTAGGAATGGGCCAAGGCGTCGACCACGCGCACGGTGCCGTGGCTGGTGTTGTCCGAGTTGTCCGGCGACCAGGTCCTGCCGCGCGCCAGCTGCACGGTGACCGGCGTGTCCTCGACGAAGCTGGCCAGCGAGAACCGCTGCGGCTGCGCCAGCGCGAGCAGGTAGACGTAGGGCTTGAGCAGCGAGCCGACCGGCCGCCGGGCCTCCACCGCGCGGTTGAAGCCGTGGGTATCCACGTCGCGCCCGCCGATCACCGCCAGCACTTCGCCGGCGTGCACGTCGGTGACCACCACGCCGGTCTGCAGCGGCGGCCGCTTGCCGGTCTGCAGCGCCTCCATCGCGCGCGCCACCGCGCCTTCGGCATAGGCCTGGGCCGAGGGCGACATGCCGGTGAGCACGCTCAGGCCGGCGCCCTGCAGCGCGCTTTCCGGGTAGTCGTTGGCCAGCTGGCGGCGGACCAGGTCGATGTAGGCCGGGAAGCGGTTGGCCGCGGCCACGCCCGGGCCCTTGGTCACGCCCAGCGGCGCCTGCTTCGCACGCGCGTACTCGGCCTCATCGACCAGGCCGGTGGCGTGCAGCATCGACAGGGCGATGTTGCGCCGCTCGAGCGCGCGCTCGGGATGCCTGCGCGGGTCGTAGTACGAAGGCCCCTTCACCAGGCCGATCAGCAGCGCCATCTGCTCGGTGCTGAGCTCGTCCAGGTCGCGGCCGAACCACAGCTCCGCGCCCGAGGCCACGCCATGGATCGCCTGGTTGCCGCGCTGGCCCAGGTAGACCTGGTTGAGGTAGGTCTCCAGGAGCGTGCGCTTGTCGTAGCGCGATTCGAGGATCAGCGCGTACAGGATCTCGTTGAACTTGCGCGTCCAGGTCTGCTCCTTGCCGATGCCGAGCAGGCCGCTGCGCGCCAGCTGCTGGGTGAGCGTGCTGGCGCCCTGGCGCTTCTCGCCGGCGAGCAGGTTGACCCAGGCCGCGCGCGCCATGCCCGACAGGTCCACGCCGTGGTGGTGGGCGAAGTCGCGGTCCTCCACCGCCTGCAGGCCGGTGACCAGCAGTTCGGGCACTTCCTCGATCCGGACCAGGCGCCGCTCCTCCTGGCGCTGGCCGTAGAGGGTGGCGATGCGCGCCGGGTCCAGCCGCGCGGCCTTGACCGCCTTGCGCGTGGCGGCATCGCGCAGGCCCGACACGCGGCCACCCGAGACGGTGACCTCGATCCGCCGCGCCGGCACTTCGCCGTCCACGTCCATGTAACCGCGGCTGGCGATGGTGAAGCGGCCGCCCTCACCGGTGCTGTAGCTGCCCGGGCGCTCGCCGGCCTCGTCCTCGAGGTAGCCGGCCGCATCCAGCTCGGTCTTCAGCGTGCGCGCGTCCATCGCCAGCTGCGGCCTGAGCTGCAGCGGACGGGCGTAGACGCGGGTGGGGATCTGCCACTGCAGCGCGGCGAAGCGCTCGCTGACCTGGTGGTTCAGGTACAGCGTGTAGGGGACCAGGAACCCGGCCGCCAGCGCGGCGGCGGCCAGCAGCGCGGTCAGCAGATGGCGGCGCCAGGCCGGCGCGCCCGTGCCGGTTTCGTCGTCCTCGAAATCTTCGATGTCGTCCGGTTCGTGGCGTCGGGGCACGGGGATGCGAGAATGCGGCAGTCGGGCGAGTCTAGCGCAGGCGCCTGCCGGCGCCGCGGACCGGCCGCCCCCCTCTTCAGGTCGGAGTCGCGAACCGGAATGCAGTCCTCGTCGGGGCCCGGCCACTGGCTGGCCCATGCCCGCTACCGCCTGGCGCACCTGCGCGGCCTGCTGCGCCGCGGCCTGGCCAGCCTGCGCAGCCGCGGCTGGCGGGCGACCTGGCAACGGGCGCAGCTGCAGCTGCGGCCACCGCCGCCACCGCCGCGCATCCCCCTGTACCGGCCCGACCCGGTGCCGTTCGCGCCCTTCGCGGTCCCCGCCGCCGGCGCCACACCGCGGGCGAGCATCGTCGTTCCGGTCTACAACCACCGCGAAGCCACCCTCGCCTGCCTGCGCGCGCTGGCCGCGCATCCTCCGGCCGCCGCCTGCGAGGTGATCGTGGTCGACGACGGCAGCAGCGATGGCACCGATGCGTGGATGGCGCAGGTCGACGGCCTGCGCTACCACCGCCGCGCCGCCAATGGCGGCTTCATCGCCGCCTGCAACGACGGCGCGGCGCTGGCCCGCGGCGAATACCTGGTCTTCCTCAACAACGACACCCTCCCGCAGCCGGGCTGGCTGGACGCGCTGCTGGACACCTTCGCCGCGCGGCCGGACACCGGGCTGGCAGTGGCCCAGCTGCTGTACCCGGACGGGCGCCTGCAGGAGGCCGGCGGCGTGGTCTTCGCCGATGGCGGCGCCTGGAGCTATGGCCGCTTCGAAGCGGCCGACGACCCGCGCTACGCCTACGTGCGCGAGACCGACTACGGCTCCGGCGCGGCGCTGGCGATCCCGCGCGCGCTGTTCGGACAGGCCGGTGGCTTCGATCCGCGCTACGCGCCGGCCTACTACGAGGACACCGACCTGGCCTTCGCCGTGCGTGCGCTGGGACGCAAGGTGGTGTACCAGCCGGGCAGCCGCGTGCTGCACGACGAGGGCACCACCGCCGGCACCGACACCGGCAGCGGGACCAAGGCCTGGCAGCTGCGCAACCAGGGCGTGTTCGCGCGCAAGTGGGCCGATGCGCTGCGCGCCCGGCCGGCACCCGGCACTGTGCCCTCGCCCGCGCTGCTGCATGCCGGCCAGCGCCGCGTGCTGGTGGTCGACGAGGCGGTGCCGCGTCCGGACCACGATTCGGCTTCGCTGCGCCAGTCCAACCTCATCCGCATGCTGCGCGACGGCGGCGCGCACGTGGCCTTCCTCCCGACCGGGCTGGCGCACGGCGGCGGCGCCACCGTGGCGCTGCAGCAACGGGGCGTGGAGACCTGGTACGCGCCGTTCGCGCGATCCGCGCCGGCCTGGCTGCGCGAGCACGCCGCGCGCTTCGACGTGATCGTGCTTACCCGCCATCACCTGGCCGGCACCTTCCTGCCGCTGCTGCGCCGGCATGCGCCGCGGGCGCGGCTGGTGTTCGACACCGTCGACCTGCACCACCTGCGCGAACGCCGCGGTGCGCGGCTGTCCGGCGACGCGGCGGCGCTGCGCGCGGCCGAGGCGGTGCGCGAGCGCGAGCTGGAGGCGATGGCCGCCGCCGACGTCACCCTGGTGGTCAGTGCCGAGGAGCAGGCGCAGCTGGCGCGGGAAGTCCCCGGCGTGCGCGTGGAACTGCTGTCCAACCTGCACGACGTGGCCGGCCCCGGCCTGGATTTCGAGGCGCGCGCCGACCTGGTGTTCGTCGGCGGCTTCCGCCACCCGCCGAACGTGGATGCGGTGCTGTGGTTCGCGCGCGAGGTGTTCCCGCGGATCCGCCAGGCGCTGCCGCAGGTGCGCTTCCACTGCATCGGCGCGGCGCCGCCGCCCGACGTGCGGGCGCTCGGCGATGCGCCCGGCATCGTGGTCCACGGCCACGTGGCGGACATCGCGCCCTACATGGACGGCGCGCGCGTGGCGGTGGCGCCGCTGCGTTTCGGCGCCGGGGTCAAGGGCAAGGTCAACCTGAGCATGGCCCACGGCCAGCCGGTGGTGGCCACGACCTGCGCGGTGGAAGGCATGCACCTGGGCGACGGCGTGGACGTGGCGGTGGCCGACGGGGCCGACGCGTTCGCCGCGGCGGTGGTCGGGCTGTACACCGGCCGCGAGCGCTGGGAGCGGCAGGCGGCTGCGGGGCTCGAGAACGTGGCCCGGCATTTTTCGCCGGAGGCGGCCGCCGCGACCGTGCAGCAGGTGTTCTTCCTGTAGGAGCCCCCTTCAGGGGCGACCCGGGGACGCCCGTGCGCAGCCGCGTTCAACAACCACCATTCCGGAGACGCCGCGTTGAATGCGGCGCCTTCAGACCTGGTCGGGTCGCCCCTGAAGGGGGCTCCTACAAAGGGTTGGCGCTGCGGGCGCGGTCGAGGCGCGCGGCGAGGTCGTCCAGGCCGGGCGTGGCCGGGTCGAGGCCGCGTGCCGATGCCAGGGCGCGCGCGGCCACTTCCAGCTCGCCCGCGCGCAGGCGCTCCTCGGCCACCGCCAGCCAGCGCTGCGCCAGCCGCGGCCGCGCCGCACGCAGCGCCGGATCGGCCGGGGCCAGCGCCTGCCAGGCATCGAGGCAACCCTGCGCGGTGCGCAGCCGGTTGTCGCGCAGCGCCGTATCGACGCAGCCGGCCGCCGCCCCGCGCATGCGCTCCGCCGCGGCGCGCACCGGCGGCGCGTCCGGCGCCAGCGCCTGTGCGGCACGCAGGTGGTCGTAGGCGCTCGCCCCGGGCGGTTCGATCCAGTCGCCGCGCCGCAGGGCCTGGTCGAATCCCTCCAGCGCCCGGCGCACCTGCGCAGCCTGCGCCGGTCCCGCGCGTTCGACGGGCGGGCGCCGCCGCGCCACCTCGCGTGCACGCGCGAGGTCGCGCGCGGCGTCCTCGACCTCGTCATCGCCGGGTGCGAGCACCCGCGCCAGGTCCAGCGCGCGCGAGGCCTCGTCGAAGTGGAAATCGCCCGCCAGCTGCCGGGTCCGTTCCGCCAGCGCGCGCGCCGTGCGCTGCGCGCCCTGGGCCACGCCGGCGTCGTCCGGCGCCACCTCGCGCAGGCGCTCGAAGCGTTCGGCCGCCGCCTGCAGTCGCCGCCGCTGCAGGTCCGCCTCGGCCCGCCGCAGCTGCACGGCCACGGCGCGCGACCAGGCCGCCTGCAGTCCCGGCAGCTGCGCATGGCCGGGATCATGGCGTCGCGCCTGTTGCAGCAGCCGCGAAGCGGCAGCCAGGTCAGCGGCCTGCAGCGCGGCAGGCACGCCCTCCAGCAGCAGCGACACCGCATCCTCGCGCCCTTCCAGCGCGGTGGCATCGCCCGGTTCCAGCGCCAGCCACTGCGCATAAAGCGGCAGCGCCGCCTCCGCGTCGCCCGCGGCGAGCGCCGCGACGGCACGCGCGCGCAGCGCCGGCAGGTCGACGCCGGCGGCCTCCGCCTGCCGCAGCGCGGCTTCCACCGGCTCGATCTGCGCCCGCGGCACCTGCAGCGCCGCGGCCAGCGCCAGCGCGCGCCGCGCCTCTGCCGGACGCCCGGCCTGGATCGACGCCCGCGCCCGCTCCAGCGCCGCCCGCCCGACCCGCGCCAGTCCCGCACGCCCTTCGCTTCGATCGCTGTCGAGCGCCTGCGCGGCCTCGAACTTCTGCCGCGCCCCCTGCCCGTCGGCCTGGTCGAGCTGCCCGGCTGCCAGCGCCTTCTCGCCCTCGGCGAGCAGCGTATCGATGCGCGCCTGCGGCCAGAGCCGATCGGCCAGCGGCTGCCGCAGCAGCGCCAGCGACACGACCAGGACCGCCACCGCCGCCAGGGCCCAGGGCCAATGCCGGCGCCGGGCCACGGCGTCCCGCCTCCGCTTTGGCGCGCTGCGCGACGGCATGTTCATCATGGGAGGAGGGGCTTCACCCCCGGCAGCTTAGCGCGGCGGCGTGCACGCACCGTCAGCCCGCCGCGATGTCCCGGCGGCGCCGGGCGACCCGCACCTGCAAGGCCCACGCCAGCGCACCCCCGGCTCCGCAAACGCGAACGGCCCGCGCAAGGCGGGCCGTCCATTGACACAGTGCGCGGGGCAGGATCTGCCGATCAATCGTCGCCCTTGGACAGGTCGTCGTCGGCCACCACCTCGGCGGCGGCCCACTCCAGCGCCTCGCGCTCGGCGCGCTCGCGCTCGGCCTTCTCGACCTCGTCGATCAACGCATTGTCGATGGTGCGCGCGGCGATCTCGCGCAGCGCCAGCACGGTCGGCTTGTCCTCGCTCTCGCTGTTGTCCAGCGTGGCCGGCACGCCGTTGGCCAGCTGGCGCGCGCGCTTGGAGGCCATCATGACCAGTTCGAAGCGGTTGTCGACCACTTCCAGGCAATCTTCGACGGTGATACGGGCCATAAGGGTTCCAGGCGACTGCGGTCGCCGCTCGTGTAGTGGGGATCGGGCGCGGAGTTTAAGCCCCGCCCCCCGCCCAGGCAAGCCTCCAGCCTGAACGCCCCTTGTCAATCAACGAGTTGGAGGCGCCCCCACGCCAGGCCTGCCGCTCGTTCCCACCAACGAGGCGAGGCCCCGGACGCGCCGAAGGACGGCGGCCCCTTCCGAAGCCGGCACCCTGCTCAGCTCCTGCTTCCACTCCAGCGTCCCGAAGAAGGGCAGCGGGGCGAGCCCCGCTCTACGCGTCGGGCGCCAGCAATGCCGAGATCAGCGCCGCGTGCCGCTCCTGCTGCTCCGCCCGTCGCAACCGGCTGGCGGTGAACACCGCGCACATCTCGTCCACCGCCGTGTCGAACACCTCGTTGACGACCACGTAGTCGAACTCCGCGTAGTGCGACATCTCCTCCCGCGCCGCCGCCAGCCGCTGCGCGATCACCGCCTCGCTGTCCTGCCCGCGCGAACGCATCCGCTGCTCCAGCGCCGCGCGCGACGGCGGCAGGATGAACACGCTGACCGCATCGGGCACCTTGCGCCGCACCTGCAGCGCGCCCTGCCAGTCGATCTCCAGCAGCACGTCGTGCCCCGCCGCCAGCTGCGGCTCCACCGACTGCCGCGCCGTGCCCTTCCAGTCGCCGTGCACCCGCGCGTACTCGAAGAAATCGCCCGCCTCGATCATCCGCTGGAACTCCTCCGCGGAAACGAAGTGGTAGTGCTGCGCATGCCGCTCGCCCGGCCGCGGCGCCCGCGACGTGAACGAGATCGACAGGCGGACGTGCGCATCGCGCGCCAGCACCGCGTTGACGATGCTGCTCTTGCCCGCCCCGGAAGGCGCGGCGACGACGAAGAGGGTGCCGCGCTTCTGGCTCATTCGATGTTCTGCACCTGTTCGCGGACCTGGTCGATCAGCACCTTCAGCTCCACCGCGGCGGCCGACGTGCGCGCATCCACCGACTTGGAGCCCAGGGTGTTGGCCTCGCGGTTGAATTCCTGCAGCAGGAAATCCAGGCGCCGGCCCACCGGCTCGCGCTGGCCGAGCACGCGACGGATCTCGACGATGTGGCTGGACAGGCGGTCCAGCTCCTCGTCCACGTCCAGCTTCTGCAGCCACAGCACCAGTTCCTGCTCGGCGCGGCCCGGGTCGACCGGGTGCGGCAGGTCGGCCAGGCGTGCGGCCAGCTTGGCCCGCTGGCCCTCGCGGATCGCCGGGATCAGCTCGCTGACCTGTGCGGCGATGCGCTCGATCGCGTCCACGCGCTCGGTGATCGCCGCGGCCAGCTTGCCGCCCTCGCGTTCGCGGGCGAGCACGAATTCGTCCAGCACCTGGTCCAGCAGCTCCAGCGCCTGCGCCTGCAGCGCCTCGCCATCGGCGACGGGCGTCTGCAGCACGCCAGGCAGCTGCAGCAGTTCGGTGAATTCCACCCGCAGCCGCGGAAACTGCGGCTCCAGCCGCTGCGCCAGGACACCCAGCTGTTCCAGCAGCGGCGCGTTCACCGTCAGCGCCACGGCCGCCTCCGGCGCGCGCAGGCGCATCACCAGGTCCAGCTTGCCGCGCTGGATCCGCGCGGCCACCCGCTCGCGCAGCATCGGCTCCAGCGCGCGCAGCTCGTCGGCCAGGCGCAGCCCGGTTTCCAGGAAACGATGGTTGACCGAGCGCAGCTCGCAACCCAGCACGCCCCATGGGGTGGCGCGTTCGCCGCTGGCGAAGGCGGTCATGCTGCGGATCATGCGCGGGATTCCGGTCGGGGCCGGGCATCGCCGGCAAGGCGCGAATGGTAATCTAGCTGCCCTTCCGCGGCACCCGCCGCGTGCCGCGCGGCCTTCGCAGGCCTTCGCAGGCCTTCGGCCGACCCGAAGCCTCGCCCCCCTCCCCCCCGCCTACGGAATCCCCGCATGACCGTCGTCCGCCCCAGTGGCCGCGCCCCCGAGCAGTTGCGCGAAGTGCGCATCGAACGCGGCTTCACCCGCCACGCCGAAGGCTCGGTGCTGGTCAGCTTCGGCGACACCCGGGTGCTGTGCACCGCCAGCGTCGACAACAAGGTGCCGGCGTTCCTGCGCGGCAAGGGCGAGGGCTGGGTCACCGCCGAGTACGGCATGCTGCCGCGTTCCACCCACACCCGCTCCGACCGCGAGGCCTCGCGCGGCAAGCAGGGCGGGCGCACGCTCGAGATCCAGCGCCTGATCGGCCGCGCCCTGCGCGCCTGCGTGGACCGCAGCGCGCTGGGCGAGCGCACGATCACCCTGGACTGCGACGTGCTGCAGGCCGACGGCGGCACCCGCACCGCCGCGATCACCGGCGCCTACGTCGCCCTGGTCGACGCGGTGCGCTGGCTGCAGAAGAAGCGCGAGATCGGCCGCGATCCGGTGTTCGGCGCGGTCGCCGCGGTCTCGGTGGGCGTCTACCAGGGCGTGCCGGTGCTGGACCTGGACTACGCCGAGGACAGCACCTGCGACACCGACATGAACGTGGTGATGAACGACGGCGGCGGCTTCATCGAGCTGCAGGGCACGGCCGAGGGCCACGCCTTCCGCCGCAACGAACTCGACGCACTGCTGGCCCTGGCCGAAACGGGCATCGGCGAACTGCTCGCCGCGCAGCAGGCGGCGCTCAAAAAGGGGTCAGAGTGAATTTCGCACGCGGCACCCTTTCCACCAGATGAATCCCATGGGCGAAATTCACTCTGCCCCCCCTGTGCCCTCTGACCCCTTCTTGCGCCTGGTCCTGGCCAGCGGCAACGCCGGCAAGCTGTCCGAGCTGCGCGCGCTGCTCGAGGGAACCGGCGCGGAACTGGTCGCGCAGTCGGAACTGGGCGTGGCCGACATCGAGGAGACCGGCCTGAGCTTCGTCGAGAACGCGCTGCTCAAGGCGCGCCACGCC
>CAZBDE010000066.1:9612-12624 GCA_964490415.1 uncultured Pseudoxanthomonas sp. | reverse complement strand
CAGCGCCCGCGCGTGCTTGATGATGCCGCCGATGTAGTACAGCGCGAATTCGCTCAAGCCCGCATAACCGTCGCCGGCGAACAGGTTGACGCCGTCCTTCCAGACGCTCTGGTGCACGTGCATGCCGCTGCCGTTGTCGCCGACGATGGGCTTGGGCATGAAGGTGGCGGTCTTGCCGTTGCGGTGGGCCACGTTCTTGATGATGTACTTCATCGTCAGCAGCTCGTCGGCCTTGCGCACGAGCGTGTTGAACTTGGTGCCGATCTCGCACTGGCCGGCGGTGGCGACTTCGTGGTGGTGGACCTCGACCTCGATGCCCGACTCTTCCAGGGTCTTGCACATCTCGGCGCGCAGGTCGTGCAACGAGTCGGTCGGCGCGACCGGGAAGTAGCCGCCCTTCACGCCCGGGCGGTAGCCGGTGTTGCCGCCTTCGTACTTGGTGCCGCTGTTCCAGGCCGCTTCCTCGGATTCGATCTTGAAGAAGGTGTTGCCCATGTCGTTGGCGAAGCGCACCGCGTCGAAGATGAAGAACTCCGGCTCCGGGCCGAAGAACGCCACGTCGGCGATGCCGGCCGACTTCAGGTAGGCCTCGGCGCGCTTGGCGATGCCGCGGGGGCAGCGCGAATAGCCCTGCATCGTGGCCGGATCGAGCACGTCGCAGGTCAGGATCACGGTCGGGTCGGCGGTGAACGGATCGAGCACCGCGGTGTCGGCGTCGGGCAGCAGGACCATGTCCGACTCGTTGATGCCCTTCCAGCCGGCGATCGACGAACCGTCGAACATCTTGCCGTCCTCGAACAGGGACGGTTCGACGATGCTCACCGGGAAGGTCACGTGCTGCTGCACGCCGCGCATGTCGACGAAACGCAGGTCGACGAACTCGACCTTGTTGTCCTTGATCAGCTTCTCAACGGTTTCCACGGACATCGCTTGCAACCTCGGGGTTGATGGGTATCCAGTGACTTAGCACGCCGCGTGCCAACTCGGGAGGAACTCGCAAGTTGTTGATTTCAATGAACCCACTCCCGCCGGCGAGACATGCCGCACCAATCTGGTGCGTCATCCTGGTGCACGGTTGGAACCCTATTGGTGCAAAGCAGGCTGCAGGGTGGCTCGCTTATCCTGTGCGCCCGCTTCCGCTCCGGTCCCGCCCGTGTCCGACCTGCTTTCCGCCCTGCTGCTGGGCATCCTCGAAGGCCTGACCGAGTTCCTGCCGGTCTCCAGCACCGGGCACCTGCTGATCGCCCAGCACTGGCTGGGCCCGCGCTCGGACTTCTTCAACATCGTCATCCAGGCCGGCGCGATCCTCGCCGTGACCCTGGCCTTCCGCGCGCGCCTGTGGGAACTGGCCACCGGGCTGCACGACCCGGCCCACCGCGATTACGTGGCCAAGCTGGGCGTGGCCTTCGTGGTCACCGCGGTGGTCGGCCTGCCGGTGCGGTTGGCCGGCTGGGAACTGCCGGAAACGGTGGCGCCGGTCGCCTGGGCGCTGGTCCTGGGTGGCGTCTGGATGCTGGTCGCCGAGCACTACGCCGAAAAGCGCGGCGACGTGGCCACGGTGACCTGGAAGGTGGCCGTGCTGGTCGGCCTGGCCCAGGTCGTGGCCGGCGTCTTCCCGGGCACCTCGCGCTCGGCGGCGGCGATCTTCCTGGCCATGCTCGCCGGCACCAGCCGCCGTTCGGCGGCGGCGGAGTTCGTGTTCCTGGTGGGCATCCCGACCATGTTCGCGGCCAGCGCCTTCGCCTTCCTCGAGCTGGTCCGCGACGACGCCCTCGGCGGCGAGGACTGGAACGCGGTGGCGGTGGCGTTCACCGCCGCGGCGGCCACCGGCTTCGTGGTGGTGCGCTGGCTGATGGGGTATATCAAGCGGCACCGCTTCACCGGATTCGCGGTCTACCGGATCGTGCTGGGCCTGCTCCTGCTGGCCTTCATGCCCGCCGGCAGCTGAGCGCCTTCACGCCGGGTGAACCCTTGCGGGCGCATCCAGCCGTTCTGACGACCGCAGCATCGACGCAACACCCCCCGCCGGCCGATGCGCCGGCCACGTCACGGAGGCATCGATGAAATTCCCGCAGACCCCCCGCCCACTCCTGCTCCCGCTCGCCCTGCTGCTGCCGCTGGCCCTGGCCGCGTGCAACAGGCCTGCCGCCGATTCCGCCGCGCCGCCGCCGGGCGAACTGCCGGCCGCGGCCACGCCCGACCCGGCCGCGCCGCCGGCGCTGCCCGCCGCGGCCGACGCCGCCACGCTGCTGCCGGCCCACCACTGGACGCTGACCGCGGCCACCGACGCCCAGGGCCAGCGCATCGAGCCGCTGTTCGCCAATGCGGACAAGCCGCTGCAACTGGACTTCGTCGACGGCCGCCTGGCCGTGTCCAACACCTGCAACCGGATGTCCGGCGGCTACACCCTGGCCGGGGACACGCTGACCCTCGGCCCGATGGCCTCGACCATGATGGCCTGCCCGGACCCGAAGCTGATGGCGCTGGACGCGGAGGTCGGCAAGCGCCTGGCCGGCGAACTGACCGCGGTCGCGACCGCCGGCGAAACGCCGGAGCTGGTGCTGGCCAATGCCGGCGGCGACCGCCTCGTGTTCCAGGGCACGCCGACCCCGGCCACCCGCTTCGGCGGCCCGGCCGAGCGGATCTTCCTGGAAGTGGGTCCGGAAACGAAGCCGTGCAGCCATCCGCTGATCCCGGACAAGCAGTGCCTGCAGGTGCGCGAGATCCGCTTCGACGAGAACGGCATCCGCACCGGCGAGCCGGGCGAGTGGCAGAACTTCTTCGACGGGATCGAGGGCTACACCCACCAGCCGGGCGTGCGCAACGTGCTGCGCATCGACCGCTACACGCGCAAGGACGTGCCGGCCGACGCCTCGCGCTACGCCTACGTGCTGGACATGGTGGTGGAGTCGGAGCAGGTGAAGCGCTGACCGCGGCAGCGGACGGCGGCCGTCCTTCCTCCGCGCCGCCTGCCCGCCGTTGTAGGAGCTCCCTTCAGGGGCGACCCGAGAG
>CAZBDE010000066.1:0-9602 GCA_964490415.1 uncultured Pseudoxanthomonas sp. | reverse complement strand
GCATCCTGGCGCAGCCGCGTTCAACGCGATCGATCCGGAACTTCCGCGTTGAACGCGGCGCATTCCAACCCTCTCGGGTCGCCCCTGAAGGGGGCTCCTACAACAACGCCGGATTCAGGGTGTAGGTGCCGTATAGCGTCGCTTCGGCCAGCACGTGCCCCTGCAGCGCACGCTGCACGTCGGCGGCGGTGAAGCGCGCCGGCAGTTCGAGCGCGGCCACGTCCAGCGCGAACAGGCGGAAGAAGTAGCGGTGCATGCGCAGGTCGTTGAACGGCGGGTACGGGCCGTCGTAGCCGAAGTAGTCGCCGCCCAGCTGCGCATCGCCGGCGAACCAGCCGGTGTAGTCGTTCAGTCCCTGGCGCGCGCCGGCCGGACCGGGCGGCGCCTGCTTGCCCCTGGCGGTGATGCCGTCGCTGCAGCTGCCGGCGGCGATCTCGCGCACGCCCGGCGCGATGTCGGCCACCGCCCAGTGCACGAAGTCGCCGCGCGGCTGTTCCACCGGGATCTGCAGGTCCTCGCGGCCCACCGTCTCCGGCACCGTCGGCGCATCCGGATCGATGCACAGCAGGGCGAAGGACCGGGTGCCCTCGGGCACCCCGTCCCAGGCCAGGTGCGGGTTGCGGTTGGCGGCGAAGCCGTCCGCCTGGCCCATGGCGAATGCGGCGGGAATCGCGCCGCGGTTCTCGAAACTGTCGCTCCAGAGGCGCATGCGCGGCTCCTTTCCGGTGGCGGGGCGTCAGGTTAGCCCAAGCCGCGGCGGCACGTGCGCGCTCAGCGCTGCGGCAGCGCGTCGCGCAACCGCTCGGCGACCCAGCGTTCGGCGAAGCCGTCGCCGTGGAAGTTCTCGACGAAGGCGCAGTGGCCGCCCCAGCGCGCCACTTCCAGCGCGGCCGCCGCCGGCAGCCGCCAGTCGCGGAAATCGTCGTAGGGGATCACCGGATCGTCCTGGGCCATCAGGATGCTGGCCGGCACGGCCAGCGCGGCCAGCCGGTCGCCGGCGATCGAATAGCTGTCGAAATAGTCGTCGACGCTGCCGAAGCCGGCGTGCTGGCGCGCCAGCATGTCGATCAGGCCGCGCATGTCCTGGGCCAGGGTGGCGTCGTCGTAGCCGAAGCGCTCCGGGAACAGTTCGCGCTTGCGCACCAGCGAGCTGCGCCACTTGCGGCGGAAATACCAGTCGTAGATCTGCGGCGCGCGCTCCATGCTCGCCATGGTCCTGCCCGGGTCCACCAGCGGGCAGACCGCGGCGATGTGCCGCAGCGGCAGGCCGGCCACGCCGGCGCGCAGGCCCAGGCGCAGCGCGTGGTTGCCGCCCAGCGAGTAGCCGGCCACCACCAGGTCGCGCACGCGCAGCCGCTGGACCATGTCGGCCGCGGCGTGCACCACCTCGTCGATGCGGTTGGAGTGGAACAGTTCCTCGTTGAGGTGGTGGGTGTCGCCGTGGTCGCGGAAGTTCAACCGGAACACGTCCAGCCCGTCGGCGAGCAGGCGCGCGGCGGTCAGGCGCATGTAGCCCGATTCGGCGCTGCCCTCCCAGCCGTGCAGCAGCAGCGCGGTGCCGCGCGGTTCGCGGCCCGGCACCCGGCTGTGCCAGCCCTGCAGGCGGGCGCCGTGGCCGCCGTCGAGGATGTGCTCGGTGGTCGTCGCGCCGCTGGCGGCCAGCGCATGCAGCCCGCGCCGGCGGCGCAGGCCGCTGGAGCCCAGCACCGACTGCAGGTGCGGGTTGCGCAGCAGGCGCGGCGGCTGGTAGTCGGCGGCGTTCAGCGGGGTGGCGGTGGCGGCGGGCTGGGCCATGGCGTCATTTTGCACCGCAGCATCGGCGATGCAAGTGCATGCCGGACGATTCAGCTTTCCATCGCCGCCACGATCCGCTCGCGCGCCAGTTCGGCGATGCGGCGGCGACCGCCGCTGTCGTCGCCCGGCGGGATCGGTTCGAGGAAGTGCACTTCGGCCACGCGCGTGCGTTCGCCGAGCAGGCGCAGGAAATTCCGCAGGAAGTTCTCGCGGTGGCCGAACGCGACCAGGGTCTGCGCCTCGCCGCGCGTACCGTAGCGCAGCGCCACCGGCTGCACCGGCACCTGCGCCTCGACCGCGGCGGTGAAGATGCGCGCATGGAACGGCCCGACCTCGTGGCCGCCGCGGGTACGGCCTTCCGGGAACACGCCCACCGAGCGCCCCTCGCGCAGCCGCTCCGCCATCCGCTCCATCACCCCGCTGAGCGAATCGCTGCTGCCGCGCTGGTGGAAAATGGTCTGCCCCTGCGCCGCCAGCCAGCCGACCAGCGGCCAGCCGCGGATCTCCTGCTTGGCGACGAAGCCCATCATCCGCTGGCTGTGCAGGGTCTCGATGTCGATCCAGCTGACATGGTTGGCCACGAACAGGGTCGCGCCCGGCAGCGGCGTGCCGAAGCGGCGCAGGCGGAAGCCGAAGATCCGCATCAGTCCGGTCGACCAGATGCGCACGGCGCGTTCGCCCAGGCCTTCGTCGCCGCAGCGGATCCGCGCCAGCGGCGGCGCCAGGCACAGCAGGGTCAGCGGCAGCGGCACCAGCACGTGCAGCAGCAGCAGCGGGATGCGGTACAGGTAGCGGAAGGTGCGCGCGACACCGCCGGCGGCGGCCGCGCGTGGGGGGGCGTGGTCCATGGACGCGCACGATACCGCGCCCCGATACGCCGTGGGTAGCCGTATCGGTGAACGCGCCGCCGCGCGCGGCATGCGGCGATCCATCCGGTGGTTTTCGGGGAACCCCCGCCCCCCCGTTCGGGGGACACGGATGCTGGAGGAACACGGAACGCACCGGCCGGGAATGCCGCCGCCGGCAGCCCTACATCGGCGCCGGCACCGGCACCACCGCCAGGGTCAGCCGCGACACGCACACGGCGCGCCCGCGCGCGTCCTCGATGCGGATGTCCCAGACCTGGGTGCTGCGGCCCACGTGCACCGCGCGGGCGGTGCCGGTCACGGTGCCTTCGCGCACGGCGCGCAGGTGATTGGCGTTGATCTCCAGCCCCACGGCCATCTGCTGGCGGGTGTCCAGGCACAGGTTGCCGGCGCTGCTGCCGAGGGTTTCGGCCAGCACCACCGAAGCGCCGCCGTGCAGCAGGCCATACGGCTGCCGGGTGCGCGGCTCCACCGGCATGGTCGCTTGCACCCAGTCCTCCCCGGCGCCGGTGAAGACGATGCCCAGGTGCTCGATCAGCGTGCCGCGGCCGAGCGCATTGAGTTCGTCGAGGCAGACGGGGGCGCGGAAAATCATGGCGGAAGCTCCGGGGGATGAAACCCGATTATGGCTCGCAGGCAATGCGGCGCAGGCTGTTTGCAGGAGCTCCCTTCAGGGGCGACCCGATCGGGCTGGAACGCCGCGGCGTTCAACGCCAGCGCTCCGGAGGATCCGGCGGGTGCGAACCGGTGCTTTTCGACGCAATCGGGTCGCCCCTGAAGGGAGCTCCTACAAGAATCAGAGGATCGGGACCAGGCCGGCGCCGAAGGCGGTGAGCATGCGCGTGAAGATCGATTTCGGGCCGAGGTCCACCTCGGGGAAATCGCCGACCGCCTCGTAGCAGCGATGGAAGCCGGGATCGCGGCGCGGCAGCGGCGCCGGGCAGTCGGGGCCCGGCCGGAACACGTAGTTGGTCGCGTAGCGCCACGGCCACAGGTCCAGGATCGGCGACGCCTCCAGCACCTTGCCCATGCTGTAGTTCAGGCCCGACAGCACCGGCGGCTTCTCCCGGGGCGCCACCGCCCACGAATTGCCCGGCGCGATGTCGCGCTCGATGCTCTCCGCCAGCGCCCGCGCGAACGCCTCGTCCTCGATCACCACCACCGCCTCGGTGTTGTAGGTCTCGCTGCGCGGATCGAAGTTGTGCGTGCCCACCACGCCGATGCGCCGGTCGATCACCACCGACTTCGCATGCAGTCCCATGCGCGCGCCGCCGCGGCTCACCGGCACCGGCCGGTTCACCGGTCCCGTGCTCAACAGCGAGGGCCGCGTCTCCGTGCGCAGCTTGTCCTCCACCCGCCCGTCGACCGCCGTGCCGCCGCCGCCGTGCCCGCTGCTGCCCGTGCTGCCGCCCAGGCTTCCCCCGGGCACCTCGCTGCGCGCCGTGGTCGGCGTGTGCGCCGACGTGCCGGCCGGCCACAGCGCGCCCAGCGCCGGATCGAGCGGCGGATCGGCCGGGAACGGCATGTACTCGAAGATGTCGAAGCCGAGCTCGCGCACGTTGCGGCGCTTGTACTTGTAGGTGAGCGCGTAGACGATCGGGTTGTCGGTCGCCGCCAGGCTGTTGGTCGAGACCACCACGTGCGGCGGTTTCTCGCGGCCACGCAGGCCGCGGAAGATGTCCAGCGCGTGGTCGGACAGCACCAGGTACGGCGTCTGCAGCAGGATCTCCTCCTGCGCGCCCGCCAGCAGGTCGGCCAGCCCCGACGCCCCGTCGCCGCCGGGCCCTTCGTCGTGCTTCTGCGGCTGGTCGGCCAGGTACTCCACCGCGCCCACCGGCATCGCCCGCGCCACCAGGCGTTCGCGCACCAGCGCCGCGTCGCCGGCGGCGCGCGACATCAGCGCGATGCGCTCGGGGTGCGCCGGCTGCGACGGCGGCATCGGCGGCACGCCCTGCGCGAGCAGCACCTTGGCCACGTCGTCCAGGCGCTCGGCCGGCACGCTGCGCGGATCGCTCCAGTACATGGCGAAATTGCGCTCCATCCCGGCCACCCCCGGCCCGGCCACCAGCACGTCGCGGTCGCGGAAGTTGTACTCGGCGTCCCAGTCGTAATAGTCGTCCTGGTAGTTGCGCCCGCCGGCGATGGCGACCGCGTCGTCGACCACCAGCAGCTTGTTGTGCATGCGCTGGTTGAAGCGGCGGAAGCAGCAGACCACGCTGGCCGCATAATCCAGGTAGCCGGGCTTGGCCAGGTTGAAGGTCGGGTTGTAGATGCGCAGTTCCAGGTTCTCGTGCGCACCGGACAATGCCGCCAGGATCTGCAGGTCGGCGATGGCCGAGAGCTGGTCGATCAGCAGCCGCACCTTCACCCCGCGCCGCGCCGCCGCCAGCAGTTCCTCCATCACCAGCCGCGCGCTGTCGTCCTTGTCGAAGATGTAGGTCTGCAGGTCGATCCTGGCGGTGGCGCTGCGCAGCAGGTTGATCCGCGCCAGCAGCGCGTCGCCGCCCTCGTCCAGGAGCAGCGCGTAGTGGCGCGGCGGCGCCCCGGGCAGGGCCATCGATTCGGCGAAGGCCAGGCCGGCCAGGCCGCGCAGTTCGGAAGGCACCGCGCAACGGTCGGGCAGGTCGCACTCCACCCGGTCGTCGCGTCCGGCCACCGCGATCGCGGCGGCGCGATCGAGCTTCCGGTCCGACATCGTGCCGCAGGCGGCGGTGGCCAACAGCAAGGGCACGCAAAGCCAGCGCAACAACGGGGTCACGGCGGGGTCTCGAGCAGGCGCACGCGCACGGTCAGCAGCACCTCGTCGGCCAGCGCGACCTGCCACTCGCGCATCCCGTAGTGGCTGCGCTCGATGCCGCCGCGCACCAGGATGTCGCAGTCGCGGCCCGGACGGTCGCAGGCGGCCGGCGCCACCTGCAGCCGCTCGCGGTGGCTGACCCCGCGCAGGGTCAGCGTGCCGTCCAGCGCTCCGCCCTCGCTCAGCAGCCCCGGCAGGTACGGATCGGACACGAATTCCATCCACGGATGGCGTTCGGTGTCGAAGAAGCTGGCCCCGCGCATCCAGCTGCTGTAGCGCGGCCGCCCCGGGATCTGCGCTTCGGAGGTGGCCACGCGGATGTGGACGCGGCGGCGGCCGTCGGGCAGCTGTTCGACCTGGCCCTCGTAGCGCGGGAAATCGCCGCTCAGCTGCTGGCCGAAGCGGGTGCGGACCTCGAAGCCCAGGCCACTGCGCGTGGTGTCGAACCGTGCAGGCGGCGGCACGGCTTCCTGCGCGGACACCGGGGCGGCGAACAGGGCCGCCAGCGCGCAGGGAAGCCACGCCCTTCCCCCGGAACTGCACATGGGTTCAGGGCCACCAGAATGCGGTCAGCCGGCCCTGCCCCGGTTCGATCGGCGCCGCCGGCAAGGCCAGCACCGCCACCGCGGCGGTGGGCATGCCGCGGTAGTCGCCGGACTGGCCGCTGTGCAGCAGCGCCACCAGCCGCTCCATGCCCGGATTGTGGCCGACCAGCATCAGCCGCTCCACGTCCGCCTGCGCCTGCAGCAGGCCGAACAGGGTGCCCGGGGTGGCTTCGTAGATCGATTCCTCCAGGCGCTGCTCGGCGTAGCCGGTGCTGGCCAGCACCGCTTCCAGCGTCTCGCGGGTACGCCGCGCCGGCGAGCACAGCACCCGGTCCGGGGCCAGGCCGTGTCCGGCCAGCCAGCGCCCGGCGGCCTCGGCTTCGGCCAGCCCCTGCGCCGACAGCGGCCGGTCCAGGTCGGCCTGGCCGGCGGTCACCGGCTCGGCATGGGCATGCCGCAACAGGATCAGTTCGCGCACGCGTCCGCCCTCCCGTCCGCGCTCAGGCCTTGGCCAGCCACTTCAGCAGCGGCTCCCAGTCGGCCTGGTGCTCGCGCACCTGCGCGGAGTGGTAGTCGAACAGGCTGCGGCCCAGCCCGACCAGGACCACGTAGGCCTGGGTGTCGCGCAGCTGCGCCACCACCGGGTAGGGCCAGGTCTTGAGCATCTCCAGCGCCTGCTGGCTGGTGTTGGTCCACGGCTTGCTGCGGTTGAGCACCAGGCCCACCGGCAGCTTCTGCTTCTTCACCCGCTTGAGCTTGGCCAGGCTGTTGAGGAAGTCGACCGTGGCCTCGATGTCCAGCGCCGAGGGCTGGACCGGCACCACCACCGCGTCGGCGTGGTCGATGAAGCTGTCCAGGTCGTCGGCCAGCGCGCCGGCCGGCGCGTCGATGACCACCCGCTCGGCATCGTCCGGCAGCCAGGTGCGCCAGGCGCGGCGGCGGCTGGCGTCGATCGGCAGCACCGCGCTGTCCAGTTCCGCCCGGCGCCTGGCCCAGCGGGTCGCCGACCCCTGCGGATCGGCGTCGGCCAGCACCGTGCGCTTGCCCTGCAGCGCCGAATGCGCCGCCAGGTGCGTGGCGATGGTGGTCTTGCCCACCCCACCCTTGGAACCGGCCACCAGGATCGTCTTCATGCGCGGTCTGCCTCCGGATTGGCTTTGCCGCAGGGTACACCGGCCCTCTTGAAGGCGGTAGGAACGAACGGGTAGGAGCCGGACGGCCGCGCTTGCTATCGTGCGGCGGCTTTCCCCACGGACGCGCCATGAGCCAGCTGCAGGACCTGACCGCCCTGATCCGGGCCAACACCCCGTTGATCGTGATCGAGACCCGCGACGAGGAGCGGGTGGTGGAGCTGTTCCGGCAGTCGCTGATGCAGGTGTGGCGCGCCCTGCACCGCTGGACCATCACCGAGGGGCTGCGCCGGCTGGACCTGGACCGCGAGGACCCGGCCGAGGGCCCGCCCGACGCCAGCTCGGTCCTGCACGCGATCCGCCAGGCCGACCAGCGCGGCATCTACGTGCTGCTCGATTTCCACCCCTACCTGGGCTACGCCAGCCACCAGCGCCTGCTGCGCGACATCGTCCAGCGCCGCGGCTGCCAGCCGCACGTGCTGGTCCTGGTCGGGGCCAGGGTCGAACTGCCGGCGGAGCTGGAGGCGCTGGCGGTGCGCTTCAGCCCGCGCCTGCCCGATGCCGGCGCCCTGCTCAGGCTGGTCCGCGAGGAAGCGGCCGCCTACACCCGCGAGAATGGCGGGCGCCGGGTCGAGGCCGAGGAAGAAGCGGTGCGCCAGATCGTGCGCCACCTGCAGGGCCTGGACCTGCACGACGCGCGCCGCATCGCCCGCCGCCTGATCCACGACGACGGCGCGCTCACCGCCTCGGACCTGCCGCAGCTGGCCAGGCTGAAATTCGAACTGCTCAACCGCAGCGGCCACCTGCACTACGAATACGACACCGCCGGCTTCGACGACGTGGCCGGCGCGCGCCGGCTCAAGCGCTGGATCGGCCAGCGCCAGGCCGCCTTCGCCGGCACCCCGCCGCCCGGGCTCGACCCGCCGCGCGGGGTACTGCTGCTGGGCGTGCAGGGCTGCGGCAAGTCGCTGCTGGCCAAGGCGATCGCCGGCGGCTTCGGGGTGCCGCTGCTGCGCCTGGACTTCGGCACCCTGTACGCCAAGTACCACGGCGAGACCGAGCAGAACCTGCGCGCGGCGCTGGCCTCGGCCGAGCAGCTGGCGCCGTGCGTGCTGTGGATCGACGAGATCGAGAAGGGCGTGGCCGCCGATGCCGGCGATGGCGACGGCGGCGTGTCGCGGCGCGTGCTCGGCTACCTGCTGACCTGGATGGCCGAACGCACCGCGCCGGTGTTCCTGGTCGCCACCGCCAACCAGGTCCAGTACCTGCCGGCCGAACTGCTGCGCAAGGGCCGCTTCGACGAGATCTTCTTCGTCGACCTGCCCGACCCGGACACGCGGGTGGAGCTGCTGCGCATCCACCTGCGGGAACGCGGCCTGGACCCGGAGGCGTTCGCGCTGCCGGCGCTGGCGGCCGCGGCGAACGGCTTCTCCGGCGCGGAGATCGAACAGATCATCGTTTCCGGCCTGTACGCCGCCCATGCCGAACAGCGTCCGCTGGACACCGGGCTGCTGATGGCCGAGATCCGCGGCACCCGCCCGCTGTCGGTGCTGATGGCCGAACAGGTCGCGGCGCTGCGCGCCTGGGCGCTGGAGCGCACGGTGCCGGCGGACTGAACCCCGCATCGCCGCCCGAACATGACTCCCGCCATGGCCGGCCTTCCCCTGCAGGAGCGGCTTCAGCCGCGACCCGGCGACGTTGGCACAAGCGACGCCCCGCCGCACCGTTCGGCCGGGTGAACAGGCACAGCACGATGCCGTAGCCGACCAGCGCGAATGCCGCTTGATATCATGCGACACCGGGCCGGCGAGGCCCCTGCTCCAGCCAGCGCCAGGGCCATCCCATGACCAGCACCGCCGAACTGACCTCGCCTTCTTCAGCGAACCTGCCGGGCCTGGAGACGTTCGACCAGGACTACACCCTGGAGCACAAGTACACCCGCCAGGACGGCCGCATCTACCTCAGCGGGGTGCAGGCGCTGGTGCGCCTGCCGCTGATGCAGCGGCTGCGCGATGCCGCCGCCGGCCTGGATACGGCCGGCTTCGTCAGCGGCTACCGCGGCAGCCCGCTGGGCGGCTTCGACCTGGAGCTGTGGCGCGCGCGCAAGCACCTGGAGGCGGCGAAGGTGCGCTTCCAGCCGGGCATCAACGAGGACCTCGGCGCGACCATGGTCTGGGGCACGCAGCAGACCAACCTGTTCCCGGGCGCCAGGGTCGATGGCGTCTACGCCATGTGGTACGGCAAGGGCCCGGGCGTGGACCGCTGCGGCGACGTGTTCAAGCACGCCAACGCCGCCGGCACCTCCAGGCACGGCGGCGTGCTGGCGCTGGCCGCCGACGACCATGCCTGCCGCAGCTCGACCCTGCCGCACGGGTCGGAAGACGAATTCGTCAGCGCGATGATGCCGGTGCTCAACCCGGCCCAGGTCGAGGATGTCCTGCACCCCGGCCGGGTTGAGCACCGGCATCAT
>CAZBDE010000065.1:0-12952 GCA_964490415.1 uncultured Pseudoxanthomonas sp. | reverse complement strand
GACGAGCAGGTTGCGATCTTCTTGCATCTTCTTCATCCCGGCGGCGGCTCGGACAAGTGGAGAGAAAGGAAAGCCAACCCACCGGCCTTCCGCTTTATTTCGAACCCCCGCACATGGATGTGCGGGCTTTTGCGAAGGACTCGCATATCCGCATGTGCGGGCTTTTGCGAGGGACTCGCATAAATGCAGGGGCGGCAGGATTCGAACCTGCGGATGCCGGGATCAAAACCCGGTGCCTTGGACCTCTTGGCGACGCCCCTGTGTCGATCCCGCTACAGGCGCGCCAGCGCGCCGCGCAGCGGCGAATCCGAAACGCCGGCCGCGACCCAGGCATGCAACCGTCGCGGCAATCGCGCCAGTGCTTCCTGCGCCGCGTCGCGGTGGGCGAACTCGACGAAGCAGCCGCTGCCGGTGCCGGTCAGGCGTGGCGACCCGATCCGCGCCAGCTCGGCGAACACGGCATCCACGGCCGGTTCGCGGCGGCGCAGGACCGGCTCGAACGCGTTGTCGAGCACTGTTCCGGCAGCGAAGTCGGACATTTTCGCGGGCGGGGAATCGCGCGTCAAATCCGGGGAACGGAAAAGTTCAGCCGTGGGCACGTGGACGCCGGGGTCGGCGAGCACGTACCAGGCCACCGGCAGGTCCAGCGGGACCAGTTCCTCCCCCACCCCTTCGGCCCAGGCGCTGCGGCCGCGGACGAAGACCGGGACATCCGCGCCCAGGCGC
Organism: uncultured Pseudoxanthomonas sp.; assembly: GCA_964490415.1. GTDB lineage: Bacteria > Pseudomonadota > Gammaproteobacteria > Xanthomonadales > Xanthomonadaceae > Pseudoxanthomonas. The sequence goes on along the minus strand of CAZBDE010000065.1, from coordinate 12,226 downwards.
AGGCCCAGGGCCGCCAGCCGATCCTCGCCCAGGTCCAGGCCCCAGAGCCGGTCCAGGGCGCAGAGCACGGTGGCCGCATCGGACGAGCCGCCACCGAAGCCGCCGCCCACGGGGGTCCGCTTTTCGACGATGATGTCAGCACCTTGGCTGCTGTTTGCTTCGTTTTTTAAGATATTGGCGGCGCGGATGACCAGGTCGGCCTCATCCTCCAGCCCGGGCAGGCGGTCGCCATGGCGCAGCACCTGGCCGTCCGCACGCGGGCGCAGGCGGATCCGGTCGCCCCAGTCCAGGATCCGGAACACGGTCTGCAGCGTGTGGTAGCCGTCGGCGCGGCGGCCAGTGATGCGCAGGAACAGGTTCAGCTTGGCTGGCGCCGGCCATTCGCTCCAGTCCGCGTTCACGGCGCCTGCTCTTCCCAGCGGTCCACGACCAGGCGGACCCGGGCACCCTCGCGGCTGGCCTGCAGCCGGCGCGGCATTTCCGGCCAGGCGCCGGTCGCAGGCTGCCATTCCTGGTATTCGACGGTCCAGCCGTCGGCGACCAGCCGCTGCAGGCGACCGTCCGCGCCGAACGCCAGTCCGCCGCCGCCCGTACCGGGCAGGCCGCGCATCCATGCGGCCATCGAGGCCACCGGGATCGGCCAGCCGGTGGCCTCCCGCAGCAGCGCCCCGGCGTCCGGGCCGGAGCGCGGGCCGCCTTCCATGCCCTCGAGGGTGGCGCCGCCAGGCCCGCCGGCAAGCCGCCAGCTCTGCCGGGTGACCGGCGCGCCGAGCGAAACCCGGAAGGCGTCGCCATCCTGCTGCCAGTCCAGGCGGCCGCTGCCGCCCTTGTCGCCGACGCTCACCGCCAGGCGGCCCTGCATCGACCAGCGGTCGATCGCTTCCAGCCGGTCCTGCCGCGCCTGCTGCCGGGCCTGCGCCTGGGCCGCATCGACCGCCGGCGCCGGCGGGCGCACCGGCGCGGTGCCGCAAGCGGCGAGCAGGGCCGTGGCCAGCACCAGGCCGGCCGCACGCAGCGCGCGGCTCATCGCGCCGGCTCCATCGCCGGTTCGCTGGCAGGCGCGGCTGCGGCATCGGCCGGCTCGCCCGCTTGCCCCGGCGGCGGCGCGCCGGGCGCCCGCGCCGGCGGCGGCAGGGTGACCTGCAGCGCGTCCAGCGCGCGGCGCAGCGCGCGGTTGTCCGCATCGAGCCGCTGCGATTCCTCGAAGTAGCGCATCGCCTCGTCGCGGCGTCCCAGCACCCACAGCAGCTCGCCCAGGTGCGCGCCGATCTCCGGATCCTTCATCAGGCCCCAGGCGCGGCGCAGTTCGACCAGAGCTTCTTCGTTGCGGCCGAGCCGGTACAGCACCCAGCCGTAGCTGTCGACGATGGCCGGGCTGTCGGGTTCGGCGGTGCGGGCGCGGTCGATCAGTTCCAGCGCCTCCTGGTAGCGCTGGGTGCGGTCGGCCAGGGTGTAGCCGAGCGCGTTGAGCGCGGCGACGTTCTCCGGATCGGCGACCAGGACCTTGCGCAGGTCGGCCTCGGTGCGGTCGATCCGGTCCTGGCGTTCCCAGGCCAGGGCGCGTGCGTAGAGCAGCGCCGAGTCGTCCGGATAGGCGGCCAGGCCACGGCCGAGCGCTTCGATCTCGCCACCGGTGTCTTCGGCGCGCTGGCGCAGTTCGCCCTCGAGCAGGTAGGCGTTGCGGCGGGCCTCGTCGTCGCTGGCGGCGTCGTTCTGCAGCGCGTGCGCCTCGGCCCAGGCCTCGTCGGCACGCCCCAGCTCGTACAGGGCCACGGCGATGCGGATCCGCGCCTCGTCCCGTTCCGGGCCGCCGGGCACCCCGCGGTACCAGTCCACCGCCTCGGCCGGGCGCTCGAGGAACTCGGCGATGCGCCCGAGCAGCATGCGCCGCGCCGGGTCCGGCCGGCCGCCGTCACCCGCCGCCAGCTCGCTGTAGAGCGTGGCCAGGGTCTGGTGATCGTCGCCGCGCGCCAGCAGCGAAGCGCGCAGGCTGTAGGTCTGGGTGTCCTGCGGACCCAGCGCCATCACCCTCGCGGCGGCGGCGTAGTCGGCCAGCGCTTCGTAACCGACCGCCAGCATCGCCCGCACTTCCGGGTCGTACGCGGCCTGCGGTTCGGCCTGGGCGAGCATGGCCTTGGCCTCCTCGCCACGGCCGGCCTGCTGCAACTGGCCGGCGCGCAGCACCGCCACCCGCGGCTCGCCGGGGAAGCGGCTGACCATCTCGTCGACGATCCGGGCCGACAGCGCCGGTGCGTCCAGCCGCAGCGACAGGCGGCCGAATTCCTGCCAGGCCTGCAGCCGCTCCGGCACCGCGCCGGCGTCGACCAGCTGGCCCATCGCCCGGGCGACCATCGCCGGATCGCGGCCGGCGGCCAGCGCCGACAGCGCGTAGCGCCAGGCGCCCGGGTCGGGCGAACGGACCAGTGCGAGCAGGTCGCGCCTGGCCTGGCGCAGCCTGCCTTCGCGCAGGGCCAGCGAAATCGTGGCCGAGCGCAGGGCCAGCGAATCCGGGTCGCGCTCGCGCCACAGCGCCAGCGCCTTGCCGGCACCGGGGTCGTCATTGGCCAGCAGGGCGATGCGGGTCGCGCGCTCGGCCAGGAGCACGTCGTCTTCCGCGGCGCGGGCCGCCTCCAGGTACCAGTACGCGGCATCGGCGAGCTGGCCGGCCTGCAGGGCGTACTCGCCGGCCAGCACCTGCTCGAGCGGCACCGGGTCGGTGGCCGGCGGCGCCTTGCGGGCGGCCTGCACCGGCAAAGCGGCGAAAACGGCGGCCAGCAGCAGCCAGCCGGGCCGGAAACGTGAACGGAAATGCGGACGCGGGCGTCCAGTGGCGACAACGGAAAGCACAGGTACGGGCATTGGCACCCACCGGGCCGTAAAATGGCGGCCCAAACAAGCCAGCAGATTAACGCAAGCCCCTGAACATGACGCTGTGGCTCCTCGGCCTCAACCACCAGACCGCGCCGGTCGACCTGCGCGAACGGGTGGCGTTTGCCGGCGATGCGCTGGCCCCGGCGCTGGCCTCGCTGCGCGCGCTGCCGGACGTGGCGGAGGCGGCCCTGCTGTCGACCTGCAACCGCACCGAGATCTATGCCGTGGCCGCCGACGGCGACGCCCTGGCCGGCTGGCTGGACGGGCAGGCGCAGGGCGTGGGCGGCTACCTGTACCGGCATCGCGACGCCGACGCGGTGCGCCACCTGTTCCGGGTCGCCACCGGGCTGGACTCGATGGTGCTGGGCGAACCGCAGATCCTGGGCCAGGTGAAGGACGCCTGGTCGCTGGCGCGCGAGCACGGCGCCCTGGGCGGGCGCCTGGACCGGTTGTTCCAGCAGACCTTCGCCGTGGCCAAGCGCGCGCGCACCGATACCCGCATCGGCGCCAACCCCGTCTCGGTCGCCTCCACCGCGGTACGGCTGGCGCAGGACTCCTTCGCCCGCCTGCCCGACTCGACCGTGCTGCTGATCGGCGCCGGCGAAACCATCGAACTGGCCGCCCGCCACCTGGCCAAGGGCGGCGTCGGCCGCCTGCTGGTCGCCAACCGCACCCTCGCCCACGCCCAGGACCTGGCCAGCCGCCACGGCGGCTACGCGCTGCCGCTGGCCGAACTGGACCGGCACCTGGCCGAGGCCGACGTGGTGTTCTCGGCCACCGCCGCGCGCGGGCCGGTGCTGCGCCAGGCCCAGGTCGAGGCCGCGCTGGCCGCACGCCGGCGCAAGCCGGTGCTGCTGTTCGACCTGGCGGTGCCGCGCGACATCGAGGCCGGCGTGGCCGCGCTGAGCGATGCCTACCTGTACACCGTCGACGACCTGGAGCGCGCGGTCGAGGACAACCGCCGCAGCCGCCACGAGGCCGCCGACGCGGCCGAAGCGATCATCGACCTGCAGGTCGCCCGCTACATGGAAACCCTGTACGCCGGCGGCCGCCAGGAAACGCTCAAGCGCCTGCGTTCGCTCGGCGACAGCACCCGCGACGAACTGCTCGCCCGCGCCCGCCAGCAACTGGCCGGCGGCCGCGACCCCGACGAAGTGCTGCAGCTGCTCGCCCATACGCTGACCAACCGCCTGCTGCATCCGCCGACCGCGGCGCTGCGCGAGGCCGCGCTGAGCGGCGACACCGAACTGGCCCGCGCGGCCGAGCGGCTGTTCCCGGAGAAAGCGCCGTACTCCCATCCCGCCCTGCAGACCCCTCCCCCGCCGCGACTGCCCGATGACCCCGAGCCTGCGCCGTAAGCTGGAAGCGCTGGCCGAGCGCCGCGAGGAACTGGAACGCCTGCTCGCCGACCCCGGCGTGCTGGCCGACAACGCGCGCTTCCGCGACCTGTCGCGCGAGTTCGCCCAGCTCGAGCCGGTGGCGGCCGCACTCGCCGCCGAGGCCAGGGCCAAGGCCGACCTCGCCTCGGCCGAGGCGATGCGCGGCGATCCGGAGCTGGCCGAGCTGGCCGAAGAGGAAATCGCCGTGGCGCGCGCGCGCCTGGAAGTCCTCGACGGCGAACTGGCCCTGCTGCTGGTGCCCAGGGATCCGCGCGACGACGGCAACCTGTTCCTGGAAGTACGCGCCGGCACCGGCGGCGACGAAGCGGCGCTGTTCGCCGGCGACCTGTTCCGGATGTACGCGCGCTATGCGGAGCGCCAGGGCTGGAAGGTCGAGGTCGAATCGGAGAACCCGGGCGAGCACGGCGGGCACAAGGAGATCGTGGCGCGCATCGTCGGCCGCGGCGCGTACTCGCGGCTGAAGTTCGAATCGGGCACGCACCGGGTGCAGCGCGTGCCGGCGACCGAATCGCAGGGGCGGATCCACACCTCGGCGGCGACGGTGGCGATCATTCCCGAGGCCGACGAGATCGAGGAGATCGCGATCAATCCGGCCGAGCTGAAGGTCGACACGTTCCGTTCCTCGGGCGCGGGCGGCCAGCACGTCAACAAGACCGATTCGGCGATCCGCATCACCCACCTGCCCAGCGGCATGGTGGTGGAAAGCCAGACCGAGCGCAGCCAGCACGCCAACCGCGACAAGGCGATGAAGCGGCTCAAGGCGCAGCTGCTCGACGCGGAGCGCAGCCGGCAGCAGGCCGCGCAGGCCGAGTCGCGGCGGCTGCAGGTCGGCAGCGGCGACCGCAGCCAGCGCATCCGCACCTACAATTTCCCGCAGGGCCGGATCACCGACCACCGCGTCGAAGGGCTGACGCTGTACGACCTGCCCGACATCCTCGAAGGCGAACTCGACGCCCTGGTCATCCGCCTGCAGCAGGAACACCAGGCCGACGAACTGGCGCGGCTGACGGCGGACTGACGCGCCCCCGCGGCGGCCGCTCCCCGGCCCGCCGGCTCCCGGTATAGGCTATGGACCCATGACCGCCGCAAACGACTTCATCCCCCTGAGCGTCTGCGTGCTGACCGTTTCGGACACGCGTACCGCCGGGAGCGACACCTCCGGCGACTGGCTCGCCGGCGCCCTGGCCGAAGCCGGCCATCGCCTGCACGCCCGCGCGCTGCTGCCCGACGACCGCTACCGGTTGCGCGCGATCGTCTCGGCATGGATCGCCGATCCCGGGGTGGACGGCATCCTCGTCACCGGCGGCACCGGCTTCACCGGACGCGATTCCACCCCCGAGGCGCTGCTGCCCCTGCTCGACAAGGAAATGCCCGGCTTCGGCGAACTGTTCCGCGCGGTCAGCGTGGAGGAGATCGGCACCTCCTCGCTGCAGTCGCGCGCCTTCGCCGGACTGGCCAACGCCACGTTCGTGTTCGCGCTGCCGGGCTCGACCTCGGCCTGCCGCACGGCGTGGGAAAAGATCATCCGCCACCAGCTCGACGCGCGCACCAAACCCTGCAACCTGGCGACGCTGCGCCCGCGGCTGCGCGAATGACGCCCGCCGGCGGCCGCCGCCGCGGCGCCGGGCGTGAACCGTTCCCTCGGCGGCGCACCGGCCACCGGCCGTGCGCCGCCCCCGTTCCGGAGGAAGCAGGCATGGATGGCAACCACGCGGGCAAGGGCAAGCGCAGCGCGGCTCCCAAGGCACTGCGCAAGGGCGACTACAAGGACCTGCTCGCGCCGATGCAGCTGGAACTGGTGCGCATGGCCGAATGGCTGCAGGCCACCGGCCAGCGCCTGGTGGTGCTGTTCGAAGGCCGCGACACCGCCGGCAAGGGCGGCGCGGTCAAGGCCCTGTCCGAACACCTCAACCCGCGCCAGTGCCGCACGGTGGCGCTGCCGAAGCCGACCGAGCGCGAATCCACGCAGTGGTATTTCCAGCGCTACGCAGGGCACCTTCCCGCCGCCGGCGAGATCGCCCTGTTCGACCGCAGCTGGTACAACCGCGCCGGGGTGGAGCGGGTGATGGGCTACTGCACCCAGGCCCAGTACGCGGCCTTCCTGGACCAGGCGCCGCAGTTCGAGCGGATGCTGGTGGACGACGGCATCCTGCTGTTCAAGTACTGGCTGTGCGTGGACCAGGCCGAGCAGGAAAAGCGCTTCGCCGAGCGCCGCGAGGATCCGCTCAAGGGCTGGAAGCTGTCGCCGGTGGACCTGGAGGCGCGCCGCCGCTACGCCGAATACACCCGTGCGCGCGAGGAGATGCTCGCCGCCACGCACACGCGGCACGCGCCCTGGACCCTGGTCGATTTCAACGACCAGCGCCGCGGCCGCCTGACCCTGATCCGCGACCTGCTCGACCGCCTGCCCGACGTGGCCGTGCCCAGCGATACCCCGGAACTGGTGGCGCTGCGCGGCAAGCCCAAGCGCGAGAGCTACGGCGTGCTCGAACCGATCGCGCCCTGGGCGCCGCCCAAGGGACGTGACGCGGATTGAGTCAGCCGATCGCGACGCCCGCCGGCCCCGCGCCGGCGTCCGGATCCGGCAGGCGCAGCGGTGCGCCCCCCCGCCTGCGCATCGCCAGGCGCGGCGCGCTCACTGGAGCCTGCCGCCGCCGGCCTCCACCGCCGTCTCGATGTCGTACGCGGTGACCGGGCCGAGGAAGTGCCGCGCGACCTTGCCGTCGGGCGCCAGCAGGTAGGTGGTGGGCAGGCCGCGCGGGGTGGCGAAGTCCTGCGGCGGGCTCATCGGGTCGAGGATCACGATCGGGTACGACACCGGGCGCTCGTGCAGGAACGCGCGCATGTCCTCCACGGTGATGTCCTCGTAGGCCAGGCCGACCACTTCGATCTGTTCGCGCATGGTGTGCAGCGCCGACAGCTCGGGCATTTCCTTCAGGCACGGCCCGCACCAGGTCGCCCAGAAGTTCACCACCACCCAGCGGCCGCGGTGCGCGGCCAGGTCGTAGAGCCTGCCGTCGACGGCGGCGGCCGAAAAGCGCGGCACCTCGGCGGTCTTGTCGACCACGCCGGGGTTCGCCGGCGCCGTCACCCCCTGCACGGCACCCGCGGCGGGCGCAGGCGCGGGCGCGGACGCGGGCGCGGCCGCAGGAGGCGGCTCCTGCCGGCACGCGGCAAGGGACAGCAGCAGGATCGGCAACAGGACGGGGAAACGCATGGGTTCGGGACTCCGGTTCGTCAGGCGGACGGCGGGTAGAGATCGCCGACGCGGCGCTTGAGCGCATCGCGCAGCGGCAGGCGCAGGTCGTCGAGCACGGCGTGCACGGCCGCGCCCAGTTCGTCGTCGCGGCAGGGCAGCCAGGCTTCGTCGATCGGCACGCGCAGCCGGCAGGCCTCGTACAGCTCGGCCAGGGTCAGGTCGTCCAGGTCGCGCGCCAGCAGCCACTCGCCCTGCTCGTCGCGGCGCACCAGGCGGATCGCATCGAGGCCGGTGAGGAATTCCTGCAGCAGCGAATCGGTGAGCATCGGCTCCAGGGCCAGCATCTGTTCGGTGTGCAGGCCGCGGCCGTCGCGCCGCGCCTGCTGGAAGCGGCCGATCAGGCGCAGCAGCGCATAGCCCTCGTAGCCCGGCGGCAGCCGCATCGACGCCGGCTGGTAGCGGAACGCGGCCAGCGAGGAGGCGAGCGAGGCGCCAAGCAGGATCGCCACCCAGCCCAGGAAGATCCACAGCATCAGGATCGGGATCGCGGCCAGTGCGCCGTACAGTCGCTGGTAGCCCTCGAAGCTGCCCAGGTACAGGCCCAGCAGGGCCTTGACCAGCTCAAGCAGCACCACCGCCAGCAGCGCGCCGGCGAAGGCATGGCGCCACTTCACCGTGTGGTGCGGCACCACCCGGTAGGCGACCATCACCACCGCCAGCTCGATCAGCACCGGGGTCATGCCCAGGCTCAGGTTGGCGAACCAGCGCCCCTGCGGGGTCTCGAACAGCGGCAGGGCGAAGAACCGCGCCGACACCGACAGCGAGGCGGCCGCCAGCAGCGCGCCCAGGGTCAGCACGGTCCAGTACACCAGGTAGCGCGACAGCCGCGGCCGCGCACTGGCCACCCGCCAGATCCGGTTGAAGGTCGATTCCACGCTGTTGAGCGTGACCAGCAGCGAGATGACCAGGGCCACGGTACCGGCCGCGGTGAGTCCCTTGATGTTCTCGGTGACGCCCTGCAGCCGCGACTCGATCGCGCGCGCCGCGCTGGGCACGAAGTTGGAGAACACGTAGTCGACCAGCGCGCTGCTCCACTGCTCGAACACCGGGAACGCGGCCAGCACGCCCAGCACCACCACCGCCAGCGGCACCAGGGCGAAGGCGGTGGTATAGGCCAGCGCGGCGGCGGCCTGGAACAGGTTGTCGTCGAGGAACCGCCGCCACAGGAACCGGGCGAACGTGGCCGCGCGGGCGCGGTCGCGCACGCGCTCGTGCAAGCCAGCAGTGATCCGCGCGAAGTCCATTCCCGCAAGCCTACCCGATGCCCGGTGGCGGCCGCATCGCCCGCCCGATCGCCGATACTGTCGGCCTCCCTGCACCCTGGAAGGCCCGATGGCGGAAATCCTGGTCCTGTACTACAGCCGCGGCGGCTCGGTGGCGCGGCTGGCGCGGCAGGTCGCGCGCGGCGTGGAGGAAGTGCCCGGCATGCAGGCGCGCCTGCGCAGCGTGCCGCCGGTGGCCGCGGTGACCCAGCAGGCCGCCCCGCCCGTGCCCGAGGATGGCGCGCCCTACGTGCAGGCCACCGACCTGGCCGAGTGCGCCGGCCTGGCCCTGGGCAGCCCGACCCGCTTCGGCAACATGGCCGCGCCGGTGAAGCACTTCCTCGACGGCCTGGGCGCCGAATGGGCCAGCGGCGTGCTCGTGGGCAAGCCCGCGGCGGTGTTCACTTCCACCGCCACCCAGCACGGCGGCCAGGAATCGACCCTGCTGACCATGCACGTGCCGCTGCTGCACCACGGCTGCCTGATCGTCGGCATTCCCTTCACCGAGCCGCTGCTCAACACCACGCGCAGCGGTGGCACGCCCTACGGCGCCAGCCACGTCGCCGGCGTGCAGGACGACCCGCAGCCGAGCGAGGAGGAAGCGGTGCTGGCGCGCGCGCTCGGCCGGCGCCTGGCCGGCATCGCCGCGCGGCTGGCGGCGACGCCGTGACGGTGGTGGCGAGCGCGCAGCGGATCACCGGCGCCGCGCTGCTTGCGCTGGCCCTGCTGTTCGCGCTGTGGTTCCACGACGACCGCCACGCCGCCGCGGCGCTGCTGGTGTTCGCCCTGCCGCCGCTGCTGCTGGCCGTGCCCGCCTGGCGCGGCGGCCGCCGTGCCGCGTTCTGGGCCGGCGTGCTGGCGCTGTTCTGGTTCAGCCACGGGGTGATGGTGGCCTGGACGCGGCCACCGGAGCGGCTGTTCGCCTGGCTGGAGATCGCGCTGTCGCTGGTGGTGGTCGGGGCGGCGAGCTGGCCGGGGTTGCGGGCGCGGTTCGGGAAGCGGGGCCGTTGAGGGGAAGCAGCCGGGCAAGCCCGGCGCTACGCGTGCGGGACGGCATCGGGGCGGGTGAACGCCGGAGGGTTCATTCGCATACGCGTGCGGAATCCGGCGCGCAGCCGGTTATCGGTCGATAATGGCGCACTCCGCGGCGCGCGAAGTGCATCGGCCTGGCAGCGCGCCCTTCCCCTTTCGATCCGGCGCCTGGCGCCGGATGCAGGACCCCGACATGGAAGAACTGCTGATCGTCACCACCGGTGGCACCATCGACAAGATCTACTTCGACGACAAGTCCGACTACCAGATCGGCGAGCCGCAGATCGGCGCGATCCTGCGCGAGCTGGGGGTGAACTTCCGCTTCAGCGTGATCCCGATCCTGCGCAAGGACTCGCTGCACATCGGCGACGACGAGCGCGAACTGGTCCGCGCCACCATCGCCGCGCAGCCGACCCGCCACGTACTGGTCACCCACGGCACCGACAGCATGGTCCAGACCGGAATGGTGCTGAAGTCGATCCCCGACAAGACCATCGTCATGACCGGCGCGCTGAGCCCGGCGCGCTTCCGCGGCTCGGACGCCGAGTTCAACATCGGCTGCGCCATCGGCGCGGTGCAGTGCCTGCCGGCGGGCGTCTACATCGCCATGAACGGCCGGGTCTGGGACCCGGCGAAAGTGCGCAAGAACGTGGCCGCCAACCGCTTCGAAGCCGCCTGACGCCCACGCCGTGCCGATGGCCACGCGCGACGTCGCGCCAATCAGCCGCCGGACCGCCCCTCCATTCCCCACCCACCCCGGGATGTCCGCTCTCAACGGAACCGCCGGCTCACCTCACCACCGGTGCGATGGCCTGCCCCTGGGCGCGAAGTAAAGGAGGAGGCAGCGGCCGCAGGCCGCTGCCGGGGGACATGAGTGACCAGGGGCAGGCCATCGCGCCGGAGCCGACGCACCGAACCGGCCTCAGAACATCCCGGTCTCGAGCCGCGCCGCCTCGGACATCATGTGCCGGCCCCACGGCGGGTCGAACACCAGCTCCACGTCCGCCTCGGCGATGGTCGGGATCTGCTCCAGCTTGCTGCGCACGTCGTCGACCAGGATCTCGCCCATGCCGCAGCCCGGCGCGGTCAGCGTCATCTTCACCTCGACCAGGCGCTGCCCGTCGTCGCGCGGCTTCAGGCTGGCCTCGTACACCAGCCCCAGGTCGACGATGTTGAAGGGGATCTCGGGATCGAAGCAGGTGCGCAGCTGGCGCCAGACCATCGCCTCGACCTCGCCGTCGCTGGCATCGGCCGGCAGCTCCATCTCCGCCGGCGCTTCCTTGCCGATCGCATCCGCGTCCTTGCCCGCGATCCGGAACAGGTTGCCCTCGACGAACACGGTGTAGCTGCCGCCCAGGCCCTGGGTGATGTAGCCGACGCTGCCGGCCGGCAGGGTCACGGCTTCGCCCTGCGGCACCATGACGGCGGCGCAGTCGCGCTCGAAACGGACGGGTTCGCTGTTGCGGGAATACATGGAACCGATATGGGGCGGCGGACGGCGCCTGCAAGGCGCGGGCCGCAGATGGCGTGTCCTGGAGGCGTGATTCTAGCCGATACCCACGCCCGGCGCGGCCTGCGCGTATCCTTGGCCGCCCTGTCAGGACCCCCGCGATGCCGCCCGAGCCGTCCCCCGCAGCCCCTGCCGGCCCGCGCCATCCGCGCTGGCTGTGGCCGTTCCTGCTGCTGCTCGGCAGCACCACCCTGGTCGTGGCGTGGAGTTCGCTGGCCCTGGCCAGCGGCCACCAGCACGGCTGGCTGGCCCTGCTCGCGGCGCTGGAGGCGGCCTGGATGCTGCGCCTGGGCGGGATGCGCCCCGGCTGGCCGCGCGCGCTGCTGGCGCTGGCCGCCACCGTGGCGATGATCGCGTCGGTGCAATGGATCGTGGCCTCCGGCCACATCGGCGCGCAGATGGGCCTGGCACCGTGGCAGGCGGCGCCGAAGATGGGCGCCTTCTACGTCTGGACGCTGTCGCGGCTGGCCAATACCTGGATCGACCTGGCCTGCCTGGCGGCGGCGCCGGTGGTGGCGTGGTGGACGGCGCGGTGAAGGGTCGGGCGCACGGGCGAGGGAGGGGGGCAGCGGGGCAAGACCCGCTCCACGGGGGGCATCAGGCACGACCGGCCGCCGCGTCGAGCCGGGCTTGGCCGGATCGACGCCACGCCGGCCGCCGCGGCTTCAGTGCCCGCCGTCCAGTGCCTTGAGCTCGCTGACCAGCGCGCTCGCCATCTCGGCGCCGTCGCCATAGAGCATGCGGGTGTTGTCGGCGTAGAACAGCGCGTTCTCGATCCCGGCGAAGCCCGTGCCCTTGCCGCGCTTGATCACGATCGTGTTCTTCGACTCGACCACGTCCAGGATCGGCATGCCGTAGATCGGGCTGGCCGGGTCGGTCTTGGCCACCGGGT
>CAZBDE010000064.1:0-12988 GCA_964490415.1 uncultured Pseudoxanthomonas sp. | reverse complement strand
GTAGTCGCTGTCCAGCTCCCAGCCGCGACGGCGGCCGCCGCGCTGGAAGCGGGCGAAGAAGCGCGGCAGCGCCTACGGCGACGCCAGCCCGCTGCGCGAACTGGCCGAGCCGGTCTACCTCAACCGCTTCGTGCTCGGCGGCGAGCGCAACGAGCGGGTGCTCAACCACCTGCCGGTGCAGGAGATCGCCGAGCTGCAGCAGCCGGGCCTGTACTTCGCGGTGTTGCGCCGGGTCGGGCAGTTCTCCGACCAGTACGACACCGCCTTCTTCACCGTCAGCGACGTCGGCCTGCACGCGCGCGCCTACCGCGACACGCTGTACGTGCACACCGCCTCCCTGCACGACGGCGCGCCGCTGAAGGGCGTGGAGCTGCGCGTGCTCGACGCCGACGGCGGCGCGGTACTGAAGTCGGCCACCGACGGCAACGGCAACGCGCTGCTCGACTACCGGCTCGACGCCGGCCAGGTGCTGGTCGCGCGGCGCGGCAAGGACGTGTCGCTGCTGCCGTTCAACCAGCCGGCGCTGGACCTGTCCGAGTTCGCGGTCAGCGGGCGCGCGCAGGCGGACTTCGACGTGTTCGCCTGGTCCGGACGCGACCTGTACCGGCCGGGCGAGACCGTGCGCCTGTCGGCCCTGCTGCGCGACGGAGACGGTCGCACGCTGCCGGCCGCCGGCACCGGCCAGCCGCTGTTCCTGCGCCTGAAGCAGCCCGATGGCCGCGTGTTCCGGGAGACCCGGCTGGAGCCGGGCGCGCAGGGCTACTACGCGTTCGAACAGGCGATCCCGGCCGATGCGCCGACCGGGCGCTGGCAGGTCGAGTTCCGCACCGACCCGGCCGGCAAGGACGCGGTGCAGGGCATGGCCCTGCGCATCGAGGAGTTCCTGCCGGAGCGGTTGAAGCTGGACCTGTCCACGCCCGGGGCGCAGCAGGCGCTCGGGCCGGGCGAGGCGCTGCAGCTGCAGGCGGAGGCCGCCTACCTGTACGGCGCGCCGGCGGCGGGCAACCGCTTCACCGCGAAGATGGCGCTGGCGGTGGCGCGGCAGCCGCTCGAGGGATTGCCCGGCTACGCCTTCGGCGACCCGACGGTGGCCCTGCCGGCCGAGCCGCGCGACGTGCTCGACACCGGGTTCGATGCGCAGGGCCGGATCGAATCCGCGCTGGCCCTGCCCGAAGAAGCGGCCAAGGCGATGACGCCGGTGCAGGTGAGCGTGGCCGGCAGCGTGTACGAGAGCGGCGGCCGCCCGGTCAGCCGCAGCCTGCGGCGCGTGCTGTGGCCGGCACCGGCGCTGGTCGGTGTGCGCCCGCTGTTCGACGAGGCCGAGGGCGCCGACGCCAATGCCAGCGCCCGCTTCGAGCTGGTGCGGGTGGACGCGCAGGGCAGGCCGCAGCCGGCGAAGGGACTGAAGGTCACCCTGGTCCGCGAACGGCGCGACTACCACTGGCGCCACGACGACGACGGCGGCTGGGACTACGACTTCACCCGCCGCTTCGAGGACGTGGAAACCCGCACGCTGGACGCCGGCGCCTCCGCGGCCCGCTTCGACTTCCCGGTGGAATGGGGCGAGTACCGTGTCGACGTGCTCGACCCGGCCACCGGCCTGACCATGCGCTATCCGTTCCGCGCCGGCTGGAGCTGGGGCGACGACAATCGCGGCCCGGACGCGCGCCCGGACAAGGTCAAGCTGGCCCTGGACCGCACCGGCTATCGTGCCGGCGACACCCTGGAAGTGACCGTGACCCCGCCGCATGCCGGCCGCGGCGTGCTGCTGGTGGAAAGCGACCGCCTGCTGCACGTGCAGGAGATCGAGCTCAGGGGCCAGGACGGCAAGGCCTCGGGCCGCTTCACGATCCCGGTGACGCAGGACTGGGAGCGGCACGACGTGTATGTCACCGCGCTGGTGTTCCGCGGTGGCTCGGCGGCCAGCCAGGTGACCCCGGCGCGCGCGGTCGGCGTGGCCCACGTGCCGATGCGCCGCGACGACCGGCGCGTGGCGGTGGGCCTGCGCTTCCCGGCGCAGAGCCGGCCGCAGCAGGACTTGCCGGTGACGGTGAGCGTGCCGCAGCTGGCCGGGCGGAAGGCGCATGTCACCGTCTCGGCCACCGACGTGGGCATCCTCAACATCACCCGCTTCCCGGTGCCCGACGCCAATGCGCATTTCTTCGCCCAGCGCCGCCTGGCCACCGACGCGTACGACGTCTATGGCCGGGTGATCGAAAGCTTCGCGGGCGGCCAGGCGCGGCTGCGTTTCGGCGGCGACCTGGCGCTGGAAGCACTGCCGCAGGCACGGCGGCCGACCGCGCGGGTGCAGACCGTGGACCTGTTCTCCGGCCCGGTCGCGCTGGACGCGCAGGGCAACGCGCGGCTGCAGCTGCCGCTGCCGGATTTCAACGGCACCCTGCGGGTGTCGGCGCTGGTGTACTCCGACGACCGCTACGGCAAGCGCGACGGCGAGGTGCTGGTGCGCGCGCCGGTGGTGGCCGAGGCCGGCATGCCGCGGGTGATGGCGCCCGGCGACCGCGGCGCGGTCAGCCTGGACGTGCAGAACTTCAGCGGCAAGGCCGGCGAGTTCCGCGTGCGCGTGGACGGCGAGGGGCCCCTGGCGGTGGCCGACGGCGAGCGCCGCCTGCGCCTGGACGACGGCGCCAAGGCCACGCTGTCGTTCCCGCTGCTGGCGCATCCGGGCAACACCGTGGCGAAGGTGCGCGTGCGCGTGGACGGCGGCGGCTACGCGGTGGACCGCCGCTACGACCTGCCGGTGCGCGCGGCCTGGCCGGGCGTGCTGCGCACCGAGGCGCGCACGCTGGAGGACGGCGTGCCGCTGGCGCTGGATGCGTCGCTGGCCGAAGGGCTGATCCCGGAGACGGTGCAGGCGCGGCTGCGGATCACCGCCTCGCCGCCGATCCCGTTCGCCAGCGCGTTGCAGGGCCTGCTCGACTACCCCTACGGCTGCGCCGAGCAGACCACCAGCAAGGGGTATGCGGCGCTGGTGATGGATGCGGACACCGCCGCGAGGCTGGGCGCGACCGGACTGGATGCGGCCGCGCGCCGCGCGCGCATGGAAGGTGCGTTCGGCCGGCTCGCGGCGATGCAGACCGGCAGCGGCCACTTCTCGATGTGGCGTGGAGACGGCGACGCCGAGCCGGCGTTGACGCCGTACATCGCCGACTTCCTGCTCGACGCGCGCGAGGCCGGCTTCGCCGTGCCCGACGGTGTGCTGCAGAAGGCGCTGGACCGGTTGTCGGAGGACCTGCTGGCCGGCGGCGCGCAGTTCTATGGCCGCGACCACCGCGAGCATCTGCGCTTCGCCAACCGCGCCTACGCCGGCTACGTGCTGGCCCGGGTCAACCGCGCGCCGCTGGGCACGCTGCGCGCGCTGTACGACCAGGAGAAGGGCGACAGCCTCACCGGCCTGCCGCTGGTGCAACTGGGCCTGGCCCTGGCGCTGCAGGGCGACGGCAAGCGCGGCGAAGCGGCGATCGCCGACGGCTTCGCCCGCGACCCCGACCAGCGCCCGCGGTGGCTGGGCGACTACGGCAGCCGGATCCGCGACGACGCGCTGATGATCGCGCTGCTGCACGAGCGCGAGCGCGCCGATGCGAAGTACGACGCGCGGACGGTCGACCTGGCGCGCGTGCTGCGCGCGCGCCGCGACGAAGGCGGCGGCCGCTTGTGGCTGAGCACCCAGGAGCAGATGGCGCTGGCGCGGCTGGGCAAGGCGCTCGACGGCGGCGGCGGGCGCACGCTGGCCGGGCGTTACGCGGCCGCGGGCGAGGAGGCCATCGAGCTCGAGCCTTCCGCCGTGTTCGCGCGCACGCTCGACCATGCCGCGCTGGTGCGCGGCGTGCGCTTCGTACCGCAGGGCGGGCCGTACTTCGCCAGCATCGAGATCGCCGGCATTCCGCGCCAGGCGCCGGTCGAGGACAAGCGCCGGGTCGGCATCGCCCGCGACTGGTTCCTGCCCGACGGCAAGCCGTGGACCGGCGGCACGCTGAAGGAAGGACAGGTGCTGGTCGCGCGGCTGACCCTGCAGGCGGAGCAGGCGATGCGCGACGCGCTGGTCACCGACCTGCTGCCGGCCGGCCTGGAGGCGGAGAACCTCAACCTCGGCGACAGCGCGGCCTGGGACGGCGTGCAGATCGAGGGAGTGGCGCTGTCCGACCGCGCCGGCCAGGCCGACCTCCGCCACGAGGAATACCGCG
This sequence comes from uncultured Pseudoxanthomonas sp., assembly GCA_964490415.1. Taxonomy (GTDB): domain Bacteria; phylum Pseudomonadota; class Gammaproteobacteria; order Xanthomonadales; family Xanthomonadaceae; genus Pseudoxanthomonas. The sequence continues at coordinate 8,786 of CAZBDE010000064.1, read as the reverse complement.
ACGACCGCTACGTGGCGGCGCTGTCGCTGGGGCAGGGTGCGACCGCGCGGCTGTACTACCTGGTGCGCGCGGTGACCCCGGGCACCTACACCGTGCCGCCGCCGCAGGCCGAGGACATGTACCAGCCCACCCTGCGCGGCACCGGCGCGGCGCGGCCGGCGACAATCACCGTGACACCCCCGTAGAGCCGGGCTTGCCCGGCTCCGCCCACGCCTGGAGAAACGACGTGGCGGAACAGCAGCGGGGCGAGCCCCGCTCTACGGGGCCCGCTGGCCGGCGTCGCGCTGCGCCGCGGTCTGCACCAGATCGTCCATCACCGTGTCCAGCCGCGCCTGGTAGTCGGCGGGGAAGCTCCAGTACTCCAGCGCGTCCCCGCTGCGGTTGCGCTGCAGCCCGCGCTGCTCAGGCGGCAGGTGGAACAGCATCTTCAGCAGCACGTCGCTGCTGACCCAGGGATGGTCGTACCAGAAGATGTGCGAGCGCCGTTCCATGCCCGGCAGGTCGCCGGCGCGCGCCGAGATCAGGTCGAAGTCCAGCTGCTGCGAGGCCTCGACCATCCACTGCGCCTGCTCGGGCGTCAGTTCGGTCGGATCGGGCCGCCCGGCGCGCGAGCCACGCTGGTGCAGGCGCGACAGCACCAGCACCGAGTCGCGCATGTTCACCGTCACCGTCACCCGCTCGGGCCAGCCGTGGTAGACCTGCAGTTCGCGGACGAAGGTGCGGAAATCCGCGTCCGGCGCCGGGAAATAGACCTCGCCCAGGCGCACCGAGGCCGGGTCGTAGCCGGGCGCCGGCGTGCCCAGGATCGCAAGCCCGGGCGAGGCCACCATCGCCCCGGAGCTGTACGCGATCACGTCGATGTGCCGGGCGCGGGTGTGCTGCGCCAGCATGCGCACCAGCTGGGCGAAGGCCGGCGCGGTCTGGCCGGCCTTGGACACGTCGTGCGAGAAGCGCATGAAGTTCTCGGCCGACGGCCAGATGTAGGACAGCACCACCGAGTTGCGCCCGGTGAAATGGCGGTACTGCGCGGCCTGCGCCGTGGCCCGGCCGACGCTGGTGTTGGCGCCGTGCACGTAGATGGTCAGGTCCGGGTCGGCGGCCTGGGCCAGGGCCTCGTCGACGCGCGCCAGGAACGCCAGCGCGTCGGCGCCCGGTGCGGCCGGATCGGCGCCGATGGCGACCGTGGCCTGCTGGTCCATCGAATTGACCAGCAGCTGCGGGCGCCGCTCGGCCGAGCTGCTGGTCGACTGTTCGTACAGCCAGTCCCAGGATTGCGCGCCGCCGCCGATGTCCAGCGTGGCCACGCCCAGGCTCAGGTCGTCGCCGGGGAAGACCGTGTACGCCGGTGCGGCGGACGGACCGAACGCCATGCGGTTGGTCGCGTAGAACACCTGGATCCGTGGGCTCCGGTCCAGGTTGGCGTTGGCGGCGAAAAGATTGTGCTCGCCGTTGAGGAACAGCGCCGGCGCCGGCATCAGCCGCACCGGCGGCTGGCAGGCGGTGAGCGCGAACAGGGCGGCCAGGCAGACGGCGGGACGGATCATCGGTACCTCGCGTGGCGATGCATGGATGGCGCCGGACTCCGGTCGCCGCAACGGCGGCGGGCGACCCGGCCGGGCACGAACGCATGGCCCGGGGCCAGGCCAGTTGTATCAGAGCGCGCCGGGCCACGGAACCGGGGCCGGGAAGGGGGGCGCGGGCGGCGGCGCGGCCTTATAGTCCTGTCGAGGGCCGGATGCTGGCGGCGGGGCCACGGGAACGGAGGAAGGGGACGCGATGCAGGCGGAATCGATGGGTTGCCGGTGGCGTCGGGCCGGAACCGGCGCAGCCGTGCCGGCGGGTGCCTTGCTGCTGCTGGCGGTCCTGGCCGTTGCCGCGGCTGCCGCACCGCCCGCACCCCTGCCGCATGCGCGCGACCCGCTGCCGTATCCGCCCGCCAGCGGGCAGTGCGTGGTCCTGCTGCATGGCCTGGGCCGGACCCATCGCTCGATGGCGCGGATCGAAACGGCGCTGCGCGGGGCCGGCTATGCCACCGCCAACATCGACTATCCCTCGCAGGGCCAGGCCATCGAACTCTCGGCACGCGCCGCGATTCCCGAGGGCGTGCGCCACTGCCGCGAAACCGGTGCGCACACCATCCATTTCGTCACCCATTCGATGGGCGGGCTGCTGCTGCGCTACTACCTGTCCAGCCACCCGGTCGAAGGCCTGGGCCGGGTGGTGATGCTCGGCCCGCCCAACCAGGGCAGCGAGGTGGCCGACGCGCTGGCCGGCACGCCGCTCTACGACCGCATCAATGGCCCGGCCGGCGCGCAGCTGGTGACCGGACCGGACGGGATCGCGGCGCGGCTGGGGCCGGCCGACTTCCCGCTGGGCATCATCGCCGGCAACGAGCAGACCGCCATCGACAGCGTCCTGGCCACGCGCATCCCCGGCGAGAACGACGGCAAGGTCGCCGTGGAGCGGGCCCGGCTCGAGGGCATGGACGACTTCCTGGTGCTGCCGGTCAACCACACCTTCATGGTGATGGACGAGGTGGTCATCGCCCAGGTACTGCACTTCCTGCGCCATGGCAGGTTCCTGCACGAGGTTCCGCAGCCGTCGTGAGCCGGCCGGCCGCCGCGCCTCGCCCGCTGTCTGTAGGAGCTCCCTTCAGGGGCGACCCGAGGTGGCCGGACGCAGCCTCGTTCAAGGCGGTCGATCCGGAAACTGCGCGTTGAACGCGGCGCCCTCCGGCGGGATCGCGTCGCCCCTGAAGGGAGCTCCTACAGACAGCGGCGGCACATGCGAGCGGCAGCGCGCATGCAAAAAAGAACCCCGCCTTGCGGCGGGGTTCGGCATACGACTGCGGCGCCCGCCGGATCAGTCGAGCGGGGTGATGTTGGACGCCTGCGCGCCCTTCGGCCCCTGGGTGACCTCGTAGCTCACCCGCTGTCCTTCCCGGAGGGAGCGGAATCCCTTGGAGTTGATCGCGGAAAAGTGTGCGAACACGTCCGCGCTGCCATCTTCCGGCGAAATGAAGCCGAAACCCTTGGCGTCGTTGAACCACTTGACGGTACCGTTGGCCATGATGCTGCGTAGTCCTTAGCGATTGACGGAGATGCGGCGGTGGTGGTGGTGGTGGCCGCGCCGCGGAGTATGCAAAGCCGGAGGGTCGTTGACAATCGTGGCTGCGGTAACCGATGCAGGTGTTACCGCTACCGGCGCTCCGCGCCGGCTCAGCCGCGCGCGAGTTCGGCGACCAGTTCCGGCAGGCCGGCCGAGGCGGCCGCCACGTTTTCCAGCACCTCGGCCAGGGTGATTTCCTGCGCGTCGCCGCAGCCCGCGGCCCAGTTGGCCACGATCGCCAGGCAGGCGTAGTCCAGGCCCAGCTCGCGCGCCAGCCCGGCTTCGGGCATGCCGGTCATGCCGACCAGGTCGCAGCCGTCGCGGCGCATGCGCGCGATTTCCGCATTGGTCTCCAGGCGCGGTCCCTGGGTGGCGCCGTAGCAGCCGCCCTCGACCAGGCGCACGCCGGTCACCCGCGCCGCGGCCAGCAGCTTGTGCCGGAACATCGGGCTGTAGGGATGGCCGAAGTCCACGTGCAGGGCCTCGCCTTCGCCGTCCCAGAACGTCGATTCGCGGCCCCAGGTGTAGTCGATCAGCTGGTCCGGGCAGGCCAGCACGCGCGGGCCGTAGTGTTCGGTGATGCCGCCCACGGTGTTCAGCGCCAGCACGCGGGTAGCGCCGGCCTGCTTGAGCGCGTGCAGGTTGGCGCGGTAGTTGACCCGGTGCGGCGGCAGCGCATGGCCTTCGCCATGGCGGGCGAGAAAGGCGACCCGCGCCTGGCCGATCCGTCCGATCCGCAGCGGACCCGAGGGCGCGCCGTAGGGCGTCTCGAAATACCGGCTCTCGACGTCCTCGAGCGCGGCCAGGCGGTACACGCCGGTGCCGCCGATCACCGCCAGGGCGATGTCCATGCCGCTCAGTCCTTCAGCGCGTAGATGCCCGGCAGGTTGCGGCCCTGCTCGTAGTAGTCCATGCCGAAGCCGAACACGTAGCGGTCCGGCAGGTGCAGGCCCACGTAGTTGGCGCGCACGCCCTCCACGCAGCGGTCGTGGTCCTTGACCGTGAGCGCGGCGATGCGCACGTCGGTGGCGCCCTGTTCGATGCACCAGCGGCCGACTTCGGCCAGGGTGTGGCCCTCGTCGAGGATGTCGTCGGCGATCAGCACGCGGCGGCCGTACAGCGAGGTCGCCGGGCGGTGCTTCCAGACCAGTTCGCCGCCCTGGTTGTTGCCGCGGTAGCGGGTCGCGTGCAGGTAGTCGAACTGCAGGTCCAGGCCGCGCGCGCCCAGTTCCAGCGCCAGCTGGCCGGCGAAGGGCAGGGCGCCATGCAACACGGTCAGGAACACCGGCACGAAGCTGTCGCCCAGGCGGTGCGGCGGGACCTCGCCGATGTAGTCGGCGGCGATCTGGTCGGCCATGCGCGCGATGGCGGCGTCGATGGTGGGGCGGTCGACCAGCAGGTCGGACTTTTCGAGGACTTCGGCGATCAGGAGTTCGGACATCGGGGAAGGCTACCGGAAAGGGGGATGCGGGTGGGGCGGGAGTCAGGCCAATGAGGCCGGCGGCAGGCGCGACCGGGCATCGCCGTAGCGGGTGTCGGCGAGCAGGCCGTCCCAGCCCAGCGCGCCGCGGCCGATCAGGCCGGTGAGGGCGGCGGTGTTGAGCGCGCGGCCCTCGACCGCGCGCAGCGATTCCTCGACCAGCTCGGGATGGCAGACCAGGACCACGTCGCAGCCGGCATCCAGGTGCGCGTCGATCCGCGACTTCACTCCGCCGGCGGAGAACGCGGCGGCCATGCCGATGTCGTCGGAGAAGACCACGCCGCGGAAGCCCATCTCGCTGCGCAGGACGTGCTCGATCCAGAATCTCGAATAGCCGGCCGGCTCCGGCGCCACCGCCGGGTAGGCCACGTGCGCCATCATCACCGCGTCGGCGCCGGCCTCGATGCCGGCGGCGAACGGGACCAGGTCCTCGGCGCGCAGCACCTCCAGCGGGCGCGGGTCGATGGCGTCGTCGAAGTGGGTGTCCTCCAGCACGGTGCCATGGCCGGGGAAGTGCTTGAGGGTGGCGGCCATGCCGACGCTGTGCATGCCGCGCACGTAGGCGCGGGTGAAGGCGGCGACCACCTGCGGGTCGTCGCTGAAGGCGCGGTCGGCGATGGCGCGGTTGCCGCGGGCCAGGTCGACCACCGGGGCGAAGCTCAGGTCCACGCCGCTGGCGCGGATCTCGCTGGCCATCAGCCAGGCGTGCTCCTCGGCAAGGGCCAGCGCGGCGTCCGGATCGCGGCGGTAGACCGTGTCGAACTGCTGCAGCGGCGGCAGCGGGCTGTAGCCGTCGCGGAAGCGCTGCACGCGGCCGCCTTCCTGGTCCACGCAGACGAGTTGCGGGCGCGGGGCGGCGGCGCGGATCGCGGCCGACAGCTCGGCGACCTGGGCGCGCGAGGCGAAGTTGCGCTTGAACAGGATCACCCCGGCCACCGCATCGTGCTGCAGCCAGGCGCGCTCCTGCGCGGTCAGTTCGGTGCCGGCGACGCCGATCACGAGCATGCGTTGGAACTCCGGATCACGCGCGGTCCGCGCGCCGGGGCATTGTCGCAGATGCGGGCGCGGGGCTGTGCAGGCGGGCCGGCCCACGACCGCCTTTACTGTAGGAGCTCCCTTCAGGGGCGACCCGATCCCGTCGGAAGGCGCCGCGTCCAACGCGCAGTCTCCGGATGGGGCGCGTTGAACGCGGCTGCGTCCGGCCGTCTCGGGTCGCCCCTGAAGGGAGCTCCTACAACAGGTCGTCCCGCTCTCCGGGGGGCCAGCGCGAGTACGGTCGCTCGGCCAGCGCCAGGTTGTAGTAGCGCGTCACGTCGGTGACCTCCGCGCCCAGCCATCCGGGCCGCACATAGGCCTCGTCCGCCGAATCCAGCTCCAGCTCGGCCACCACCAGGCCCGCGTTCTCGCCGAGGAATTCGTCCACCTCCCACAGGTGGCCTTCGTGCTCGACGTAGTGCCGGTTCTTCTCCACCAGGCCGCCCGTGCACAGCGCCAGCAGCTGGCGCGCATCGTCCACCGGGATCGGGTAATCGAACTCCTGGCGGGTATGCCCGGGCTGGCGCGACTTGAGGTTGAGGAAGGCCCGGTCGCCCTCGATCCGGACCCGCACCGAGGCCTTCTGCGCGCCGCCCTCGACCGCGGCCAGGTCGTTGAGGTAGCCCTGCGCCATCGGCTGGACCCGCCCGGCGGCGGCGCGCCAGCCGTCGTTGGCGACCCGGAACTTGCGCTCGATCTCGATGCCCATGCCCGCGTCCTCCCGCCTTCACGCCCGGCCCGGCGCGGACCGGCGGACATCCTAGCGCGGCCCGTGCCGGCGGCGGGGTGACGCGCACCCGCTTTCATGCAGCGCGCCATGGACGCCTCCGTGGGCATCGTGTATTAAACCGGCTCCCCTGATGCTTTCCCCGGTTCCCGAATGCAGAAAGACAGCGCGATGCGCCTGCTCATCGTCGACGACCGCGTGGAGGACGCCGAAGCGATCGTCAGCACCCTGCGCAACGGTGGCATCGCGGTGCGTCCCCTGCGGCCGCAGAACCCGGCCGAGCTGGCGCAGATGATCGCGGCCCAGCCGATCGACCTGGTCCTGGCCTCCGACGCCAGGGCCATGCCGCTGGACGAGGTCCGCGCCCAGGTCGCCGCCAGCGGCAAGGACCTGCCGTTGTTGCTGCTGGTGGACCGGATCGACGAGGCCGCGGTGCTGGGCACGCTGGGCGGAACCGCCCGCGGGCTGGTGCTCAAGCACCGTCCCGAGCACCTGCTGGAAACCCTCAAGCGCGAATGGGCCGACCTGGAGGCGCGGCGCGGCCTGCGCCGGCTGGAGGCGCAGGTGCGCGAGACCGAGCGCCGCTGCGATTCGCTGATCGCCTCCTCGCGCGACCCGATCGCCTACATCCACGAAGGCATGCACATCCGCGCCAACGAGGCCTACCTGGAGATGTTCGGGTTCGAATCGTTCGAGGACGTGGAAGGCATGTCGCTGCTGGACCTGGTCGGCCCGCAGCACATCGAGGGCTTCAAGCAGCTGCTCAAGTCGCTGTCCAGGGGCGAGCCGCCGCCGCCGGAATACCTGATGGAGGCGCGCCACCTCGACGGCAGCACCTTCCCGGCGAAGATGGAATTCGCCACCGCCACCTACGAGGGCGAGGCCTGCGTGCAGGTGGTGTTCCGCCGCCGCGAGGAGCTGGACCCCGAGCTGGCGCGCGAAGTCGAGGAACTGCGCCGCCGCGACCAGGTCACCGGCCTGCTCAACCGGCCCACCTTCATGCACCTGCTCGAGGACGCGGTCGCCGCGGCCGGCCGCGATGGCGGCCAGTACGGTTTCCTGCTGGTCGAGCCGGACCACTATGCGCGGCTGCTGCCGGACATCGGCCTGGATTCGGCCGACGCGCTGATCGCGGCGCTGGCCGCGCGCGTGCGCACCTCGGTCGAGGCCGACGTCAAGGTCGCGCGCTTCGGCGAGCACAGCTTCGCCCTGCTGCTGGAAGGCAGCCACGCACGGACCCGGGCGGTGGCCGACACCCTGCGCGAAGCGTTCGCCACGCATGTGTTCAGCGTCGGCACGCGCTCGGTCACGGTGACCGCCAGCATCGGCGGCGTGCAGGTCGGCGAGAAGATCGCCAGCGTCCCGCAGATCCTGGGCAAGATGAACCAGTGCGTGCACGCGGCGATCGAGCTGGGCGGCAACGCCGTGCAGGTCTTCGACCCCGGCGCCGCCGACCGTGCCGAGGAGGAGCGGGTGCAGCTGTGGGTCGAGCGCCTGCGCGAGGCCCTGGTCGGTGAGGGCTTCTCGCTGCACTGGCTGCCGATGATGAGCCTGCAGGGCGAGCCGGGCGAACTGTACGAGGCGCACCTGCGGGTGGACGCCAATGGCGAGCTGGTCACGCCTTCCGGATTCCTCGGCATCGCCGAAGAGCACGGGTTGCTCGGCGAGATCGACCTGTGGGTGGTGCGCCGCGCGATCGCGGTGCTGGGCGAGCGCGAGCGCGCCGGTCGCCAGACCCGGCTGCTGGTGCGGATCAGCCCGGCCTCGTTCGCCAGCACGGAAATGGTCGAACTGATCCGCCGCGAACTGGCCGCGCACGGCGTGCCCGGCGAGCGCCTGTGGCTGGAGGCGCCGGAGGCCAAGGTCTTCACCCACCTGCGCAACGCCCAGCAGTTCCTCGCCGCGGTGGCGCCGATGGGCTGCCGCCTGGGCCTGGAGCAGTTCGGTTCGGGCCTGGATTCGTTCCAGCTGCTGACCCACCTGAAGCCGGCGTTCTTCAAGATCGACCCGCGCCTGACCGGCGAGCTGGGGCGCCCCGGCGAGGCCCAGGACAAGGTCCGCGAGATCACCACGCGGGCACGCCAGGAAGGCATCACCACCCTGGCCGGGGACGTCGACGATGCGCAGGCGATGAGCCAGCTGTTCAGCGCGGGCGTGGACTATGTCGCCGGCGGGTTCGTCGCGCCGGTGGGCGCGGCGATGAATTTCGACTTCGGCTGAGCGCGGACCCGGCGGCCGCGCCGGGATCGCCGAGGCGGCGGTACGGCCTGGAGTGCGAGGCTTCGTGCATGGGCCTCATCCGCGCCCCCCCGTTTGTAGGAGCCCCCTTCAGGGGCGACGCGAGGTGGTCGGACGCAGCCTCGTTCGAGGCGACCGATCCGGAGCCTACGTTTTGAACGCGGCGTCATCCCACGGGATCGGGTCGCCCCTGAAGGG
>CAZBDE010000063.1:0-13115 GCA_964490415.1 uncultured Pseudoxanthomonas sp. | reverse complement strand
CGCGACCTGGCGTTCCTGCGCGATGCGCTGATGGCGCCGGTGGAAGGCGATGGCGAGGCCGGTTTCCGCTATGCGGCCGCCGAGAGCGACCGCTTCGAGCTGCCGGGCCTGTGGCTCAGTTCCGAGGAGCTGCATGCGCTGCTGGCTTCGCAGCAGCTGCTGCGGCGCACCGGCGGGGGCGGCGTGCTGTCGACCATGCTGGCGCCGCTGCAGCAGCGGATCGAGGGCCTGCTCGCGGCGCAGGCGGGCAGCGGGCGCTGGCCGGTGGAGCGGGTGCGGGTGATCCCGCACCGCGGCCGGCGGCTGGACGAGGCCAGTTTCCGCAGCGTGGCGTCGGCGGTGCTGGAGCGCCGGCAGCTGGCCTTCGAGTACCGGGCGCGTTCCACCGACGAGACCACGCGGCGGCGGGTGTCGCCGCAGCGGATCACCCACTACCGGGACAACTGGTACCTGGATGCGTGGGACCACGACCGCGAGGCGCTGCGCAGTTTCGCGGTGGACCGGATCGCCCAGGCGCGCCCGCAGGACGAGGTGGCGCGGGACGTGGAGGAGGCCGTGCTCGACCAGCACCTGGCGTCCAGCTACGGGATCTTCTCGGGCGAGCCGAAGGGCTGGGCGACGATCGTGTTCAGTCCGAAGGTCGCGCGCTGGGTCGCCGACGAGCACTGGCATTCGAAGCAGCAGGGGCGCTTCCTCGCGGATGGGCGCTACGAGCTGAAGCTGCCCTACGGCGTGTCGCGCGAGCTGCTGATGGACGTGCTGCACTACGGCGGCGACGCGGAAATCATCGAGCCGCCGATGCTGCGCGAGCAGGCCAAATCGCTGCTCTCGCTGGCGCTGTCGCAGTACGACGGCTGAGGCTTTCTTGTAGGAGCCCCCTTCAGGGGCGACCCGGCGCCATTGGAAGGTGCCGGTTCGTACCACCCGGATCCTCCGGAGCGTTGGCGTTGGACGTGGCCGCGTTCCGGCTCCCTCGGGTCGCCCCTGAAGGGGGCTCCTACAAAAGCAGCGGGTCCGGTCGCAGGCGCTGAGATGAAGCCCCCGCACCCTGCGGCTCCCAACCCGAGGAGTCGCCGCCATGCCGAACTGGTCGCCCACGCCCGCCGTCTTCGCCTTCGCCACTGCCGCCGCAAGCCGGCCGGATCCGGTGCTGGAGAAGGTCCTGCGCCGCTGGCTGGCCGTCGGCCTGCTGGCCGTGGCCCTGGTCCCCGCCCTGCGCGGCTCCAGCGAATGGCTGGGCTGGTGGCCGATGTGGCTGGTGGCCATGCCGGGCGTGGCCTGGTGGGCACTGCACCGGTTCCGCCTGCGGTTGCCGCGCAGGGCGGCGACGGGCCGCAGCCAGCGCCGCGGCCGCGGCCAGGCCCGCCGCCAACCCGGCCTGCGCAAGCGGCAGGCGCGGCAGGCGGCCTGAACGGACGGCAGCCGGTCCGGCGACCGGACCGTGTTCCATGGCGCCCCCGGCGCCACCCTTCGCGCCGGCCCCTGCGCCGCTCCGGAGGGAAGGTGGCCCTGACCATCGGCACAAGGGTGCGGTCGGGGGGGTGTGCTAGCGTCCCCGGCCTGTATTACCGCACCCCGGAGCGCTTTGATGTCCCGTTTCACCCAGGCTTGCCTGTTCGCCAGCCTCCTCGCCGCCGGAGCGGCCCACGCCCAGGAGCCCGCCGTGGCCACCGATCCCCACCAGTGGCTCGAGGACGTCGGCGGCGACAAGCCGCTGGACTGGGTCCGCGCCCAGAACGCCCGGACCGACGCCACCCTCGGTGCCAGCGCCGAATTCAAGCGCGTGGAGGCCGGCATCCGCGAAGTGCTCGACTCCGACGCCAAGATCCCCGGTGTGCAGAAGATCGGCGACTGGTACTACAACTTCTGGAAGGACAGGAACCACGAGCGCGGCGTCTGGCGCCGGACCACGCTGGAGGAATACCGCAAGCCGAACCCGGCCTGGGAAACGGTGATCGACCTGGACGCGCTGAACAAGGCCGAGGGCGAGAACTGGGTCTGGCACGGCGCCGACTGCCTGCGTCCGGACTACCGCCGCTGCCTGGTCGCGCTCTCGCGCGGCGGCGCCGACGCCGACGTGACCCGCGAGTTCGACACCGTGGACAAGGCCTGGATCGAAGGCGGCTTCTTCCGCCCCGAGGCCAAGGGCGCGCTGTCCTGGATCGACCAGGACACCGTCTACGTCTACACCGACTTCGGCCCCGGCACGATGACCGAGTCCGGCTATCCGCGCGTGGTCAAGCGCTGGAAGCGCGGCACCCCGCTGGCCGGCGCCCGGGTCGTGTACGAAGGCAAGGCCGACGACATGTACATCTCGGCCTTCCATGACGACACGCCCGGCTTCGAGCGCGATTTCGCCAGCCGCACCCTGGCCTTCTACAACGACGAGCTGTACCTGGTCGGCGCGGACGGCAAGCTCACCCGTGTCGACGCGCCCAACTCGGCCAACAAGTCGGTCAAGCGCGAGTGGCTGACCCTGGAGCTGCGCGAGCCGTGGACCGTGGGCGGCCGCGAGTACAAGGCCGGTTCGCTGCTGGCGGCGAAGTTCGACGACTTCATGGCCGGCAAGCGCGAGTTCGAGGTGCTGTTCGAGCCGACCGGGCGCAGCTCGCTGGCCGGCTTCGCCTGGACCAGGTCGCACCTGGTGCTCAACGTGCTGGACGACGTGAAGAGCCGGCTCAGCGTGCTGACCCCGGGCGCGGACGGCTGGAAGCGCAGCATCTTCACCGGCGCGCCGGAGTTCGGCACGATCGGCATCGTGGCGGTGGACAGCGACGAATCCGACGCGGTGTGGCTGAGCTCGTCCGACTACCTGACCCCGCCGACCCTGTCGCTGGCGCCGATCGGCCGGAAGCCCGAAGTGCTGAAGTCGATGCCGGCGTTCTTCGACGCGTCGAACGACGTGATCGAGCAGCATTTCGCCACCAGCAAGGACGGTACCCGCGTGCCGTACTTCCTGGTCCGGCCGAAGGACCTGAAGGCCGATGGCCGCAACCCGACCCTGCTGTACGGCTACGGCGGCTTCGAGATCCCGATGCTGCCGGGCTATTCCGGCGGCCTCGGCCGTTCCTGGCTCGACCAGGGCGGCGTGTACGTGGTGGCCAACATCCGCGGCGGCGGCGAGTACGGTCCGCGCTGGCACCAGGCTGCGCTGAAGGCGAACCGGCACAAGGCCTACGAGGACTTCGCCGCGGTCGCGCAGGACCTGTTCAAGCGCGGCATCACCTCGCCCAGGCACCTGGGCGCCCAGGGCGGCAGCAACGGCGGCCTGCTGATGGGCAACATGCTCACCCAGTACCCGGAGCTGTTCGGCGCGATCGTGGTGCAGGTGCCGCTGCTGGACATGAAGCGCTACAACAAGCTGCTGGCCGGCGCCTCGTGGATGGCCGAGTACGGCAACCCGGACACGGCCGACTGGGAGTTCATCCAGCACTTCTCGCCGTACCACCTGTTCGATCCGTCGAAGGACTACCCACCGGTGCTGTTCACCACCTCCACTCGCGACGACCGCGTCCACCCGGGCCACGCGCGCAAGATGGCGGCGAAGATGATCGAGGCCGGCAAGGACGTGACCTACTACGAGAACATCGAAGGCGGCCACGGCGGCGCGGCGAACAACGCCCAGGCCGCGCACATGTCGGCGCTGGCCTACCGCTTCCTGTGGGAGCGGCTGTCGGGCGGTGGCGACCCCGGCAAGGCCGGCAAGTGACCAAGTGAAGATCCCCGCATCCCCGGCCCCGGCCGGGGATGCGGCTTGCGGGCGCGCCTCGAGCCCGGGAACACCGCAACGGCGTGGCGCCCCACGGCGGCCACGGGTTGGATTTCCCCTGACCGGACCCCATCGATGAAACTCCCCGTACCACTCCTGCTCGCCGCCCTGATGACCCTGCCGACCCCGCCCGCGCCTGCCGCCGTCCCGACCCCGCCCGATGTCGCGCGCAAGCCGCACCAGGTCGAGGCCCCGTTCGGCGCCACCCGCGCCGACGCGTACTACTGGTTGCGCGACGACGAGCGCGAGAACAAGGACATGCTGGCCTACCTGCAGGCCGAGAACGCCTACACCGACGCGGTGATGGCGCCGCTCGGGCCGCTGCAGGACACGCTGTACGAAGAGATCGTCGGCCGGATCAAGCAGGACGACAGCTCGGTGCCGTTCCGCGACAAGGGCTGGTGGTACTACTCGCGCTTCGAGCAGGGCAAGGACTATCCGGTGCATGCGCGGCGCCGCGACGGCGCGGGCGTGGACGCGCTGTCGATCCAGGCCGCCAACGCGCGCGGCGACTTCGCCGGCGAGCAGGTGCTGCTGGACGTCAACGCGATGGCCGCCGGCAAGGGCTACTTCAGCGTCGGCACCTACGAGGTCAGCCCGGACAACCGGATCCTGGCCTGGGCCGATGACGACGTCGGCCGCCGCCAGTACACGATCCGCTTCCGCGACCTGGAAACGGGCAAGGCGTATCCGGAGAGCATCACCGGCGTCTCCCCGGACCTGGTCTGGGCCGACGACAACCGCACTGTCTTCTACGTCGAGAACGACCCGGAAACCCTGCTCACCGTGCGGGTGAAGAAGCACGTGCTCGGCACCCCGGCGGCACAGGACGTGCTGGTCTACGAGGAGGAGGACGACAGCTTCTACATGGGCGTCGGCCGCAGCCGCGACGACCGCTTCATCACCATCGGCGTGGAAAGCACCGTGTCCTCCGAGTTGCGCTATGCGCCGGCCGCCGACCCGCGCGAGTTCACCGTGCTGGCCCCGCGCCAGCGCGACGTGGAGTACGACGCCGACCACCTCGGCGGCCGCTGGGTGATCCGCACCAACGCGCCCGGCGCCGACGGCAGGCCGGCGACCAACTTCAAGCTGGTCACCGCGCCCAGCGACGCGACCTCGCGCGCGCAGTGGCAGGACTGGCTGGCGCACGACCCGCAGGTGTTCATCGAGGACTACGAACTGTTCGACGGCTTCACCGCGATCGCCGAGCGTTCCGGCGGCCTGGAGCGGATCCGCCTGATCAAGGCCGACGGCACCGAGCAGTACGTCGACGCCGACGAGCCGGCCTATTCGATGGGCCTGTCGGCCAATCCCGAGCCGGAGAGCGGCTGGCTGCGCTACGGCTACACCTCGCTGGCCACCCCCGCCACCACCTACGAACTGGACGTCGCCAGCGGCGAGCGCCGCCTGCTCAAGCAGCAGCCGGTGCCCGGCTACGATCCGTCGAAGTACGCGACCGAGCGGGTGTGGGCCACCGCGCGCGACGGGGTGAAGATCCCGGTGTCGCTGGTGTACCGCAAGGGCTTCCGCAAGGACGGCACCGCGCCGCTGTTCCAGTACGCCTACGGCAGCTATGGCATCTCGATGGACCCGGGCTTCAACGGGCCGGTGGTGAGCCTGCTCGACCGCGGCGTGGTCTACGCCATCGCCCACATCCGTGGCGGCCAGGAAATGGGCCGGCAGTGGTACGAGGACGGCAAGCTGCTGAAGAAGCAGAACACCTTCAACGACTTCGTCGACGTGACCCGCGGGCTGGTGAAGCAGGGCTATGCCGCGCCGGGCCGCGTCGCCGCGTCCGGCGGCAGCGCCGGCGGCCTGCTGATGGGCGCGGTCGCCAACCAGGCGCCGGCCGACTACCGGGTGATGGTGGCGCAGGTGCCGTTCGTGGACGTGGTCACCACCATGCTCGACGCCTCGATCCCGCTGACCACCAACGAGTACGACGAGTGGGGCAACCCGGAGCAGAAGCCGTTCTACGACTACATGCTCGGCTACTCGCCCTACGACAACGTCAAGGCGCAGGACTACCCGGCGCTGTTCGTCGGCACCGGCCTGTGGGATTCGCAGGTGCAGTACTGGGAGCCGGCCAAGTGGGTGGCGAAGCTGCGCGACGTGAACACCGGCAGCCACCCGCTCGTGTTCCGCACCAACATGGAGGCCGGGCACGGCGGCAAGTCCGGCCGCTTCCGGCGCTTCCGCGAGCAGGCCGAGTACTACGCCTTCGTCCTCGACCAGCTGGGCGTGGGCGAAAAGGACTGACGGTCCGGAGGTGCCGATGGCCGCCCGCGCCGGCCTATCATGGCGCCGATGGGCGAACGCAACCGATTCCGCTGGGCGTGGTGGCTGCTGGCGTATGCCAGCCTCGGCGTGGGCATCGTCGGCATCTTCGTGCCGGGATTGCCGACCACGGTGTTCGTGCTGGTCGCGGCCTGGGCGGCGGCGCGCGGGTCGAAACGGCTCGAGCGGCGGCTGCTGGCGCATCGGCACTTCGGCCCGGTGATCGTGGCCTGGCGCGCGCACGGCGCGGTGCCGCGCCGGGCGAAGTGGGCCGCGACCTGGGCCATGCTCGCCTGCGCGGCGATCCTGCTGCTGCTGATGGTGGCCGTGCCTTCGCACCGCGGCTGGATGGTGGCGCTGCCGATCGGCTGCATGGGCGTGGTCGGCGTGTGGCTGTGGCTGCGCCCCGAACCGCCCTCGTGACCCCCGCTCTTGCTTTTGTAGGAGCTCCCTTCAGGGGCGACGCGACCCTCGCGGAAGGTGCCGTATTCAACGCGGAACCACCGGATTGGCCGCGTTGAGCGCCGCTGCTTCCAGGTGTCCTCGCGTCGCCCCTGAAGGGAGCTCCTACAAGAGCCGGAAAGCCGGGACACGACGACAACCGGATCGCCTCTATACTCCGGCCATGAACGTGAAGACCGCACTTTCCGCCATCGCCGTCGCTCTGCTTCTGGCCGCCTGCGGCAACAAGGGCCCGCTGGTGATGCCGCAGAAGCCGGTGCCGATGGAAGAGCCGACGCCGGCCGCCCCGGCCTTGCCCGCCGACCCGTCCGCGCCTCCGGCCGACACCCTGCCCGAGCCGCCACCGGCCACCGACGCGGCCGATCCCGCAGCGGACACGGAAGGCGGGAATGGCTGAGCGGCTGCGCTTCAGCAAGATGCACGGCGCGGGCAACGATTTCGTGGTGCTCGACCTGCGCGCCGGCGCGGCCGCGCCCGACGCCAGGCTCGCCGCGCGCCTGGCCGACCGTCACAGGGGCGTGGGCTGCGACCAGATCCTGACCATCGAGCCGCCGCGCAGCGCCGGCGCGGTGGCCGCCTACGGCATCTGGAACGCCGACGGCAGCCCCTCCGGCCAGTGCGGCAACGGCGCGCGCTGCGTGGCCGCGTGGCTGGTGCGCGACGGCGTGGCCAGCGGCGCGCGTTTCGTGGTCGACAGCCCGGTCGCCAGTCACGAGGTCGAGAATCTCGGCGACGGCCGCTACGCCATCGCCATGGGCGTGCCGCGCTTCGAACCGGTCGACGTGCCGCTGGCCGGCTTCGCGAAAGCGCAGCCGGAGTACACGCTGGACCTGGACGGCACGCGCGTGGCCTTCGGCGCGGTATCGATGGGCAACCCGCACGCGGTGATCGAGGTGGCCGACGTGGCCGCCGCCGACGTCGCCGGCCTCGGCCCGCGGCTGCAGCGCTCGCCCGCATTCACGCAGTCGTGCAACGCCGGTTTCGCCCAGGTGCTGGCGCCGGACCACGTGCGCCTGCGCGTGTACGAGCGCGGCGTCGGCGAGACCCTGGCCTGCGGCAGCGGCGCCTGCGCGGCGGTGGCTTCGCTGGTCCGCCGCGGCCGCCTGGCCCGCGAGGCCACCGTGTCGCTGCCCGGCGGCGACCTGCGCATCCGCTGGCCGGACGACGGCGCGGAAGTCATCATGGCCGGACCGGCGACATTCGTATTCGAAGGGGAATGGCAGGCATGAGCGAGACACAGGAAAAACCGGGCGCGCACGAGGTGGCGACGTGGCTGCGCCGGCACCCCGGCTTCCTCAAGCAGTTCCCGGACCTGGCCCTGAGCCTGGTGGTGCCGCGCGACGACGGCCGTACCGCCTCGCTGGCCAGCTACCAGCTGGAAGTGCTGCGCGACAAGAACCGCGAACTGGCGCGGCGCCTGGCCGAGCTGTCGGCCAACGCCCAGGTCAACGAGCGGCTGGCGGTGCGCACCCACCAGCTGACCCTGTCGCTGATGCGCCAGGACAACTACGCCGACACCCTGCGCGCGATGGCCGCCTCGCTGGCCGAGGACTTCAACGGCGACCTGGTGCGGATCGTCTCGTTCCGCCCGGTGGCCGGCATGGAAGACGCCGAGTGGCTGCAGGTGCGCGGCGAGGGCGAGCCGGAGCTGTTGCCGTTCCGCGACGCGCTGCGCGACGGCGAGCCGCTGTGCGGCCGCCTGCAGGCCGAGAAGAGCGCGGTGCTGTACGGCGTGCGCGAGGAGGAAGTGCAGTCCAGCGCGCTGCTGCCGCTGACCGGGGTGGGCCTGGTCGCGGTGGGCAGCCACGACGCCAACCGCTTCTACCCGGGCATGGGCACGCTGTTCCTGCGGATGATGGGCGAATCGCTGGTGGTGGCGCTGGGGCGCTTCGGCGACTGAGTGGCGCGGGCGCTTTCCCGTAGAGCCGGGCTTGCCCGGCTGCCTGCGCCAGGTGGCGCGGGAATGCATGAAGAGCAGCGGGGCGGGCCCCGCTCTACGAGGTACGCGCGTTGCCGGGGATGACGCTGGATCGCCGTCGATGCGGTTTGCGCGCATCATGGGGACGCATGCACGACCCCGCTTTCCTCGGCCCATGACCGGTATCGACGCCTTCCTCGAGCACCTGCGCGTGGAGCGGGCGATGTCGCCGCACACCCTCGATGCGTACCGCCGCGACCTCGAGCGGCTGGCCGCCTGGGCCCGGGCCAAAGTGCTGGACGACCTCACGGCATTGCGCGGCGAACAGCTGCGCGAGTTCATCGCGTCCGAGCACCGCCGCAAGCTCTCCGCCAAGACCTTGCAGCGGCGCCTGTCGGCCTGCCGCAGCTACTACGCCTGGCTGCTGAAGAACGGGGTGCTGCCGGCCAGCCCCGCCGCCGGCCTGCGCGCGCCGAAAGCGCCGCGACGCTTGCCGCAGGTGCTGGACGTGGACGAGGCCGTGCGCCTGGTGGAAGTGCCCACCGACGCGCCGCTGGGCCTGCGCGACCGCGCGCTGCTGGAACTGTTCTATTCCTCCGGCCTGCGCCTGAGCGAACTGTGCGCGCTGCGCTGGCGCGACCTGCAGGCCGAGGTCGGGCTGGTCACGGTGCTGGGCAAGGGCGGCAAGCAGCGCAGCGTGCCGGTCGGCTCGCACGCGCGCCGCGCGCTGGACGAATGGCGCGCCTCCACCGGCGCCGATGCCGACGCCTTCGTCTTTCCCGGCCGCGGCGGCGGGCCGATCAGCCAGCGCGCGGTGCAGATCCGGATCCGCCAGCTCGCCGTGCGCCAGGGCCTGTTCAAGCACGTGCACCCGCACATGCTGCGGCACAGTTTCGCCAGCCACGTGCTCGAATCCTCCGGCGACCTGCGCGGGGTGCAGGAACTGCTCGGCCACGCCGACATCGCCACCACCCAGATCTACACCCACCTGGACTTCCAGCACCTGGCCAAGGTCTACGACGCCGCGCACCCGCGCGCGAAACGGCGCAAGGGCGAAACCTGAGCCCCCGCCACCGATGCCTTGCAAAGGAGGCCAGCCAACCCGAAGCACCCCGGTGCGAGGCCTGCCGACGGGAAGTAAAGGGGGAGGTCCTGGCCGCAGGCCAGGACCGGAGGACATGAGCGGCGGCAGGCCTCGCGCCGGGGTGCCGCCGCGGGGTATCCCCGCGCGACGCTGCCTTCCAGCGTCGCGACGCCTCGAAACGCAGCAGCGCCGGGCGCATTTCACGCACCGCTTGAACACGGCCCGGATGTCCCCACTTCGGAGGGACAGCTTCCCGGAGGCCGCATGGACCCCAGCCAGAACCCCAACGTGTTCCACGCCACCACCATCATTTCGGTGCGCCGCGACGGCAAGGTCGCCGTGGCCGGCGACGGCCAGGTCACCCTCGGCCACACGGTGATGAAGGGCAACGCGCGCAAGGTGCGCCGCCTGGGCCGCGACGGCCAGGTGCTGGCCGGTTTCGCCGGCGCCGCCGCCGATGCCTTCACCCTGTTCGAGCTGTTCGAGGCCAAGCTCGAAAAGCATGGCCAGCTGCAGCGCGCCGCGGTGGAACTGGCCAAGGACTGGCGCACCGACCGCCGCTACGGGAAGCTCGAGGCGCTGCTGGCGGTGGCCGACAAGGACACCTCGCTGATCATCAGCGGCACCGGCGACGTGATCGAGCCGGAGGACGGCATCATCGCGATCGGCTCCGGCGGCTCCTATGCGCTGTCGGCGGCGCGCGCACTGATGGCGCATACGGCGCTGGACGCGAAGTCGATCGCGATCGAGGCCTTGAACATCGCCGGCGACATCTGCATCTACACCAACCGCAACGTCGTCGTCGAAGAGCTCTGAATATGACCGAGACCACTTCCGCCACCATGACCCCGCGCGAGATCGTGCAGGAGCTCGACCGGCACATCGTCGGCCAGCACTCCGCCAAGCGCGCCGTGGCCATCGCCCTGCGCAACCGCTGGCGGCGCATGCAGCTCGAACCGGAGCTGCGCAACGAGGTCATGCCCAAGAACATCCTGATGATCGGCCCCACCGGCGTGGGCAAGACCGAGATAGCGCGGCGCCTGGCGACCCTGGCCAACGCGCCGTTCGTCAAGGTCGAGGCCACCCGCTTCACCGAGGTCGGCTACGTCGGCAAGGACGTGGAGCAGATCGTGCGCGACCTGGCCGACACCGCGGTCAAGATGTACCGCGAGCAGGCCAAGGCGCGCGTGCGCCTGCAGGCCGAGGAGCGCGCCGAGGAACGCATCCTCGACGCGCTGCTGCCGCGGCGGGCGCCGACGATGGGTTTCGAGCCCGGCCATGCCGAGGTCCAGGTCTCCGGGCCGGAGGACAGCACCCGCGCCAAGTTCAGGAAGATGCTCCGCGCCGGCGAGCTGGACGCGCGCGAGATCGAACTGGAGCTGGCGGCCAATGCGGGCGTGGACATCATGACTCCGCCCGGCATGGAGGAAATGGGCCAGCAGCTGCGGCAGATGTTCGCCAACCTGGGCGGCGGCAAGTCGCAGAAGCGCACGGTGGCGATCGCCGCCGCGCGCCCGCTGCTGGTCGAGGAGGAGGCGGCCCGGCTGGTCAACGAGGACGACATCCGCGCCCAGGCGATCGAGGCCTGCGAGCAGCACGGCATCGTCTTCATCGACGAGATCGACAAGGTGGCCAAGCGCGGCGACAACGCCGGGGGTGGCGATGTGAGCCGCGAAGGCGTGCAGCGCGACCTGCTGCCGCTGGTGGAAGGCTCCAACGTCTCCACCAAGTACGGCACGGTCAAGACCGACCACATCCTGTTCATCGCCTCCGGCGCGTTCCACCTGGCCAAGCCCAGCGACCTGATCCCCGAGCTGCAGGGCCGCTTCCCGATCCGGGTCGAACTGTCGGCGCTGAGCAAGGACGACTTCGTCCGCATCCTCACCGAACCCAAGGCGGCGCTGACCCGCCAGTACGTGGAGCTGCTGGCCACCGAAGGGGTGAAGCTGACGTTCTCGCCCGATGCCGTCGAGCGCCTGGCCGAGATCGCCGCGCAGGTCAACGAGCGCCAGGAGAACATCGGCGCGCGCCGCCTGCACACGGTGCTCGAGCGCCTGCTCGACACGCTCAGCTACGAGGCGCCCGACCGCGACGGCCAGGCCGTCGACGTCGACCGCGCCTACGTCGACGCGCACCTGGGCGAACTGGTGCAGGACCCGGACCTGAGCCGCTACATCCTCTGATCCGGCCCGCAAACCCCCGCATGCACGGCCCGCCCCGCGCGGGCCGTCGCGTCTCCCATGCCGGCCACGGACTACTCTTCGCCGATGTCCTCGTGCCACACCTGCGGATGCGCGGCGATCCAGTCGCCCAGCATCGCGATGCATTCCGGATCGGCCAGGTCGACCACCTCCACCCCATGCTCGCGCAGCCACTCGTGGCCGCCCTGGAAGTTCACCGATTCGCCCATCACCACCGTGCCGATGCCGAACTGCCGCACCAGCCCGCTGCAGTACCAGCACGGCGACAGGGTGGTGACCATGACCGTGTCGCGGTAGGAGCGCTGGCGCCCGGCCTTGCGGAAGGCGTCGGTCTCGCCGTGCACCGAGGGATCGCCTTCCTGCACGCGGCGGTTGTGGCCGCGGCCGAGCAGGGTACCGTCGTGCGCGAACAGCGCCGCGCCGATAGGGATGCCGCCCTCGGCCAACCCGATGCGGGCCTCCTCGATGGCGACGGTGAGCATGGCGCGGTAGTCGGGTGTGGCGGCGGTCATGGTGGAATCCTTCGGGAGAGGCCGACAGTCTGCCGAGCCCTGCTCCCGGGGTCGAGCGACGGGGCGATGACGGACCACGGGGCCGCCGGTGCCATAATCGCGCCATGAGCCCCGCATCCGACAAACCCTCCCCCTACGAAAGCGGCACCACCCACTTCGGCTTCCGCGACGTCCCCGCCGGGGAGAAGCAGAAGCTGGTCGGGGAGGTCTTCACTTCGGTCGCGGGCAAGTACGACCTGATGAACGACCTGATGAGCCTGGGCATCCACCGGGCCTGGAAGCGTTATTTCACCGCGACCTGCCAGGTGAAGCCGGGCGACCGCGTGCTCGACCTGGCCGGCGGCACCGGCGACATCGCCGCGCTGCTCAGGCCGCGGGTGGGCCAGGACGGTTCGATCGTCCTCGGCGACATCAACGCGGGCATGCTCTCGGTCGGCCGCGACCGGCTCACCGACCGTGGCATGGTGTCCGGCCTGGACTACGTGCAGTGCAACGCCGAGAAGCTGCCGTTCCCGGACGGCAGCTTCGACCTGGTGACCATGGCCTTCGGCCTGCGCAACGTCACCGACAAGGACGCGGCGCTGCGCGAGATCGCGCGCGTATTGCGGGTGGGCGGGCAGGCGCGGGTGCTGGAATTCTCGGAGGTGAAGGCCGAGTGGTTCAGGCCGATCTACGACTTCCACTCGTTCAGGGTGCTGCCGAAGCTGGGCAGCCTGTTCGCCGGCGACCCGGACAGTTACCGGTACCTGGCCGAGAGCATCCGCAGGCATCCGCCGCAGGAACAGCTCAAGGCGATGATGGAAGCGGCCGGCCTGTCGCGCTGCGGCTACGTGAACATGAGCGGCGGCATCGTCGCCGTGCACACCGGCTACAAGGTCTGACCCGCTGCGGC
>CAZBDE010000062.1:5199-13148 GCA_964490415.1 uncultured Pseudoxanthomonas sp. | reverse complement strand
CCACCGCACCCGCTTCCTGCAGCTGGCCCTGGACGCCGACGCCCTGCGCTTCGGCGAGTTCACCCTCAAGTCCGGCCGGGTCTCGCCCTACTTCTTCAACGCCGGCCGCTTCGACAGCGGCGCCAGCGTCGCCGCGCTGGCCGCCTGCTACGCCGACGCCATCGACGCCTCCGGCCTGGACTTCGACCTGCTGTTCGGCCCCGCCTACAAGGGCATTCCCCTGGCCACCGCGCTGGCCTGCGAGTACGCCGGCCGCGGCCGCGACCTGCCGCTGGCGTTCAACCGCAAGGAGGCCAAGGCCCACGGCGAGGGCGGCAGCCTGATCGGCGCGCCGCTGGCCGGGCGGCGGGTGCTGGTGGTGGACGACGTGATCACCGCCGGCACCGCGATCCGCGAGGCGCTGGGCATCATCGCCGGCGCCGGCGGCACGGTGGCCGGGATCGTGGTGGCCCTGGACCGCCAGGAGATCGCCGCCGAGGCCGACCGCCGCTCGGCCGCGCAGGCGGTGGCCGCCGAAGCCGGCGTGCCGGTGCTGGCGGTGGCCGGACTGGGCGACCTGCTTGCATTCGCCGACGGAAACGAGAAACTGGCGGCATTCCGCGCACCGCTGCTGGCCTACCGGGCCCGCTACGGCTGCGAACCAACGGGCTGACTGACAGCAGGGGGCTGCCGTGATGCCATCGAAGACGTTCCATCGTCCCGTGCTGGCGCTTCTCGTCGCCGGTCTGGTCCTGCCGGCGGCACTGGTGTCGGCGCAGGACAAGAACACCAAGAAGCTGTATTGCTGGACCGAGGACGGCCAGCGCAAGTGCGCCGATTCGCTGCCGCCGGAGGCCATGGCCGCCGCGCGCGAGGAGATCAGCGTCAGCAGCGGCTTGCGCACCGGCGAGGTGCAGCGCGCGCTCACCGCCGAGGAGCGCGCCGAGCAGGCCGCCGCCGAGGCGCAGCGCCGTTCCGAGGCGCTGGCCGAGGAGACCCGTCGCCGCACCGAGCAGGCCATGCTCGTCTCGTTCCAGAGCGAGGACGAACTGCGCCGGGTGTTCGCCGAGCGGGTCACCCTGGTCGACAACAGCATCCAGACCGCGCGCTACAACGTGACCAGCCTGCGCGAGGGTCTGGTCACCCTGCTGCGCACCGCCGGCGAGCGCGAGCTCAACGGCAAGCCCGTCCCCGACAAGCTGGCCGGCGACATCCGCACGCGCCACGCGCAACTGATCTACCACACCGCGCTGCAGGCCAGCTTCGAGCGCCAGCGCGCCGAGCTGGACGTGGAGATCGACGACATCCTGCAGCGCTACCGCGCGCTGAAGTCCGGCGAAGCGCCGGGCACCCGCGTGGGCGCCCTCGACCTGCCGCCGAAGCCGCGGCAGTAGAGCGACGGGTTTCCGCAGGCCGGGCGGCGGCGGCGGGCCGCCCCTGAAGGGGGCTCCTGCAAGGGCGGCGGCGCTGCGGCGCGGGCTCAGAAATCCAGCGGTGCGTCCGGCAGCAGCTGGCGCAGCTGTTCGCGGTAGAGGTCCCTGATCCGGTCCAGCGCTTCCTGGGTGTCCGCCTCGAAGCGCAGCACCAGTACCGGCGTGGTGTTGGAGGCGCGCAGCAGGCCCCAGCCGTCGTTCCAGTCCGCGCGCAGGCCGTCGATGGTGGTCAGGCGCGCGCCGGCGAACGGGGAATCCTCGACCTGCGCGGCGCGCGCGAACTGCGCCACCAGCACGTGCGGGTCGTCCTGCACCGGCACCTTGAGCTCGGGCGTGGACACCGCGTCGGGCAGTTCGGACAGCACCTCGCTCGGCGTCTCCAGGCGCCCGGCCAGGATCTCCAGCAGGCGCGCGGCCGAGTACAGGCCGTCGTCGAAGCCGTACCAGCGCTCCTTGAAGAAGAAGTGGCCGCTCATCTCGCCGGCCAGCTCGGCCTCGGTCTCGCGCATCTTCGACTTGATCAGCGAATGCCCGGTCTTCCACATCATCGGGCTGCCGCCGTGGCGCAGGATGTAGTCGGACAGCTTGCCGGTGCACTTCACGTCGTAGATCACCAGCGCGCCGGGATTGCGCTGCAGCACGTCGGCCGCGAACAGCATCAGCAGGCGGTCGGGGAAGATGATCTGGCCTTCCTTCGTCACCACGCCCAGGCGGTCGCCGTCGCCGTCGAAGGCCAGGCCCAGGTCGGCGTCGAAACGCTTGACCATCTGGATCAGGTCCTGGAGGTTGTCCGGCTCGCTCGGGTCCGGGTGGTGGTTGGGGAAGGTGCCGTCCACGTCGCAGTACAGCGGGATCGCCTCGGCGCCGATCGCCTCCAGCAGGCGCGGGGCGATGTCGCCGGCCACGCCGTTGCCGGCGTCGACCACCACCTTCAGCGGCCGCTCCAGCTGCACGTCGTCGGCGATGCGGCGGATGTAGTCCTCGTCCACCGGTTGCTGGTGCAGCGAGCCGGTGCTGTCGGCCTCGAGCAGGCGGCCTTCGCGGATGCGCGTGTACAGGTCCAGGATCGCCGCGCCGGACAGGGTCTCGCCGCCGACCACGATCTTGAAGCCGTTGTAGTCGGGCGGGTTGTGGCTGCCGGTCACCGCCACGCCGCTGCCGGCGCGCAGGTGGTAGGCGGCGAAGTACACCACCGGGGTCGGGACCATGCCCACGTCGATCACGTTGCGGCCGGCCTTGCGCAGGCCTTCGATCAGGCCGCCGACCAGCTCCGGCCCGGACAGGCGCCCGTCGCGGCCGACCACGATGTCGTCCAGGCCCTGCTCGGCCATCACGCTGCCGATCGCCTGGCCGATCCAGGCCGCGACCTGCGGGGTGAGTTCGCGGCCGACCACGCCGCGGATGTCGTAGGCGCGGAAGATGCCCGCCTCCAGCTGCGCCTCGGCCACCACCGGCGCCACCCGCACCGGCGCCGGCGTTGCGGCGTCCTGGTCGCGGAGGGTCTGGCCCAGCGTCGGCAGGTCCTCTTCGGCGGCCGTGGCGGCGGACTTGCGCCGCAACTGCGGCAGCTTGCCCCGGGCCATGAGCATCACCAGCACGGCGAGCAGCGCCATCAGTGCGGCCACCACCAGGCAGGGCAGCGCACCCAGGCCGAGCGGGCCGGCGGCCACGTCCGGCACCGCCGCCACCGCGCGCAGGCCGGCCTTGCCGACCTGGCGCGAAAGCACGTCCGCGCTCCCGGCCAGACTGCCGTCGCCGCGTTCGGCGACGTTGTAGCCGCCCTGGCGCAACGCCAGGTAGGTGCCGCCCGGCACCGCCGCCTGGTCCAGCACGGCGGTCAGCTTGGCCAGCGGCAGGCGTACGTAGACCACCGCCGGGACGCCGCCGAGCGTGGCCGGCGCGGCCACGCCCAGGCGGGCGCCGCCTGCGTCGCGCACCACCGCGGCCACCGTCGCGCCCTCGCTCATCGCCCGCTCCAGCAGGCCCAGGCGCGCGTAACCGAACCCGGGTGCGTCGGCATAGGCGGCGGCGAGGTCGGCGCGCAGGACCTGCACCTGCTCGGCGCCCTTCCAGTTGCCGGTCAGCGCGGCCGCGGCCGCGCTCGCGTCGCCGGCGTCCAGCGCGGACCGCACCACCTCGTGCCCCAGCTGTGCGTCCAGCGCGCGGGTCTGGGCGGCGATCGCGGCCGCGGCCCCGTCCACCAGCTGGTCGCGGGCGGCGGACAGCTGGGTTTCGCGTGCGTCGGCACGCCACTGCGAGACGCCGCTCCAGCCGAACCACGCGGCCAGCAACGCGAGCAGCGCCGCCAGCAGCGGCGCGCTCTTCCTGAACTGGCCGGACACCTGCCGGCGTACCCCCGTGTCGCTCATGCTCGGACCTTTCCCCTGTTCAACGCACCCCGGTATGGCCGAAGCCCCCTTCGCCGCGCGCGGTGCCGGCGAAAGTATCCACTACCTTGAGCTTCGCGCGCACGACCGGCGCCAGCACCAGCTGGGCGATGCGGTCGCCGGGCTGGATCGTGAACGGCTCGCGGCCGCGGTTCCAGACGCTGATCAGCAGCGGCCCCTGGTAGTCCGCATCGATCAGGCCGGTGCCGTTGCCCAGCACGATGCCGTGGCGGTGGCCCAGCCCGGAGCGCGGCAGGACCAGCGCGCACAGGCCCGGGTCGCCGATGTGGATCGACAGGCCGCTGGGCACCAGCGCCGCGTCGCCGGGCTGCAGCAGCAACTCGGTTTCCAGCGCCGCGCGCAGGTCCATGCCGGCGCTGGCGGCGGTCGCGTACTCGGGCAGCGGCCAGCTGTCGCCGAAGCGCGGGTCGAGCAGGCGCACTTCCAGTTCGTGGCTGGCGGCGGTCATCGCGCGTCCGCCCGCAGCCGCTCGGCGACCAGTTCGACCAGGCTGTCGGCCAGGCGCAGCTTCGGCGCCGGCGGGAAGTCGCGCTCGCCGCCGGGCCAGTAGGCGGTCATCGCGTTGTCGTCGCTCTCGAAGCCGCTGCCGGGCACGCCGACGCGGTTGGCCACGATCAGGTCCAGGCGCTTGGCTTCGAGCTTCTGCCGCGCGTAGTCGGCGACCCTGTCGGTCTCGGCGGCGAAGCCGACCACCAGCTTCAGGCCGGCGTCCTCGCGCAGCGCGACCTCGGCCAGGATGTCCGGGGTGCGGACCAGGTCCAGCGCCAGCACATCGCCCCCGCTGCCGGTCTTCTTGATCTTGTTCGGCGAGAACGTGCGGGGGGTGTAGTCGGCCACCGCGGCCGCGCCGATGTAGACGTCGGCCGGCAGCGCGGCGGCCACCGCCGCGCGCATCTGCGCGGCCGAGCGCACGTCCACGCGCTGCACGCCCGGCGGGGCGTCCAGCTGCACCGGGCCGGCGACCAGCACCACCCGCGCGCCCTGGCGGGCGGCGCTGGCGGCCACGGCGAAGCCCATCTTGCCGCTGCTGCGGTTGCCCAGGTAGCGCACCGGGTCGAGGTCTTCGTAGGTCGGGCCGGCGCTGACCACCACCTTCAGGCCCTGCAGCAGGCCCGGGCCGGCGGACGGGGCGGCCGATGCGGCCAGCGCGGCGACGATGGCGTCGGGTTCGCGCAGGCGGCCGGGGCCGGATTCGCCTTCGGCCAGCGGGCCGTCGTCCGGGCCGAGCACCTGCACGCCGCGCGCGCGCAGGGTTTCGACATTCGCGACCGTGGCCGGGTGCTGCCACATGCGGTGGTTCATCGCCGGGCACACCACCAGCGGGGCGGTGGTGGCCAGGCACAGGGTGGTGACCAGGTCGTCGGCCAGGCCGTGGGCCAGGCGCGCCAGCAGGTCGGCGGTGGCCGGGGCGACGAGCACGCGGTCGGCCCAGCGCGCCAGTTCCAGGTGGCCCATGGCCTGCTCGGCGGCGCTGTCCCACAGCGAGGTCCGGGCCGGATGGCCGGACAGGGCCTGGAAGCTGAGCGGGGTGACGAACTGCTGGGCGCCGGCGGTCATCGCCACCTGCACCTGCGCACCCGCGTCGCGCAGGCGGCGGACCAGTTCCAGCGCCTTGTAGGCGGCGATGCCGCCGCCCACGCACAACAGGATCCGCTGCCCGCCGAGCGGGCCGGTGGCCGAAACACTCACCTGGGGTTTTCCTACGCTGAACAGGACCGCCAGCTTACTCCAAGCGCCCTGTGCCACCGATGCCCGCGGCGTCGGCCGCACGGCACGCTGGCCCCATGCGCATCAGCGACTGGCCCGCCACCGAACGCCCCCGCGAAAAGCTGCTCGGCCGCGGCGCCGGCGTGCTGTCCGACGCCGAACTGCTGGCGATCTTCCTCGGCTCGGGCCTGCCCGGCCGCGACGCGGTGCAGACCTCGCGCGAACTGCTCGACGCGCACGGCCCGCTGCGCGCCCTGCTCGACCGCCGCCCGGCCGAGCTGGCCAAGCTGCCCGGCCTGGGCCCCGCCCGCGCCTGCCAGCTGGCGGCGGCGCTGGAGCTGGGCAACCGCCACCTGGCCGCGGCGCTGGAACGCGGCGACGCGCTCACCGACCCGGTCTCGGCCGGCCGCTACTTCGCCCGGCGCCTGCGCCCGTACCCGCACGAGGTGTTCGCCGCCCTGTTCCTGGATACCCGGCACCGGGCGCTGGCCTTCGAGGAACTGTTCCAGGGCACCATCGACGGCGCCGAGGTGCACCCGCGCGAGGTGGTGCGGCGGGCGCTGGGGCACAACGCGGCGGCGGTGATCATCGGCCACAACCACCCCTCCGGCTGCAGCGACCCCTCGGCGGCCGACCGCGCGGTCACCGTGCGCCTGAAGCAGGCCCTGGCCCTGGTGGAAATCCGCCTGCTGGACCATTTCGTCGTCGGCGACGGCGAGCCGGTATCGATGGCCGCGCGCGGACTGGTCTGAGCCCGGCGCCGATCGGCGCCGGCGCGGTAGATTGGAGGTCCGTCCGCCGCCAGGAAACCGCGATGCCCGCCTATGCCGCCCTGCTGCGCGCGGTCAATGTCGGCGGCACCGGCAAATTGCCGATGCCGGTGCTGAAGGCCATGTGCGAGGCCGAAGGCTATGCCGGGGTACGGACATACATCGCCAGCGGCAACGTCGTGTTCCACACCCGTCTGGGCGAGGCCCGGATCAAGGCCGCCCTCGAGGAGCGCCTGCTGGCCCACGCGGGCAAGCCGGTCGGCGTGCTGGTCCGCACCGCCGCCGAACTGGCGCGGGTGCTGGCGGCCAACCCGTTCACCGGCGAGCCGCCCAACCGCACCGTCGTCGTCTTCCTCGACCATGCCCCGCCCGCCGACGCCCTGGCGACCGTGAGCCAGCAGCGGGACGAACGCCTGGCCCTCGGTGAACGCGAGATCTACGTGGCCTATGGCACCGGCATGGCCGATTCGAAGCTGCGGATCCCGGCCGCCGCCGCCGGCACCGCCCGCAACATGAACACGGTCGCCCGGCTGGCCGCGATGGCCGCCGCGCCCGGCGCCGACGCACCGCCACCGTCGCGCCCGCCGGTCCGGACCCGGCGGAGCGGGTAAAATGCCCGGCCAGACCGCATGAACCCGCCCCCCCGAGTGAAGACCCTTCTCAACGCCCTGATCGCCCAGGGCATCGACGCGCTGCGCGCCGCCGGCACCGTCCCGGCCGATGCCGCCCCCCCGGACTTCGTGGTCGAGCGGCCCAAGACCCGCGAGCACGGCGACTTCGCCACCAATGCGGCGATGCTGCTGGCCAAGGCCGCGCGGACCAACCCGCGCGCGCTGGCGCAGGCGCTGGTCGCCGCGCTGCCGGCCAGCGACGACGTCGCCCGGGTGGAGATCGCCGGCCCGGGCTTCATCAACTTCCACCTCGCCCCCAGCGCCTGGCAGCGCGAAGTCGCCGCCGCGCTGAAGCAGGGCGACGAATACGGCCGCAACACCTCCGGCCGGGGCCATGTCGCCGGCGTCGAGTACGTCTCGGCCAACCCGACCGGCCCGCTGCACGTGGGCCACGGCCGCGCGGCCGCCATCGGCGACTGCATCGCCCGCGTGCTCGAAGCCAACGGCTGGAGCGTGCGGCGCGAGTTCTACTACAACGACGCCGGCGTGCAGATCGAGAACCTGGCCCGCTCCACCCAGGCGCGCCTGCGCGGCCTGCGCCCGGGCGACGCCGACTGGCCGGCCGACGCCTACAACGGCGACTACATCCAGGACGTGGCCGACGCCTACCTGCGCGGCGACACGGTGCGCATCGAAGGCCATGAAGTGGCCGGCGCCGGCGACGTCGAGGACACCGACGCGATCCGCCGCTTCGCCGTGGCCTGGCTGCGCAACGAGCAGAACCAGGACCTGGCCGCGTTCGGCGTCGACTTCGACATCTATTTCCTCGAAAGCTCGCTGTACACCGGCGGCAAGGTCGAGGAGACCGTGCGCGAGCTGGTCGCCAAGGGCCATACCTACGAGGAAGGCGGCGCGCTGTGGCTGAAGTCCACCGACTTCGGCGACGACAAGGACCGCGTGATGCGCAAGTCCGACGGCACCTACACCTACTTCGTGCCGGACGTCGCCTATCACACCACCAAGTGGCGGCGCGGATTCACC
>CAZBDE010000062.1:0-5189 GCA_964490415.1 uncultured Pseudoxanthomonas sp. | reverse complement strand
CGCAAGCCCGATTCGCAGCTGGTGTTCGACATCGACCTGGCCCGCCAGCAGAGCAACGACAACCCGGTGTTCTACGTGCAGTACGCGCACGCCCGCGTCGCCAGCCTGCTGCGCCAGGCCGCCGAGAAGGGCTACGCCTGGGACCCGGCCAACGCGCTGGCGCACCTGGACAGGCTGGACGACGAAGGCTCGCTGTCGCTGATCGTGGAGCTGTCGCGCTGGCCGGAGGTGGTCGAGGCGGCCGGCCAGTCGCTGGAACCGCACCTGGTCGCCCAGTACCTGCGCGAACTGGCCTATGCTTTCCACACCTGGTACGCGAACACGCCGGTGCTGGTGGAAGGCGCGGACCTGCGCGACGCACGCCTGGCGCTGGCGCTGGCCGCGCGGCAGGTGCTGGCCAACGGCCTCGGCCTGCTCGGCGTGGACGCGCCGGAGCGGATGTGACGCGCCGGGCAAGAGCACGCCGGGCAGCGCACCAGGCAAACGCAGGGAGATCGGAGTAATGGCGGCAAGACGTGGCAAGAACCAGGCGCGGCGCAATGGCGGCAGTGGCGGCCGGCCGGCCTGGGTGTGGCTGGTGGCCGGACTGGCCATCGGCGCCGTGGTGGTCCTGGCGGTGCCGGGGCTGTTGAGGAAGGACGGCGACGGCTTCGCCCGCTTCGGCCCGCGCGCCAATCCCGACGCGCAGCCGGCGCCCATCGCCGACAGCGAGGCGATCGCCGACGGCCCCGCCGCGGACGCACCGGCCGCGGCCACCGGGGCCACGCCGCAATACGACTTCTACACCGTGCTGCCCGGCAACGAAGTGCGCATGAGCGATGCCGAACTGGCCGCCAGCGCGCGCGAGGAAGAGGCCCGCCGTGCGCAGGCCGAAGCGCGGCGCGCCCGCGACGCGCTGGAGGGCCGCACGCCGGCACCGGCCGCGACCGCCGCGGCCATGCCGGCGGCGACGCCCGCGGCTTCGGCTGCCGGCACCGCCGATGCCGCGGCACCGGCGCAGGCCGCCGCGCCCGCGGCGGCCGATGGCGCCCGCTACATCCTCCAGGCCGGCGCCTTCGGCGCGGCCGGCGACGCCGAGGAAGTGAAGGCCAAGCTCGCCATGCTCGGCCTGGGCGCCCGCGTGGAAACCGGCCAGGCCAACGGCAAGACCGTGTACCGCGTGCGCATGGGCCCCTACGCCACCGCCGGCGAACTGGCCGAAGCCAAGCAGAAGCTCGCCGGCAACGGCCTGCCCGCAATGGCCATCAAAGCCCAGTAGAGCGGGGCTCGCCCCGCTGCTCCCGCTCGCAACGGCCACCCGGCGGGCCAAGGCCCGCGCTACGGAAGAAGGACTCCCCGCATGACCCGCATCGCCTTCATCACCGGCGCCACTTCGGGCTTCGGCCTCGCCGCCGCACGCCGCTTCGTCGCCGACGGCTGGAAGGTGGTGGCCAGCGGCCGCCGCCGGGAACGCCTGCAGGCGCTGGTCGACGAACTCGGCGCGGCGAACGTGCACCCGGCCTGCTTCGACGTGCGCGACGCGGCGGCGGTGGAATCGGCGCTGGCGGCGCTGCCCGATGGCTTCCGCGACATCGACGTGCTGGTCAACAACGCCGGCCTGGCCCTGGGCACCGCGCCGGCGCAGCAGGCCAGCCTCGAGGACTGGCGGGTGATGATCGACACCAACATCACCGCACTGGTCACCCTGACCCATCGCCTGCTGCCGGCGCTGGTCGCGCGCAAGGGCGTAATCATCAACGTCAGCTCGGTGGCCGGCGTGTATCCGTACCCCGGCGGCAATGTCTACGGCGGCACCAAGGCCTTCGTCAGCCAGTTCTCGCTGAACCTGCGCACCGACCTGCACGGCAGCGGCGTGCGCGTGACCACGATCGAGCCGGGCATGGCCGAGACCGAGTTCACCCTGGTCCGCACCCACGGCAACCAGGCCGCCTCCGACACCCTGTACAAGGGCGCTCAGCCGATGACCGCCGAGGACATCGCCGAGCAGATCCACTACGTGGCCACGTTGCCGGCGCACCTCAACATCAACCGGCTGGAGATCATGCCGGTGACGCAGAGCTTCGCCGGCTTCCAGGTCTACCGCGGCTGACGTCTGGCGGATGCCGGGGCATGCCCCGGCATCCGGCGCCTGCGATCAGCGCGCGTCCATGACCGCGCTGTGGACGATCTTCCATTCCTGGCCCTGTCGTGCCAAGACCAGGTGCACGTGGGTACGGCGCAGCGTCTCGCCCTCATTGCGCGAGACGCCGCGCCCGCTCTCGGTGTAGAAGTGGGCCACCACGGCATCGCCCAGGTAGCGGATCGAGATCGGCTTCATGCGCTCGATCTCTCCGACCGAAACGGCCTGCGCCATCGCCGGGAACAGCCGCTTTTCCAGGAACTCGCCCAGCTCCCAGGTGCCGCGGAACATGCGCGCATAGGCGTTGATCCATTCCACATCATCGGCATGCAAGCGCATCAGTGCGGTGGCGTCCTGCGCGCGCCAGGCAGCGTCGTAGGCCCGGAGCAGGGCATCGACGTCCGCCGCGTCGGCCGAATGCGCGGGAGTGCCGAACACCTTGAATGCGGGGACCTCGCGCCGCTCCTGGGCCTGGAGGGGAAGCGCCGACAGGGAGGCGGCAACGGCCAGGCACAGGATGATGCCCATCCGGCGCAGCGCGACGCGGGCCGGTGGCGGCAGAATGAATGACGGTTCGTTCATGGATTTTCCTCGGACGGGTGGGATAGGCACCGGTATGCCGCCGCAACGGCAGCCACACCGGTGACCGCAACCTTCCGTTTCCGCCGCCCCGCAGGTCTTGCCGATTCCCGGCGACCGTTGGCCGATTCCTTGAAACCTATGACCGATTCCCAGATGAATCACGGAATTCGGTGGGCGTCATCCCAGTTTGCGCCTTGAAGGCGCGGTTGAACGGTCCGATCGAGCCATAGCCCAGCTCCAGCGCCAAGGTCAGGACCGGCACCCCCCGCCGTTCCGCGTCGGCCAGTTGCCGGCGAGCCTCGGCGATACGATGCCGGTTGAGGAAATCGCTGAAGTTGCGGAAGCCCAGGCCGTCGTTGATCAGCCGGCGCAGGCGCGGCTCGGGGCAGGACAGGCGCGCGGCCAGGGCGGTGATTGTCAGCTCCTGCTGCCACAGCCCGTCCTGCCCGATGAAGGCCTGCAGGCGCTGGTGCAGCGCGGCCAGTTCCGGCGGCAGCCCGTCGGTGCCCATTGCAACGGGCAAGGACGCGGCCGGTGCATCTGGCTGCGCCGGCAGCAGCAGTGCGTGGCGCCCGAACAACAGCACGGCCATGAACGAAAGCGCGGCGTTGGCCAGGCTGAAAGCGGCGCTGGCGTGCAATCCGCCACCGGCGAGCTGGGTCGTGGCCAGGACGATGCCATAGGCGCTGATCACCGTCGCTACCAACAGGCGCAGGCGGCGACGCGCATCGACCAGGTCGTCGCGCCAGCCGCGAACCGCGGTGTAGAAGACGTGAGACAGCAGGACCACGGCCACGACATGGTTGAGGGCGTGGTAAAAGCCGCGGCCGCCCCTGATACCGAAGAACCAGACATGCCACACCAGCAGCAGGACCGCCCCGATCCGCAGCGGCCACGACCAGCGCGCGGTGTCAAAACGGTCGTCGAGCATCCGCATCGCCACGAACCAGACCAACCAGGCAGAGGCGTCGGTCAGCAGCAGCAGGGTGTTGCGCCACATCCCGCCCCAGGAGGCGACCGGTGCAGTCAGCAGCAGATGGGCGGACACGCACACGACCACGCCCAGCAGCGGCAGTGTCCCGCGCCGCAACGGAAAACGCAGGCGGACCGCGGCGATCAGCAGCAACTGGCCGATCGCGGCGATCCGCAGGAACAGGTCGAGGCCAGCAATGGTGGCGGGACTCATGGCGTGGCGGGCCCGGACGGGAGGACGACGGCCGGCGAGTCTAGAGCATGCCAGGCGGCCATGGAGCCGCCCCGCGGCCCGGGCCACGGGGTCCGATCCATGGAGTCGTGGTCGTTTATGACAGCAGCGCGTTCATGTCCTTGGCGATCTCGTAGATGCCGTTCACCACGAACTGCACGCCGATGCACACCAGCAGGAAGCCCATCAGCCGCGAGAACGCCTCCACGCCGCTGTTGCCGAGCTTGCGCATGATCGGGCCGGAGCTGCGCAGGCACAGCAGCAGGATGGCGCTGGCCAGGAAGAAGATCAGCGGCGGCGCCACCAGCATCACCCAGGCGGCGTAGGGCTGCTCGTCCTTCACCGCCGCGGCGGTGCTGATGATCAGGGCGATGGTGCCCGGGCCGGCGGTGGTGGGCATGGCCAGCGGGATGAAGGCGATGTCCTCGGTGCGCTGCTGGCGCAGTTCCTCGCCGCGTCGTTCCACCTCGGGCGTCTCGTCCAGCCGCTGCTGCGGGAACAGCATGCGGAAGCCGATGAAGGCCACGATCAGGCCGCCGGCGATGCGCAGGCCGGTGATCGAGATGCCGAACACGTTCATCACCAGCTGCCCGGTGTAGTACGCGACCATCATGATCACGAACACATAGCAGGACGCCTTGAACGCCTGGCGGTCGCGCTCGGCCTCGTCCATGCCGCGCGACAGGCCCATCATCAGCGCCACCGTGGTCAGCGGGTTGGCCAGCGGCAGCAGCGTGGCCAGGCCAATGGCTACCGCCTTCAGCAGTTCCAGCACTGCATGCGCTCCACGACGGGACGGGCCTACACCTTACCCCGATCGCCATTGCCGGTGCATGACCGCCGCACGCGGCGGCGGTGCCTGCTCAGGCCAGCGGTTCGTCCGACAGGTAGGTGTAGCCGGTCAGGCCGGCCTCCAGCGCGGCAGCGATCGCTTCGGACTCGGCGGCGGGCAACCCGGCTTCGGCCACGCGCCGCGCATAGGCCGCGCGCAGTTCGTCCAGGCGGTAGCCGACGTAGTCGAGCATCACGTCGGTGGTGTCGCCGCGGCGCTGCTGGACCAGCTCGAAGCCGCCGCCATCGGCCAAGCGCACTTCCACCGCGTCGGTGTCGCCGAACAGGTTGTGGATGTCGCCGAGGATCTCCTGGTAGGCGCCGACCAGGAAGAACGCGAGGCGGTAACTCTCGCCATGGCGCACCGCGTGCAGCGGCAGCGAGGTGTCCAGGCCGCCGTTCTCGACGTAGGTCTTGACCGTGCCGTCGGAGTCGCAGGTCATGTCGGCGATC
>CAZBDE010000061.1:0-13164 GCA_964490415.1 uncultured Pseudoxanthomonas sp. | reverse complement strand
GGCCGCCGGCTGGAAGCAGGTGGCCTGCCAGGTTTCGAACGGGCCCAGCGACCAGCCGTAGCCCCAGCGGATGGCCAGGTCGACGTCGCGCGCGGTTTCGGCGATGTCGGCCAGGTGGTACGCGCTGTAGTGGAACAGGTCGCGGAACGCGGCCCACAGGAACTGCGCCTGCGGGTGCGTGCTTTCGCGCAGCCTGGCGAACTTCTCGGCGGGGTTCCTGGTCTTGAGGATCTCGACCACCCCGTCGGCGGCCTTGCGGTCGCTGGCGCGGTAGTCCTGCTTCTCCAGGTCCAGGACGACGATGTCCTTGCCGACCTTGCGGAAGATGCCGGCACCGGCCTTCTGGCCCAGCGCGCCCTTGGCGACCAGCGCCTGCAGCCATTCCGGCGCCTGGAAGTACCTGTGCCAGGGATCGTCCGGCAGGGTGTCGGCCATGGTCTTGATGACGTGGGCCATGGTGTCCAGGCCGACCACGTCGGAGGTCCGGTAGGTCGCCGACTTCGGCCGCCCGACCAGCGGACCGGTCAGCGCGTCGACCTCGTCGAAGCCCAGGCCGAACTGGCGGGTGTGGTGGATCACCGACAGGATCGAGAACACGCCGATCCGGTTGCCGATGAAGTTCGGCGTGTCCTTGGCATGGACCACGCCCTTGCCGAGCTGGGTGGTCAGGAAGGTTTCCAGGCCTTCCAGCACCGCCTTGTCGGTGGTCCTGGCCGGGATCAGCTCGGCCAGGTGCATGTAGCGCGGCGGATTGAAGAAGTGCACGCCGCAGAAGCGGTGGCGCAGTTGTTCGGGCAGTACTTCGGCCAGCGTGTTGATGCCCAGGCCGGAGGTGTTGGAGGCCAGCACCGCATGGTTGGCCACGAACGGAGCGATCCTCTTGTACAGATCCTGCTTCCAGTCCATCCGTTCGGCGATGGCCTCGATGATCAGGTCGCAGTCCTTCAGCTGCTCCAGCCCGGTGTCGTAGTTGGCCGCGGTGATCGCTTCGGCCAGGCCTTTGCCGGCCAGCGGGGCAGGGCTGAGCTTGCCCAGGTTGGCGATGGCCTTGAGGACCACGCCGTCGGCCGGGCCTTCCTTCGCGGCCAGGTCGAACAGGACGGTGTCCACGCCCGCGTTGGTCAGGTGGGCGGCGATCTGCGCCCCCATGACGCCGGCGCCGAGGATGGCGGCACGACGTACAAGCAGTTTCTTAGACATGTCTTCCAACCTGTTGTATTTAAATGTGATTATTTCGGAGGAGTCTGGAGGCCGGCAGCGGCGAAGCGGATCAGCTCGCGGGCCGCGCGGGCCCGGTGGGTGGCCTCGTTGGCGCCGGCCGGGCGCTTGATCAGGCCGAAATCGGACATCGCATAAGTCAGCGAGCCGGCCAGGAAATCCAGCCGCCAGTACAGGGTTTCCTTGTCCAGCCCGGGCAGGCATCCGGACAGGGCCTTGCCGAACTGGCGCAGGACGTGGCCGTAGTGGTCGGAGAGGAACTTGCGCAGGCTCTCGTTGTGCTCGGCATAGGCGCGGGCGATGACCCGGACGAACGAGGCGCCGCCGTTGCGGTCCTGGGCCAGGGCAAGGGCCGGCTCGATGAAGGCGGCCAGGATCGGTTCGAGCTGGCCAGGATGCTCGCGCAGGGCGGCATCGAGCTGTTCCAGGCGCTGCGCGGTCATCCCGTCCATGCGCCGGCGGAAGACCTCGTTGACCAGGTTCTCCTTGGAGCCGAAGTGGTAGTTGACCGCGGCGATGTTGACCGCGGCCAGGCTGGTCACCTGGCGCAGGGAGGTCCCGGCGAAGCCGTACTGGGCGAACAGATCTTCGGCGGCGCCGAGGATCCGGTCCTTGGTGGAGAAATGCGCGGGCCTGCCCATGCTGCCGGAATCCGATTAATCAAACGATTGTTTTATCCTAGGCCGATGCCCCGGCCGGGTCATTTTGCAATGCAGCATTTACGGCCGGGCATGCGGGCTGTATGGCCTCCCGGCCGCGATGCTAGAATCCCGCTACGCTTGTGAAGCTAAGCCCGCGTCCCGACGCGGGTTTTTCTGTTAACCTCCGGCCGTCCTGGTCCGGAACGTCCGTCCGTCACTAGAGAAGAAGAACATGGCGCTTGAGCGCACCCTTTCGATCGTCAAGCCCGATGCCGTCGCCAAGAACGTCATCGGCGAAATCTACTCCCGCTTCGAGAAGGCCGGCCTGAAGGTCGTGGCCGCCAAGTACAAGCAGCTGTCGCGCCGCGAGGCCGAGGGCTTCTACGCGGTGCACCGCGAGCGCCCGTTCTTCAACGCGCTGGTCGAGTTCATGATCTCCGGCCCGGTGATGATCCAGGCTCTGGAAGGCGAGAACGCCGTCGCCCTGCACCGCGAGCTGCTCGGCGCGACCAACCCGAAGGACGCCGCGCCGGGCACGATCCGCGCCGACTTCGCCGAGTCGATCGACGCCAACGCCGCGCACGGTTCCGATTCGGTCGAGAACGCCGCCATCGAAGTGGCCTACTTCTTCGCCGCCACGGAAGTGGTTTCGCGCTGATCCGGATGTAGGCACGTGGCCGAACTGCAGCAGATCCCCAGCGTCACCCTCACCGGCGAGCCGCTCGCCGGCGGAGCGGTGCGCCAGAACCTGCTCGACCTCGACCGCGAGGGCCTGGAGCGCTTCTTCGCCGACACCCTCGGCGAGCAGCGCTATCGCGCCCACCAGGTGATGAAGTGGATCCACCACCGCTACGTCACCGACTTCGACCAGATGACCGACCTCGGCAAGGCGCTGCGCGCCAAGCTGCACGCGCATGCCGAGGTCGTCGTCCCGAACATCGTGTTCGACAAGCCCTCCACCGACGGCACCCACAAGTGGCTGCTGGCGATGGGGCAGGATGGCAAGAATGCCATCGAGGCCGTGTACATCCCCGACAAGGGCCGCGGCACCCTGTGCGTGTCCTCGCAGGTCGGCTGCGGCCTGAACTGCACCTTCTGCTCGACCGCCACCCAGGGCTTCAACCGCAACCTGACCACCGCCGAGATCATCGGCCAGGTCTGGGTCGCCGCCCGCCACCTGGGCAACGTGCCGCACCAGCAGCGCCGCCTCACCAACGTGGTGATGATGGGCATGGGCGAGCCGCTGATGAATTTCGACAACGTCGTGCGCGCGATGAGCGTGATGCGCGACGACCTGGGCTATGGCCTGGCCAACAAGCGGGTGACCCTGTCGACCTCGGGCCTGGTGCCGATGATCGACCGGCTCTCGACCGAGAGCGACGTCTCGCTGGCGGTCTCGCTGCATGCGCCCACCGACGAACTGCGCGAGACCCTGGTCCCGCTCAACAGGAAGTATCCGATCGCCGAGCTGATGGCCTCCTGCGCACGCTACCTGCGCGCGAACAGGAAGCGCGATTCGGTGACCTTCGAATACACGCTGATGAAGGGCATCAACGACCAGCCCGAGCACGCGCGGCAGCTGGCCAGGCTGATGCGCCAGTTCGACAACGCGGTGCAGGCGCGCGATTCGGGCAAGGTCAATCTGATTCCGTTCAACCCGTTCCCCGGCACCCGCTACGAGCGCTCGGACGAGGCGCAGATCCGCGCGTTCCAGAAGATCCTGCTCGACTCGCAGGTGCTGGCCATGGTCCGCCGCACCCGCGGCGACGACATCGACGCGGCCTGCGGCCAGTTGAAGGGCCAGGTCATGGACCGGACCCGGCGCCAGGCCGAATTCCGCCGCGGCCTCGAACAAGCGCAGCTCGACGACCATGCGGCCTGACCCGCGGCTGCCGCTGCTGCTGGTCGCCATGCTGCTGGCCGCGGCGTGTTCGAAGTCGCAGACGATGAAGGCGCCCAAGATCAAGGGCAGCGAGCAGGTCGCGCAGGTCCAGAAGTTCGAGGACGGCGCCGCGACCAAGCAGCGGGTGCAGGTGCGCGACGCCCTGGCCCTGGCCGGGCAGCGCTTCGCCTCCGGCGACATCGACGCGGCCGAAGCGCAGGTGCGCAAGGCGCTGAAGCTGGACCCGGCCTCGGCCGACGCCTACACCATGCTGGGCGTGATCGAGGGCCGCCGCGGCCGCGCCACGGTGGCCGGCGAGCACTACCGGCGCGCGGCCGAGCTCGCCCCGCAGCGGGGCGAGGTGCTCAACAACTACGGCGCCTGGCTGTGCGGCAATGGCCATCCGGCCGAGGCGCTGGTCTGGTTCGACCGCGCACTGGCCGCGCCGGGCTACCGCTCGCCGTCCTCCGCGCTGGCCAACGCGGGCGGCTGCGCGCTGAAAAGCGGACAGGACGAACGCGTCGAACGTGACCTGCGTCGCGCTCTGGAGATAGAACCGAACAACGCCTATGCACTGGCCAGCATGGCCGAGTATCAATATGCGCAGGGGCGATTCTTCGAGGCGCGGGCGTTCTCGGAACGCAGGCTGGCGGCAGCGCCGGCCGATGCATCCGTGTTACAACTCGCCGCGCGGATCGAAGAGGGGCTTGGCGACAGGGCGGCCGCCAGTCGATACCAGCAGCGGTTGCGGGCGGAGTTCCCGCAGGCCGCGCTTTCCAGTAGCGGGGAAGGGCCACAGTGATCCACGAGTCGAACGCGAACATCCAGGGCGATGCGCGGGGGTGCGGCGGGCGCCTGCGCGAGGCGCGGCAGGCCGCCGGCCTGAGCGTGCCGGAAGTCGCCTCGCGGCTGCGCATGCCGGTCCACGTGGTCGAGGCGCTGGAGGAGGGCCGCTGGCAGGTGATCGGCGCCAGCGTGTTCGTCCGCGGCCAGCTGCGCAGTTACGCACGCCTGCTCGGCGTGGACGTCGAGCCGTTCCTGGACATCGAGATCGCCCCGGCCAGGCCGGTGGACCTGGTCAGCCACGCGCATACCCCGCGCCTGCAGCGGGTGATGGAGAGCGTCGGCCGCAAGGCCGTGTACGTGGTGATCACCGCCGCCATCGCCGTGCCGGTGTGGCTCGCCACCCGTTCCCATTTCGGCGACACGCCGCCGACCACCGCCTCGCTGGATGCACTGCCGCCGGAAGCTGAGGTAGTGGTCGAGTCGGCGCCGCCGGGTCCGGCGGCGACCACCGCACCGGCCATCGCCACGGGCAGCGCGCCCTACGTGGCTTCGCTGGCGCCGCCGGTGACGCGCGCGGCGCAGGCCGCCCCGGGTGCGCTGCAGCTCGAATTCAGCGGCGAAAGCTGGATGCAGGTGATCGCGCCCGACGGCCATACGGTCGAGCAGGGCCTGATGCGCGCCGGCGACAGCCGCAGCTTCGACGCCGCCGGCATCGGCCGCGTGGTGCTCGGCAACGCCTCGGTGGTACGTGTTCAGCAAGCGGGCAGTATCGTGGATCTGACACCGTACCAGCGGGCGAACGTCGCCCGCTTTGCGGTATCCTCTGACGGTTCCGTCACCGCCGCCGAATAGCCGGCGCGGCCGGCGGCACCCAACCTGGAACAACGGACCCCGCCGTTCGCCGCGCGGGGCAGGGAACTGCATGGCAATCGACGACCTTCTGGACGAGCACGAACAGGGCGAACGCGTCCGCAGCTGGCTGCGGGAGAACGCGCTGGGCATCATCGGCGGGGTGGCACTGGGCATCGCCGCGATCTACGGCTGGCAGTGGTGGGGACACCACCAGGCGGCGCAGCAGCAGCAGGCGCACGGCGCCTATGCCAAGGCGGTGGAGCAGCTGGAGGCGGGCGCGGTCGACAAGGCCGGCACCCTGCTGGCCGGGCAGAAGGGCACCTACGCCACCCTGGCCGCGCTGCGCGTGGCCAAGGCCCAGGTCGAGGCCGGCAAACCGGAGGACGCACTGGCGACCCTGCGCGGGATCCAGGCCGATCCGACCTTGCAGGCAGTGGTCAACGAACGCATCGCGCAGCTGCTCAACGCCACCGGCAAGCCTGAAGAGGCGCTCGCGCTGCTCGCCAGCGATACCGGCAGCACCGCCCTGGAGCTGCGCGGCGACGCCCTGTTCGCCACCGGCAAGCAGGAGGAGGCGCGCGACGCCTACAGCCGGGCGCTGACCGGGACCGACGTGGCTTCGCCGGCGCGCCGCCGTGTCGAGTTGAAGCTGCAGGAGGCCGGTGGCCAGGTGCCCGCGCCGGCGGAGGCGATCTGATCATGGCGCACATGCACATGCTCCGCCCGGCGCTGACCGCCGGACTGCTGGTGCTGGCCCTGTCGGGCTGCAGCACCGTCAAGGGCTGGTTCGCCGGCAAGGACGCCGAAGCCAAGAAGGCCGCCGAGCCGGCCGAACTGGTGGAATTCACCGCCACCGTGCGCCCGGTCAAGATCTGGTCGGCCGGGCTGGGCAAGGGCGAGCGCAAGAGCGGGGCCCGCCAGGGCCCGGCCGTGGCCGATGGCCGCGTGTTCGCCGCCGCCAGCGACAACCGCCTGGTCGCGCTGGACCTGCAGACCGGCCAGCAGGTCTGGGAATTCAGCGGCGGCAAGGAAGAGAAGGACCTGCGCCTGGCCGGCGGCCCCGGCGTGGGCGAGGGCCTGGTCGTGGTCGGCAGCCTGGGTGGCGAGATCATCGCACTCGATGCGGCCTCCGGCGTCGAGCGCTGGCGTTCCGACGTCACCAGCGAGGTGATCGTCGCGCCGCTGGTGACGCAGGGCGCCGTGTTCGTGCGCAGCAACGACGGCCGGGTGACCGCGTTCGACGCGGCTACCGGCGAGCGCCGCTGGTTCAGCGAACACGAGCTGCCGCCGCTGACCGTGCGTGGCAACGCACCGCTCACCTATGCCCCCGGCGTGCTGTTCTCCGGCAACGACGACGGCACCCTCAGCGCGCTGGCCCTGCAGGACGGCCGCATCCTGTGGCAGCAGACCATCGGCACTCCCGATGGCCGCACCGAACTGGAACGCATGGCCGACGTCGACAGTGCGCCGCTGATCGATGGCACCCTGCTGTTCGCGAGCAGCTTCAAGAACCGCACCGTCGCCATCGATGGCCCCACTGGCCGGCCGATGTGGCAGAGCGAGTACGGCGGCATCGGCGGCATGGGGGGCGCCCCGGCCGGGGTGCTGGTGTCCAGCCCGGCCGGCATCGTGTACCTGCTCGACCGCAACAGCGGCGCGGCGCTGTGGTCGCAGCCGGTGATGGCGCGGCGTTCGCTGACCGGTCCGGCGGTGCAGGGCGACTACGCGGTGGTCGGCGACTTCGACGGCTACCTGCACTGGCTGCGCCTGGACAACGGCGAACTGGCCGCGCGCGAGCGCGTCGGCGGCAAGGCGATCAAGGCCCAGCCGCTGGTGGTCGACGGCATCCTCCTGGTGCAGAACGTCGAGGGCGGTCTCACCGCCTTCCGTCTGGACTGACGGAAGGATGCAGGCAGGGATCGCGCCATGTTGCCTCTGGTTGCTCTGGTAGGACGGCCGAACGTCGGCAAGTCGACCCTGTTCAATGCGCTGACCCGCAGTCGCGACGCGCTGGTCCACGACCAGCCGGGCGTCACCCGCGACCGCCATTACGGCGTGTGCCGGCTCGATCCCGACCGGCCGTTCCTGCTGGTCGACACCGGCGGCATCGCCGGCGAGGAAGAGGGCCTGGCCGGCGCGACCGCGCGCCAGGCGCGCGCCGCCGCCGGCGAGGCCGACCTGGTCGTGTTCGTGGTCGATGCCCGCGACGGCACGTCGGCGCTGGACGACGAGATACTGTCCTGGCTGCGCAAGCTGGCGCGGCCGACCATGCTGCTGATCAACAAGATCGACGGCACCCAAGAGGACGCGGTACGCGCCGAGTTCGCGCGCTACGGCTTCGCCGACATGCTCGCCGTCTCCGCCGCGCACCGGCAGGGAATGGACGACCTGCACGGCGAGATCCTCGAGCGGCTGCCGGAAGAGGGCAGCGTCGAAGAACTGGACAACGATCCGGAGCGCCTGCGCATCGCCTTCGTCGGCCGCCCGAACGTGGGCAAGTCCACGCTGGTGAACCGGCTGCTCGGCGAGGAGCGGATGATCGCCTCCGAGGTGCCGGGCACCACCCGCGATTCGATCGCCGCCGACGTGGAACGCGACGGCCGGCGCTACCGCCTGGTCGACACCGCCGGCATCCGCCGCAAGGGCAAGGTCGAGGAGGCAGTGGAGAAGTTCAGCGTGGTCAAGACCCTGCAGGCGATCGAGCGCTGCCAGGTCGCGGTGCTGATGCTCGACGCCACCGAGGGCGTGACCGACCAGGACGCCACCGTGCTCGGCGCGGTGCTCGACGCCGGCCGGGCGCTGGTGGTCGCGGTCAACAAGTGGGACGGGCTGAGCACGTACCAGCGCGAGCAGGCCGAGGCGCTGCTCGACCGCAAGCTGTCGTTCGTGCCCTGGGCCGAGGCGGTGCGGATCTCGGCCAAGCATGGTTCGGGCCTGCGCGAGCTGTTCCGCGCCGTCCACCGCGCACATGCCTCGGCGATCCGCGTCTTCAGCACCAGCGAAGTCAACAAGGCGCTGGAAATCGCCTACGAGACCAACCCGCCGCCGGCGGTGCGCGGGCACGTTTCCAAGCTGCGCTATGTGCATCCGGGCGGCGAGAACCCGCCGACCTTCGTGGTCCACGGCACCCGCCTGAAGGACCTGCCCGATTCGTACAAGCGCTACCTGGAGAACTTCTTCCGCAAGCGCTTCAAGCTGGTCGGCACGCCGGTGCGGATGCTGTTCCGCGAAGGCGCCAATCCCTACGAAGGGAAGAAGAACGAACTCAGCGACCGCCAGGTCGCGCGCAAGCGGCGGCTGATGCGCCACGTCAAGCGCAAGTGAGATGACGGCGGTACCCGCCGTCGACGGACTGACCCTGGGCCTGCTGGCGGGCGGCCGCGGCAGCCGTCTGGGCGGCGTGGACAAGGCCTGGCTGGAACGCGACGGGGTGCCGCAGGTGCTGCGCTTCGCCCGCCGCTTTCCCGGCGAGACCGGGGCGGTGCTGGTCAGCGCCAACCGCGACCTGCAGCGCTACGGCGACGCCGGCCTGCAGGCCGTTCCCGACCGGATCGAAGCAGGCGCCGGGCCGATGGCCGGCATCGATGCCCTGGCCGCGGCCTGCACGACGCCCTGGTTGCTGACCCTGCCGGTGGACCTGTTCGACGTGAACGATTGCCTGGTGCGCACGCTGCTGGCCGATGCCACGGCCGATGGCGCGGTGGCCGAGGATGACGACGGCCTGCAGCCGCTGGTGGCGCTGTACCGGGTGGCGCGCCTGCGCGAGGCGTTGCCGGCGATGATCCAGGCCGGCGAACTGGCTCCGCGCATCCTGCAGCAGCGCCTGGGCCTGTCACGGGTGCGCCTGCCGGGGGTACGCTTCGGCAACCTCAATACTCCGCAGGACCTCGCCTC
Source organism: uncultured Pseudoxanthomonas sp. (assembly GCA_964490415.1). GTDB lineage: Bacteria > Pseudomonadota > Gammaproteobacteria > Xanthomonadales > Xanthomonadaceae > Pseudoxanthomonas. Next base: position 3,891 of record CAZBDE010000061.1, on the reverse strand, counting down.
GGCGCGCATCGCGCTGCCGTGAGCGATCCTGCGCCCTGGTCCGCCGCGCGAAGCGGCGGGCGGCAACGACGAGCCGCGGCATGACCTCGAGCGAGACCTTCCCGACCCGAATCTCCCTGGCCGAGGCGCTGGCCATCGTCCACGCGGTCGCGGCCGCACGGCGCCTGCCGGACGAGCGCGTCGCCACCGGCCGCGCCGACGGCCGCGTGCTGGCCGCCGACGTGTTCGCGCCGGTGGCGTTGCCGTCCTTCGACAACAGCGCGATGGACGGCTTCGCGCTGCGCCACGCGGACCTGTCGCGGGAAGATGCGACCGTGCTGCGCCTGGCCGGCGAGCAGTTCGCCGGACCCGACCTGGGCCTGCGGCTGCAGCAGGGGGAATGCGCGCGCATCACCACCGGTGCGCCGCTGCCGCACGGTGCGGACACGGTGCTGATCAAAGAGAACGCGAGCGAGGCCGGCGGCAGCGTCAGTGTGCCGCCCGGCCTGTCCGCCGGCGCCAACGTACGCCGCCGTGCCGAGGATGTGGCCGAGGGCGACCGCGTGCTGCAGGCCGGCCACGTGCTGACGCCGGCGCGGATCGGCCTGGCCGCGTCGCTGGGCATCGACCGGCTGGCGGTGTCGGCGCGGCCGACGGTGGCGGTGTTCGCCAGCGGCGACGAACTGGTCGAACCGGGCCTGCCGCTGGGTCCGGGGCAGGTCTACAACAGCAACCGCGCCCAGCTGATGGCGCAGCTGCGCGCGCTCGGCCTGGAGCCGGTGGCCTGGCCGACGCTGCCGGACGATCCGGTGCGGATCCAGACCGTACTGGCCGATGCGGTGGAGAGCTTCGACGTGGTCCTGACCTGTGGCGGCGTGTCCGCCGGGGAGAAGGACCACCTGCCGCGCTGGCTGCAGGCGCAGGGCCGGACCCATTTCTGGAAGGTGCGGATGCGGCCGGGCATGCCGGTGCTGTTCGGCGAGGCCGGGCGGGCGCTGGTGCTGGGATTGCCGGGCAATCCGGTGTCGGTGCTGGCGACCTTCCACGCATTGGGCACGGTGATGCTGGATGTGCTGCAGGGCAGGGGCGAGCCACGCCCGCGCTGGCGCGCACGGCTGGACGCGCCCTGGCGCAAGAAGCACGAACGGCTGGAGTTCCTGCGTGGCCGCCTGGCCCAGGACGGCGCGGCCGGTTTGCTGGCGCAGCCGAATCCCGCCGACGGTTCGCACCGCCTGCGTGGCGCGGCCGACAGCGACGTGCTGATCGTGCTGGACGAGGGCGCCCGCGACTACGCCCCCGGCGACCTGGTCGAAGTCATCCCCTTGTAGGAGCCCCCTTCAGGGGCGACCCGACGCGGCTGGACGCAGCCGCGTTCAAAGCAACCGCTCCGGAGGTTGCGCGTTCAATGCGGTGCCTTCCAACGGCTTCGGGTCGCCCCTGAAGGGAGCTCCTACAACAGGGCGACGGGACGGCGTCCAGGACGGTGCCGATGCTGCCAGGCGCGGCCAAAGCCGCGCCCCGACAGCAAGCCGCGCATGCAGCGATAATCGGCCCATGGACAGCCACGAGATCCCGCCGCGGGAAGCCCGCGAACGCCAGCGCAAGGGCGCGCTGCTGATCGACATCCGCGAGACGCACGAACGCGTCTCCGGCCAGGCCGAAGGCGCGCTGGCCATCGCGCGCGGCGAACTCGAAGCCGATCCCGCGCGCCACCTGCCCGGCGCCGGCGCCGAAGTACTGCTGATCTGCCAGCTCGGAAAGCGCTCGCTGGCCGCGGCCGAAGCGCTGCGCACGGCCGGTTTCGGCAATGTGCATTCGGTCGCCGGCGGCACGGCGCGCTGGGCGGAGCAGGGGTTGCCGCTGGTGCGGCCGCAGCTGGATGCCGACGAAGCCGATTTCCTCGAGCGCTATTCGCGCCACCTGCGCCTGCCGGAAGTCGGTGTCGAAGGCCAGCGCCGCCTGCAGGACGCCAGCGTGCTACTGGCCGGCGCCGGCGGCCTGGGCTCGCCGGCCGCGTTCTACCTGGCCGCCGCCGGCGTGGGCCACTTGCGCCTGGCCGACGACGACGTGGTCGACCGCAGCAACCTGCAGCGGCAGATCCTGCACACCGAGGCTTCGATCGGCACGGCCAAGGTCGAATCGGCGCGCGAGCGGCTGGCGGCGCTCAATCCGCGTGTCCGGGTCGAGGCGGTGCGCGAACGGATCACCGCGGACAACGTCGAGCGGCTGCTCGAAGGCGTCGACGTGGTGATGGACGGGTCGGACAACTTCCCGCTGCGCTACCTGCTCAACGATGCCTGCGTGAAACTGCGCAAGCCGCTGGTCTACGGCGCGGTACAGCGCTTCGAAGGCCAGGCCAGCGTGTTCGACGCCGGTCGCCACCGCGGCCACCGCCCGTGCTACCGCTGCCTGTTCCCGGAGCCGCCGCCGCCGCAATTCGCGCCCAGCTGCGCCGAGGCCGGCGTGCTCGGCGTGCTGCCGGGCATCGTCGGCCTGCTGCAGGCGACCGAGGTGATCAAGCTGCTGCTGGGCCTCGGCGAACCGCTGGCCGGGCGGCTGCTGCAGTTCGATGCGCTGTCGATGCGCTTCCGCGAGGTGCGGCTGGCGCCGGACCCGGACTGCCCGGTATGCGCGCCGGGACGGCCGTTCCCGGGCTACATCGACTACGCTCGGTTCTGCGCTAGCGGCGGCTGAGGCCGGCCAGGCAAGGAAGGACACGATGGCGGTCGAAGGCGGCGGCGGGATCGAACTGGCCAGGATCGTGGCGCTGCTCGGCGCGGCGGTGGTGATGGTGCCGGTCTTCCGGCGCCTGGGTCTGGGCTCGGTGCTGGGCTATCTCAGCGCCGGCCTGATCATCGGCCCGTTCGGGTTCGGCTGGTTCGACGACCCGCAGGCGATCCTGCACGTGGCCGAGCTGGGCGTGGTCATGTTCCTGTTCGTGATCGGCCTTGAGATGCGGCCTTCGCACCTGTGGGGCCTGCGCCACGAGATCTTCGGCCTGGGCACGCTGCAGATCGGCACCTGCACGGTGGCGCTCACCGGGGTGGCGATGCTGTGCGGGCTGCCGTTGCGGACCGCGTTCATCGGCGCGGCCGGCTTCGTCCTGACCTCCACCGCGATCGTGATGCAGTTGCTCAGCGAGCGCGGCGACATCGCGCTGCCGCGCGGGCAGAAGATCGTCTCGATCCTGCTGTTCGAGGACCTGCTGATCGTGCCGCTGCTGGCGCTGGTCGCGTTCATGTCGCCGCTGCCGCACGTGGCCGGCGGCAACCGCGTGGCCGGCGTGCTGACCGCGGTGGCGGCGCTGGCCGGCCTGATCGCGGCGGGCATCTGGCTGCTCAACCCGCTGTTCCGCCTGCTGGCGCGGGTGCAGGCACGCGAGGTGATGACCGCCGCGGCGCTGCTGGTGGTGCTGGGCGCGGCGCTGCTGATGGAGATCGGCGGCCTGTCGATGGCGATGGGCGCGTTCCTGGCCGGTGTGCTGCTGTCCGAATCGACCTTCCGCCACCAGCTCGAAGCGGACATCGAGCCGTTCCGCGGGCTGCTGCTGGGCCTGTTCTTCCTTGCCGTGGGCATGGCCCTGGACCTGGCGGTGGTGGCCGCGAACTGGCCGCTGATCCTGTCCGGCGTGCTGGCGATGATGGCGGCCAAGGCGGTATGCATCTACGGGGTCGCGCGTGCCACCCGCAGCAGCCATCCGGAGGCGCTGGACCGCGCGGTGCTGATGGCGCAGGGCGGCGAGTTCGCGTTCGTGCTGTTCGCCGCGGCGCAGGCGGCCGGGGTGATCGATGGCGCGGCCAATGCCAACCTGACCGCGATCGTGGTGCTGTCGATGGCGCTGACCCCGCTGGTGGTGCTGCTGGTGCGCCGCTTCACCCACTGCGACAGGGCGCCCTCGATGGAGGGCGTGGA
>CAZBDE010000060.1:12904-13217 GCA_964490415.1 uncultured Pseudoxanthomonas sp. | reverse complement strand
CATCGATCGCGGTGTCGCCGCGATCGATGCGATCCGCGACAACAAGGCGGTCTACCTGATGGCGGTCGGCGGTTCGGCCTACCTCGTGTCCAAGGCGATCAAGGCCAGCAGGGTGCTGGCGTTCGAGGACCTGGGCATGGAAGCGATCTACGAGTTCGAAGTGAAGGACATGCCGGTGACCGTGGCGGTGGATGCCAGCGGCGAGTCGGTGCACAAGACCGGCCCGCGCGAATGGCAGGCGCGGATCGGCAGGATCCCTGTGGTGGTGGCGTAAGCCGCGCGTCCACGCGCGAATGTCTCGACGAGATCCGTA
>CAZBDE010000060.1:0-12894 GCA_964490415.1 uncultured Pseudoxanthomonas sp. | reverse complement strand
ACCGGGAGAGGGGTTGGGGAGAGGGCAGGCGAAGCGACGATTGTTCAGGTTCCATCGTGCTTCCGTACCCTCATCCGGCGCTCCGCGCCACCTTCTCCCGGTGGGAGAAGGAAAGAGACGAATCGACCTGTCCCAGGAGCCCCCGATGTCCGTCGTCCTCTACGGTTCGCCCAGCACCGCTTCGCTGGTCGTGCACTGGCTGCTGATCGAACTGGGCGTCGACCACGAACTGCACCAGCTCGACTTCGACCAGCGCGAACAGAAATCGCCGGACTACCTGGCGATCAATCCGGCCGGCCGCGTGCCGACCCTGCTGGTCGACGGCCAGGTGCTGACCGAATCGGCGGCCATCGCCATGCACCTGGCCGACCTGCATCCGCAGGCGCGGCTGGCGCCGGCGCCGGGCACGCCGGCGCGCGGCGACTACTACCGCTGGATGTGCTTCTGCGTATACACGCTGATGCCGGCCTACCGCAGCTGGTTCTATCCGGACGAGCCGGCTGGCGAACCGAACGTCGCGGTCGTGAAGGAGCGCGCCCGTGCGCAACTGGAAGCGGCCTGGGAGCAGGTGGCCGGGCACCTGGAGCACAGCGGTCCCTACATGCTCGGCGCGCAGCGCTCGGCAGTGGATTTCGTCCTGACCATGCTGATGCGCTGGTCGCGCAACATGCCACGCCCGACCGACGGCTGGCCCGCGCTGCATGCGCACGCGCAGCGCATGAAGTCCCTGCCCAGCTTCCGCGAGGTCTACGCCCGCGAGGAGCTCAGCGACTGGACCTGAGCGCCGTGGTGGCGGTCCGGGCCGGATGCCGGCGCCGATGGCTCAGCGCACGTGGTCGTCGTACCGCCGCCTGCGCAGGAACGGCATCAGATGCTGGCGCAGGATGCCGCGCGGCACCGTCTCCAGTTCCATCACCCCGTATTCCTCCGGCCAGCTGCCGTCGCGGGGTAGCCGGAAGGTGCCCATCAGCATGTCCACCAGCGGCAGGTGGATGGCGTAGTTCGCGTCCAGGTAGTCCCGGTGCCGCGCATGGTGCCAGTGGTGGTAACGCGGCAGCACCAGCACGTATTCCAGCCAGCCGAAGCGCAGGCCCAGGTTGGCGTGCGCCAGCACCGCCTGCAGGCCGACCAGGATCACGTAGGCGTTCACCGCCGGCTGCGAGAAGCCCAGCACCAGCAGCGGCAGCAGCACCACGCTGCGGGTGAGCACGATCTCGACCAGGTGCATGCGCGAGCCGGCCAGCCAGTCCATCGCGCGGCTGGAATGGTGCACGGCGTGGAAGCGCCAGAGCCAGGGCGTGTTGTGGTAGGTGCGATGCAGCAGTGCCTGGGCCAGGTCGGCCACGAACACCGCCAGCAGGAACTGCGCCCATACCGGCAGCGACTGGATCGCCTGCTTCAGCGCGGGAAAGGCGGCCAGCCCGGCGAGGGTCGAGGTCGAGGCGGTGACCAGGATCAGGATGAACTGCACCAGCACGTGGCCGACGAAGAAGTAGGCCAGGTCGGTGCGCCACTCCTGCCGCAGCGGCGACATCCGGCGCTGGCCGAGGTAGAGCTCCAGCGGCACGAATACCAGCGCCGAGAAGAACAGCGACAGCACGAACCAGTCCATGCCCAGCGAGTAGGGCGTTTGCCCGATCGCGTCGAACCGCACGTTGGTGCCGCCCAGCAGCACCGCCACCGTGGCGCTGCCCACGCCAAGCAGGGCCACGCGCCGCCGCTGGCCGCGCAGGATCGCCAGGGTGCCCAGGGCGAAGGCGGCGGCCAGTCCGGCCAGCAGCAGATGGCGGGCGAAACCTTCGCTGTAGACCGCGCGGAACTCGCGGCTGGTCAGCAGTTCGGGGAAGTGGAAGCACAGCACCGCCAGCAGGCTCAGCAGGCCGAGCAGGGCCGAGGCATAGGCGGTGAACGCGTGTTGCTGCCGCATGCCGTCTCCCCCGGCCAGGCGCCGTGTTCGATGGTAGCGCGCCGCCAGCCGGATCGCCGGCGTCAGTCCAGCAGCTCCAGCACCGTTTCCGGCGGCCGGCACAGCCGGGTGCCGCGCGGGGCGATCACCACCGGCCGGTTGATCAGCACCGGATTCGCCAGCATCGCCTCGAGCAGCGTGGCATCGTCGGCGGAGGCCAGCCCCAGTTCGCGGAACAGCGGTTCCTTGTCGCGTACCAGCCCGCGCAGGCCTACGCCGCTGTCGGCGGCGACCCGCAGCAGCGTGGCCCGGTCCGGCGGGTCGGACAAGTAGTCGATCACCACCGGTTCGATCCCGCGCTCGCGCAGCAGCTGCAGCGCGCCGCGCGAGTTGCCGCAACGCGGGTTGTGCCAGATCGTCACTTCCGCCGCCGCCATCAGAACCACTCCAGCAGGGCGAAGCCGACGCCCACGTAGGTGGCGCGGTGGTTGTAGTCGATCAGGCTCTCGCCGTAGCCATCGAACACCTGCACGTGGCCGCGCAGCAGGTTGGTGATCGGGAAGCCCCAGTCCAGCTGCAGCGAGCCGCGCGAGCGGTCGCCGCCGCGCAGCGAGTGGCGCGCGGTCAGCGCCAGTTCGTAGCCGTTGCGGTTGTAGACCAGCATCGCATCGCCGCGGCCGACGAAATCCTCGATGTCGGCGTTGTTGTCGTCCTCGGCGTCCTCCTTGATGCGGTACCAAGGGCGCACCACGAACGCCCAGTTCTCGCGGTCCAGGCCGACGCTGAGGATGGCCCGGTTCCAGCTGCGCGACAGCGGGTCGCTGCGGCCGTTGGACTGGTGGTTGAAGCCGATCCCGGTCATCCGCCCCTGCCAGCCGAACAGGCTGTAGCTGTTGCGGAACAGGAGCATCACCTCCGGCTCGTAGTTGGTTTCGCGGAACGGCCGCGAGATCTCCGCGTTGTAGACCTGCCAGCGCGAACTCTGGGTATAGCCGGCCCAGATGTCGCCGTTCCCGCCGAACAGGTTCTCGGCCAGCTTGGTCTTGAAGCTGATCTGGAACTTCGCCTCGATGTCGTCCAGTTCCTCCGGCCGGGTGACCGTGTTGTTGGGGTTGGGCGAGTGGGGCATGTCGTTGACCCGGCTGGTCCAGAACGCGGGCAGCAGGTACACCGGCTTGTAGGCGCGCATCTGGAAGATGCCCAGCTTGGAGTCCCTGGCCAGCTCCCAGCGGCTGTCCAGCAGCGAGCCGCGGCCGGCGTTGGCGAGGGTGGCGCGGTCGTCCGCGGTGTAGGCCAGGTCGTCGCTGCGGAACAGTTCGCCGGCGCGCTGGCGCGCCCGCTCGCCCAGGCCGGCATCGGCGGGCAGCGCGGCGGCGCGGTCCTGCGCCCGCTGCGCGTCGAGGCGGTCCGCCGCTTCGCGTGCGGCCTGGTCGGCCTGCGTCGGAGTGGGCGCGGCGTAGCCGAGTGCGGCGTCGTAGCAGGCCAGGCGCTGGGCATCGCCGGCGATGGCCATGCAGCCTTCGGCGGTGGCAGGCCGCGCCGTCGTCTCCTGCGCGGCCAGCGACGGCGCCACGCTGCCGGCCAGGGCGCAGAGGACAGGGGCGAGGGAGCGGATCCGGTTCAAGGGGTACTCCAGGGCAACGGGAGGCGAGATCGGAACTTCACCACGTCAGAACAGCCAGGCCAGGGCGAACAGACCGAGCATGGCGAAGGCCAGGGCCAGCTTCAGCACCGTGCCCAGCAGCAGTCCGACCCAGGTGGCCAGTCCGACATGGGTGGCGCGGCGCAGCCGGCGGGTATGCCAAAGCTCGCCGAGCAGGGCGCCGAGGAACGGGCCGCCGAGCAGCCCCAGCGGACCGAAGAAGATGCCGGCCAGGGTGCCCAGTGCGGCGCCCCAGACCGCCATCGGCCCGGCGCCGACCCGCTTGGCCCCGGCCGCGGTGGCGATGAAGTCCGCGGCGACCGACAGCACGGTCAGCAACCCCAGCGCGACCAGCGGCATCGGCCCGATGCGCTGGAAATCCCCGGCCCAGGCCGCCACCAGCATGCCCACGAACACCAGCGGCAGGCCGGGCAGGGCGGGCAGGACCACGCCGGCCAGTCCGACCAGGACCAGGACCGCGGCGAGGGTGTACCAGAACAGGACGGGATCCATCGTCGGGAGCGCTCCATTTGCGGGGTGGAGGCAAGTCCTTGCCATGATTGCATTTCCCCTGAACGAGGGGTAACTTTGGGGTCGCTGCGCTTGGCAAGGTCGCCGTGTGCCCGTGGCCTGATGCGGTAGGTCCTGATCGGTGATGCTGATGGTTCGTTCCATCGTTACATCTCGCGTACTCCTTGCAACCAGCCGCCGTGGCAACGGCGTAACCACCACCCAGCAAAGTTCGAGGAGTCAGCAGGAATGGCAGATCGCGAAGTCGGCACCGTGAAGTGGTTCAACGATGCCAAGGGATTCGGATTCATCAGCCGCGAGAATGGCGAGGACGTGTTCGTGCATTTCCGCGCCATCCAGATGCAGGGCTTCAAGAGCCTGAAGGAAGGCCAGAAGGTCAGCTTCACCGTCGTGCAGGGCCAGAAGGGCCTGCAGGCGGACGCCGTCCAGGCCGCCTGAAGCCCTGCTCCAGTGTCGTACATGGAACGGCCCGCCAGCAGCGGGCCGTTCCTTTTCGCGCCCGCTGCCGGGCCGTCCGTTGCCGGGGGGGCTCAGCGCAGGACGACCTTGCCGTTGACCACGCGCACGTAGGTGTTCTCGCGGATGCCGCCGAGGTCGCGCTGGTTGATCACCACGCTGCGGCCGTCGTCCAGGCGCACGTGGACGTTGTAGGTGTCGCCGGTGGCGCGGTTCTGGATCGCGTTGCCGGCCATCGCGCCGGCGGCGGCGCCGGCGACGGCCGACACGTTCTGGTTGCCCTTGCTGCCGCCGGTGTGGTCGGAGATCTCGTGGCCGGCGACCGCGCCGACGATGCCGCCGAGGATCGCACCGGTCGCCGAAGGCGCGCTGCGGCCGGAGGGGATCGTTTCGATCCGGGTGACGATGCCGCAGTCCACGCACTGGGTGGGATAGGCGGGGGCGGAGCTGCCGTAACCGTAGTTCGGCGACGGCGAGGTGGCGCAGCCGGCCAGGGCCAGCACGCCGAAGACGGTGATTCCGATCAGGTGGCGATGCTTCATCGTGAGTGTTCTCCTTGGTGACGAATGGCGGACCGGGATGGCCAGGCGCAGGCGTTGCGCTGGGGCCATCGTGTTCAGGCGGGCGTGAATGCTGCGCCAACCGGCGCCGCCGGGAACACGATGCGGCGCTGCGGTCTCAGCCACGGTTCAGCGGAAATCGCGGTGGCAGGCCTTGCAGCCCTCGCCGATGCGCTCGTTGACCGCGGCCAGTTGCGCGCAGTCCTGCGGCGGCGCGGCGAGCGCCTCGTCCAGCACCGCGCGCAACCCGCTGGCCGCGACGCCGAAGCGGGCATCGTCGGTGAGGCCGGGGAAGGCCGGTTCCAGGTCGTTGGTCAGCACGCGCAGCGACTGCAGGCGCGGCATGCTGTCGCTGGTGCTGCAGCGGTTGGCCTTGGCCGCGTCGCGCAGCGCGCCGGACTGGTGCGCCATCACGTTCATCAGCGCGTCGGGGAATGGATCGGCACGTGCCTGCAGCGCGCGCAGCAGCATCACCGCGGCGACCGCGCCGACGACCAGGCCGAACAGGAACAGGAACAGGTAGCGTCCGGCGTTGCCGGGACGGGGGGGCTGGCTGGCCATGCGGTGGGCTCCGTGCGGGTCGGGGGATGGCGCCGATGATAGGTCGGCGGTGGCGGGCAATGCACGCCCGCTAGAATGCGCGGATGGATGCATCCCTGCTCGAACGCTTCGCCGGCATCGACCGTCTGTACGGCCGTGGCGCCGTGGAATGGCTGGCCGCGCGCCGGGTCGCCGTGGTCGGCCTCGGCGGCGTGGGTTCGTGGGTGGCCGAAGCGCTGGCGCGCTCGGCGGTCGGCGCGCTCGACCTGGTCGATGCCGACGACCTGTGCGTGTCCAACACCAACCGCCAGCTGCCGGCGATCGCCGGCCAGTACGGACGCAACAAGGCCGAGGCGATGGCCGAGCGCTGCCGCGCGATCAACCCGGCGATCGATGCGCGGCCGGTGCCGGCCTTCCTCACCGGCGCCAACCTGGAGGAACTGCTCGGCGGCGGCTTCGACCTGGTGGTCGATGCCTGCGACAGTTTCCGCAGCAAGGTCGAGGCGATCGCCTGGTGCCGGCGGCGCAAGCAGCCGGTGCTGACCGTCGGTTCGGCCGGCGGCCGCATCGACCCGACCCTGGTGCGCGTGCGCGACCTCTCCCGCACCGAGCACGACGCGATGCTCGCGCTGGTGCGCAAGAAGCTGCGCGGCGAGTTCAACTTCCCGAAGGGCCCGAAGCGCTATTTCAGCGTGCCGGCGATCTATTCGCTGGAGAACGTGAAGTACCCGCAGGCCGACGGCAGCGTCTGCGGCCTGCGTCCGCAGCTCGGCGCCGATGCGGCGCTGAAGCTCGACTGCGGCGCGGGCCTGGGCGCGGCCACGCACATCACCGGCGCGTTCGCGTTCGCCGCCGCGGGGAAGGCGCTGGAGATGCTGCTGAAGCCCCGTGCAGGGGCCAGGCCGCCCCTGTAGGAGCTCCCTTCAGGGGCGACCCGGCAGGTGCCTGGATGTGCCGCGTTCAACGCAGCCCCTACGGAGCGATCGCGTTGAACGCGGCCACGTGGATGCGGCCTCGGGTCGCCCCTGAAGGGAGCTCCTACAGTGAAGCAGGCAGGGAAGCGGACAGGGGCACGGGCGGCAGGGCGAACAGGCGTTCGGCGTTGGCGCTGGTGATCGCGGCGATTTCCGCCGGGTCCTGGTCGCGCAGCAGGGCCACGGTCTCCAGCACGGTCGCCAGGCGCGCCGGTTCGTTGCGCTGGCCGCGGATGCCGGCACCGGGCTGGTCGGGGGCGTCGGTTTCCAGCAGCAGGAATTCCAGCGGCATGCCGGCCACCAGCCGGCGCAGCCGCTGCGCGCGTTCGTAGGTCAACGGGCCGCCCAGGCCGATCAGGAATCCCAGCTTCCACAACTGCCGGGCCTGCTCCGGGCTGCCGGAAAAGCTGTGGACCACGCCGCGCAATCCGGCCTCGCCGCCGATGCGGCGGATCGCGGCGGTCACCGCGTCCACCGCGCGCCGCGCATGCACGACCAGCGGCAGGCCGGTGTCGCGCGCCAGCCGCAGCTGGCCCTCGAAATACAGCGCCTGCGCCTGCGGATCCAGTCCGTCGACGAAGAAGTCCAGTCCGCATTCGCCGATGGCCAGTGGCCGTTCGCGCTCGATCCAGCCACGCAGCTCGTCCAGGTGCCGTGGCCGGTGCGCGTCGAGGAAGGTGGGATGCAATCCGTAGGCCGGGTACAGCCCCGGTGCGGTGCGGCAGACCTGGCGCAGCTTCGGCCAGCTGGCCGCGGTCACCGCCGGCACCAGCTGGCGGCGCACTCCCGCGGCGCACGCACGGGCGATCACCGCATCGCGGTCCGGATCGAACGCTTCCGCGTCCAGGTGGCAGTGGCTGTCGACGAGTTCCATCGCGGTACGGTCGTGGCCCGTGCCGCTCAGCGCCCGCTGTCGTCCGGCAGCGCCGGCCCCCCCGGTTCCTTGCGCCGCTTCCAGTTGGCCAGCAGCAGGGTGGCCAGGCCGAAGGCCAGTTCGTCCACGAACGGAATCGGGTCCGGCAACACCAGGTTCACCGCGAACAGCGCCGCGGTGAGCTTGAACAGGGTCGGAAAACGCAGGCCGCGTGCCCATTGCATGAAGGTCAGCAGGACAGGGCTGGGCATGGTGGGGACTCGCGCGGGGACTTTCGCGGAAAACTAGCACGTCGTGCGTGTAGCATGGCTCGCAGGCCATCGCGGCGACCCCGTGCCGGCGGCGTTCCGGCTCCTGTTCAGGTCGGCCGTGATGGAATCCGCCCCATGCCGCGGGGGGTGCCCGCGAGGAGCCCAGACCATGAAGCAAGCCACTACCGTCCTGATCGCTGCCGGTGCCCTGCTGGTCGGAGGCATCGCCACCGCGGCTTTCATGAACAATCGCGACAGGCAGCCCGAGCCGGTCGTCGCCCCGGCCCTGGCCGATCCGGCGCTGGTCGCCGACGACGCCGCGCCTGCGGCCGAGGATGCGCTGCCGGTCGACACCCTGCAGTACGCCGACATCGTCAAGGTCCAGCCGGTGACGCAGAAGGAAAAGCTCTACGCCACCGTCATCGGTACCGAACCGGTGCGCGAGACCACCCAGACCACCGTGCCGAAGGAAGTCTGCGAGGACGTGGTGGTGGAAGAGCGCCTGCCCGAGAAGGACGGCAACGTCGGCGGCACCGTGGCCGGTGCGGTGATCGGCGGCCTGCTCGGCAACCAGATCGGCGGCGGCAGCGGCAAGAAGGTCGCCACCGCGGCCGGCGCCGTCGCCGGCGGGGCGATCGGCAACCAGGTCGACAAGCGCCACGTCGGCGGCAAGGTCGTCACCCGCACCGAACGCCAGTGCCATACCGAGCAGGCGGTCTCCGAGTCGAGCAAGGTCACCGGTTACAACGTGACCTACCGCAACGCCGACGGCACCACCGGCACCATGCGCATGGCCAGCAAGCCCGGCAACCGCGTGGCGATGGGCAACACCGACAAGGTGATCGGCTACGACGTGACCTACCGCTACAACGACCGCGAAGGCACCCTGCGCCTGGACCACAGGCCCGAGACCGACCGCCTGCCGGTGGTGGACGGGCAGGTGGTGACCTCGACCGCGGCGCTCGAGGCCGCGGGTTCGACCCGGCAGTAGGGCGGTACCCGCAGCGCGGTAAGGAAGGCCGGCCTTGTGCCGGCCTTCTCCTTTTCCGTTCGCGCATTCCCGCGCCTCGGCCGTGGCCGATACAATCGCAACCATCCCTGCAACCCGGTTCCCGCCATGGCCCTGTCGCCCTACGACCTGTTCGACGTGCGTTCCCTGCTCAGCGAGGAGGAGCGCGCCGTGCAGGACGCGGTGGCGCGCTTCACCGACGAACGGGTCATCCCGATCATCGGCGACTGCTTCGACCAGGCCCGCTTCCCGAAGGAACTGGTGCCGGAGATCGCCTCGCTGGGCCTGCTCGGTTCCTCGCTGCCGGAGGAGTACGGGTGCGCCGGCCTCAACGCGGTCAGCTACGGCCTGATCTGCCAGGAACTCGAACGTGGCGACAGCGGCATCCGCAGCTTCGTCAGCGTGCAGTCCTCGCTGTGCATGTATCCGATCTTCGCCTACGGCAGCGAGGAGCAGCGCCGCCGCTGGCTGCCGGACATGGCCGCGGGCAAGGTGATCGGCTGCTTCGGCCTGACCGAGCCGCACGGCGGTTCGGACCCGGCCAACATGAAGACCCACGCGAAGAGGGACGGCGGCGACTGGGTGATCAACGGCTCCAAGATGTGGATCACCAACGGCAACCTGGCCGACATCGCCATCGTCTGGGCGCAGACCGACGAGGGCATCCAGGGCTTCGTGGTCGAGAAGGGCACGCCAGGGTTCAGCGCCCAGGAGATCAAGCACAAGATGAGCCTGCGCGCCTCGGTGACGTCGTCGCTGTTCTTCGACAACGTGCGCGTGCCCGACAGCAGCCGCCTGCCGAACGTGAAGGGCCTCAAGGGCCCGCTGGGCTGCCTGACCCAGGCCCGCTACGGCATCACCTGGGGCCCGGTCGGCGCGGCCATCGCCTGCCTGGACGAGGCGCTGAACTACAGCAAGGAGCGGATCCTGTTCGGCCGCCCGGTGGCGGCGACGCAGAGCGCGCAGATCAAGCTGGCCGGGATGGCACGCCGGATCACCCTGGCGCAGCTGCTGGTGCTGCAGCTGGGCCGGCTCAAGGACGCCGGCGCGATGCAGCCGTCGCAGGTCTCGCTGGCCAAGTGGAACAACTGCCGCATGGCGATCGACATCGCCCGCGAATGCCGCGACCTGCTCGGCGGCGCCGGCATCACCACCGAGCACGGCGCGATCCGCCATGCGCTCAACCTGGAGTCGGTGATCACCTACGAGGGCACCGAGACCGTGCACCAGCTGGTGATCGGGCGCGAGCTGACCGGGATCAACGCGTTCTGAGGGCCGGCCGAGGGGCAGGGGACAGGACGCGGGAAGGCGTGACGGGGGACAGGGGGAATATGCACAAGGGAAGCTGGCTGCGCCGCCTGGCGCAGGCGACGGGCTGCCTGCTGGCGGCCATGGGCATGCCTGCGGTCGCCGCCGACTACCGCGTCGAGGCCGACCCGCGACCGCCTGCGCTGGAAACGCTGCTGCAAGGCCGCACGCCGCAGGAGGCCTCCGACGGACTGCGCTACCTGCTGGTGCTCGACCGGGTGGACCTGTCGGCGGCGCGGCCGGCGTGGAGCAGGCGCGTCGCCTACGACGTGGCCCACGAGCGCGGCCTGGCCAGCGCCGGCCAGTTCCAGGTGGACTACCAGCCGGCCTACCAGCACCTGGTGCTGCACGCGGTCGAGCTGCGCCGTGGCGATGCGCGCATCGACCGGCTCCCGGATTCGCGGATCGAGGTGCTGCGGCGCGAGTCGGGCCTGGAGGCGGGCCTGATGGACGGCAGCCGCACCCTGTCGGTGACCATCCCCGACATCCGCGTCGGCGACCGGATCGAGTACCGCTTCACCATCCACGGCTACAACCCGGTGTTCGGGCGCGGCTACCACGACTACTGGACGCCGCGTTACGGCGTGCCGGTGGCGCTGCGCGAGATCCACGTGCGCCATCCGCGCGCGATGCCGCTGCACCTGCGCGCGCCCGACCCGGGCTTCGAGCACGACGAAGGCGTGGACGGCGGACTGCGCTGGCTGCGGATCCGGGGCCGCGACGTGGCCGCAGGCCCGGATGAAGCTTCGGTGCCCGATGGCCACGCTTCGCTGTCGCGGATCGAGGTGACTACCGCGGGCGGCTGGGCGGACGTGGCCGACTGGGCGTTGCCGCTGTATCCGGGCCGCTTCTCCGATCGCGCGCTGGCGGCGGAGCTGGCCGCGCAGCTTGAACTCGCCGCCGGCGATCCGGTCGGCTCGCTGGCGCGGGCGGTGGCGTTCGTGCAGGGCGAGGTGCGCTATACCGGCCTGGACATGGGCTTGAACTCGCACGCGCCCAATCCGCCGGAAACGGTGGCGAGGCGCCGCTTCGGCGACTGCAAGGACAAGTCGCAGCTGCTGGTCGCGCTGCTGCGCGAGGCCGGCATCCGCGCCGAACCCGTCCTGGTCAACACCGCGCTGCGCGCACGCACCGCCGAGCGCCTGCCCAGCCCGCTGGCCTTCGACCACGTCGTGGTCCGCGCGCACCTGCCGCAGGGCGAGGTCTGGGTCGACGCGACCCGCGAGCGCGAGAGCGGCCCACTGGACGCGCGCGCGCCGCTGGGCTTCGGCGTCGGCCTGCCGGTGGCCGCGGGCACGACCGCGCTGGCCGCGATCCCGTATCCGTTCCCGGAACGGCCGCAGGTCGAGGTGGAGCAGCAGCTGGACTTCGCCGACGAGCCACCGTACGCCAATGCGGGGTTCCAGGTGGAAACCCGCTACCGGCGGTCCTACGCGGACGACATCCGCGACCGCTTCCGCGACCAGGGCGCGGCCAAGGTCGGCGAGGGCTACCTGGCCTACATGCGCGGCTACTACGACGACCTGCAGGGTGACGGCGACCCGGTCCTGCGCGAGGAAGGCGAGGAAGCGGTGGTCGGCGAGCGCTACCGGCTGCGCTGGAACAGCAAGGACGAGGGCAAGGTCTTCGGCATCATCCCGTTCCAGCTGCTGGACTGGGCGCCGCGGCTGGCCGAGGCGCAGCGGCAGCTGCCGCTGGCGCTGGGCGGGCCGCGCTTCGGGCGGCACACCGTGCGCAGCCGGCACCCGCAGGGCTGGACGGTCGCCGAGGAACACGAGCGGGTGGAGAACCCGTGGTTCCGCTTCGACCGCCACGTCTCGGTGGACGGCGAGGGCCAGCTGGTCATCGTCGCCGAGTGGCGGCGTCTGGCCGACCAGGTGCCCGCCGCGGACTATGCGCGCGTGCGCGACGACCTGCTGAAGGTGCGCGACCTGCTGCAGTACGACGTGGACCTGGAGGCCCGCTGGCAGATCTTCGGCACCCACCCGGTCGACTGGGCCTGGCCGACGGCCGCGCTGGCGCTGGCCATGGCGTCGCTGGCGCTGCTGTGGTGGCGGCGCAAGCACTGGCTGGTCGCGGGAATGCTGTACCGGCCGCGCGCCACCGCGGCGCTGCGGCTGGCCACCGGCGGTCTGGCCGCGGGCCTGGCGACCGGTGCTTGCGCCGTGTTCGCCGAGGCGCTGCTGGGGCGCGGGCACCTGCTGTTTTCCGGGCCGCCGGCACTGGCGCTGGGCATGCTGACCCTCGGCCTGGCCGGGCTGGGCCTGCGCTGGCTGTTCCTGTCCTGGGTGCTGCGGGTGTCGCTCGCCACGCTCGGCCACGATGCCACGCCGCATGACATGCGCCGCGCCTATGGCCTGGCGCTGGTGCCGATGGCGCTGTTCTGCGTGCTGGCGATGGTCGCGCTCGGCTTCCGCCTGGACTGGCTGGAGGCCGACGACCTCGCACCGTCGCAACTTCCGGCGGTGCTGGTCTCGGTCCTGCTGCTGCTCGTCGGCATGGCCTGGTGGCTGGTCTCGCTGGCCGGCGGCGCGGCGGCCATGGCGGGGACGCGCATGCGCCGCGGCATGCTGGCGGTGGCGATCGGCGTGCTGCCGCTGGTGGTGCTGGCGACGGTGGCGATGGTGGCGCTTTCGCTCCGATAATGCGCCATGGATGCCGGCGCGTCCTGGCTGGAAACCCCGCGCCTGCTGCGCGAGGACGCGTTGCCGGCATCCTGCGACGAGATCGGCCCGGTCGGGATCCGGGGCCCGTCGTGCGGCGAATGGATCACCAACCGGGAGAGGTCGCGATGATCACCGTCCATGGCATGTCCATGTCGGGCAACTGCCACAAGGTGCGGC
>CAZBDE010000059.1:0-13623 GCA_964490415.1 uncultured Pseudoxanthomonas sp. | reverse complement strand
CGGGTGCCGGGGGCGCGCTCGCGGATCGCGGCGATGCAGTCGACGAAGTGCTGGGCGCCACCGTCGCGCAGGTCGTCGCGGTCCACGCTGGTGACCACCACGTACTTCAGGCCCATGTCGGCGACGGTGTTGCCCAGGCTCGCCGGCTCGCTGGCGTCCGGCGGCTTCGGCCGGCCGTGGGCCACGTCGCAGAACGAGCAGCGGCGGGTGCAGACCTCGCCCAGGATCATGAAGGTCGCGGTGCCGTGGCCGAAGCACTCGTGGATGTTCGGGCAGCTGGCCTCCTCGCACACGGTGACCAGGCGGTTCTCGCGCAGCTTGGCCTTGAGGCTGGCCACCGCATTGCCCGAGGGGATGCGCACCCGGATCCAGGACGGCTTGCGCAGCACCGGCGCGTCGGCGAACTGCACCGGCGAACGCCCGATCTTGTCCCCGCCCAGCTGTTTGGCACCGGCCTGCAACGGCGCCTGCGGCGCGGCCGGTTCGGACAGGACCTGGAGCGGGATGGTGCGGGGGGCGGGGGCGGTCATGGCGCCTATTGTAGGCCGGGGGCGGTCAGGCTGCCCGGCGCGGGCGTGCCGGCGATGCAACGCTCGGGCCGGCGGGTGGAACGGCGAAGCGACGGCGGCGCGCTGTTCGGCAAGAGGCCAAGCCACGGTCGGAGCACCCCGGTGCGATGCCTGCCGACGGGAAGTCAAGGAGGAGGTCATGGCCGCAGGCCAGGACCGGGGGACATGAGCGGCGGCAGGTATCGCGCCGGGGTGCCGCGGCGACGTATCCCCCCCCAGGAAAGCCGAAAGTCACACGGTTCCCCGGCGCGGGAACGACGGGTGGGGGTTCAGCCCCGCGACAGGTCGGGCAGCCCCGCCTGCGGCAGCAAAGACAGGCCGAACTGGCGGGCGATGTGGTCCAGCAGCACCGGCTTGACCGCGTCCAGGCCCGAGGGCCCGCCCAGGTCCTGCAGCGACGTCACCTGCAGGCCCTGGTAGCCGCAGGGATTGATCCGGTGGAACGGCTCCAGGTCCATGCCGATGTTGAAGGCCAGGCCGTGGAAGGTGCAGCCGCGGCGCACGCGGATGCCCAGCGCGGCGACCTTGGCCCCGCCCACGTACACGCCCGGCGCGCCCTCGCGCCGCCCGGCGCCGATGTTCCATTCGCCGAGGGTGTCGATGATCGCCTGCTCGATCCGGCACACGTAGTCGCGGACACCGATGCCCAGCCGGCGCAGGTCCAGCAGCGGATACAGCACGATCTGGCCGGGGCCGTGGTAGGTCACCTGGCCGCCGCGGTCCACGTGCAGCACCGGGATGTCGCCGGGGGCGAGCACGTGCTCGGGCTTGCCGGCCTGGCCCAGGGTGAACACCGGGTCGTGTTCGACCAGCCACAGCTCGTCGACAGTGTCCTCGCCGCGCGCGTCGGTGAAACGCTGCATCGCCCGCCACACCGGTTCGTAGGCCTGCCGGCCCAGGTCGAAGCTGCGCGCCGGCAGCGGTGCGCGCGCGGGCGCCTGGCCGGCCGCGCAGGCCGGCGCTTCGGCGCTCACAGCGTCCACTTCACTTCCGGGTGGTCGCGCAGGGCCTGGTGGGCGGCGTCGTACTGCGCGCGGTTCCCGGCGCGGAACGCGATGCGCACCGACACGTACTTGCCGTTGCTGGAATGCTTCCACTGGATGCGCTCTTCCAGCACCTCCACGCCGAAGTCGGCCAGCAGCCGGGGCAGCTCGGTCTCCAGGCCCGCGCCGGCCGTGCCCATGGCGCTGAGCTCGAAGGTGCCGGGAAACTGGAAGCCGTGTTCGGGGTTGTCGGACTTGATTTCCATGGCCCCATTATGGATCCGCCGCGGGGCCATCCCAAGGGCACCGGTCGCAGGCAATCCGGAGACGGACCCGCGTGCGTAGAGCGGGGCTCCGCTGCTTCTTTGCGTAGAGCGGGGCTTGCCCCGCTGCTTCGCCAGGCGTGGTAGCGGGGCAAGCCCCGCTCTACGGGGTCGATGCGGCCTTGCGCCGGTAGTAGTCGCGCAGGACGAAGAACGCCTGCTTCGGCTCGCCCTTCTCCGACAGCAGGCCCTTGCGGTTGTAGCCGTCCTGCACCCCGGCCAGCGGCCGCCGCGGCGAGCGGAAGTCGGCCAGGATCCAGGGCGAGGTGCCGGCGAAGCCTTCGATCCCGTCGAGCATGCGCAGGGTCCGGCGGTAGAGGTCCGCCTGGTATTCCTCGGTCCAGATCGCGCCGGGGTCGCCATGCAGGCCGTGCTTCGCGTCGGCGCCGAACTCGCTGACGAACACCGGTTTGTCGTACGGGATTTCCCAGCGTACGCGGTCGATCTTCGCAGTCGAACCGTCGTACCAGCCGATGTACTGGTTGAAGCTGACCAGGTCGACCAGCTCGGCCAGCGGGTCCTCGACCACGGCCACCTCCGGATCGTCATCGCGATAGTGCTTCTCCATCGCCGCGCTGAGCAGGCGGCTGCCATCCAGCGCACGGGCCCGCGCGGCCAGGCGCGAGAGGAAACGGTTGCGCGCCTCCGACACCGGGGTTTCGTTGGCCAGCGACCAGACGATGACCGAGGCGCGGTTGATGTCGCGGCCGATCATCGCCTCCAGCTGCGCCTCGGCATTGCGGTAGGTGCCCTCGTTGCCCCAGTCGATGGTCCAGTAGACCGGGATTTCCGACCACACCAGCAGGCCCATCTCGTCGGCCAGCCGCGCCATGTGCTCGTTGTGCGGGTAATGGGCCAGGCGGACGAAGTTGGCGTCCAGCGACTTCGCCCATTCCAGCAGCTGCCGCGCCTGGGCCGCGTCGCGGACGCGTCCGCCACCGTCGGCCGAATACTCCTCGTGGATCGAGATGCCGCGCAGGAACAGCGGTTCGCCGTTGAGCAGCAGCTGCCGGCCGCGGGTGCCGATGGTGCGCAGGCCGACGCGGTCGACCAGGGTGTCGGCGCCGCTGGCGATCTCCAGCCGGTACAGCTGCGGATGCTCCGGCGACCACAGGCGCGCATCGGGCACGCGGAAGCGGAACGCGGCGCGGCCGTCGGCATCGGCGCGCACGGTCTCGCGTACGCCAAGTTCGGGCAGCGCCACGCTGACCGGCTCGCCGCCGCGCGCACCGTCGAGCTGCACGCTGCCGGCGACCTCGCGCTCGTCGGGCGAAACCAGCGCCAGCCGGTAGTCGCGCACGAACACCGCCGGCACCACCACCAGTCCGACCGGGCGGGTGATGCCGCCGTAGTTCCACCAGTCGGTGTTGAGCGTGGGCACGCCGTCGGCGCGGCGCTTGTTGTCGACCTTCAGCACCAGCGAGTTGCCGCGGTCCTCGAGCCGGTCGGTGACCTCGAAACGGAACGGGGTGAAACCGCCCTCGTGCACGCCGAGCTTGCGGCCGTTGAGGTAGACGTCGGCGCGGTAGTTCACCGCGCCGAATTCGAGGAACACGCGGTCGGTCGGCGTGCGGGCCGGCGCGTCGAACTTCTTCCGGTACCAGACGCTGCCTTCGTAGTAGTAGAGCTTCGGGTCCTGGGTGTTCCAGTCGCCGGGCACCTGCAGCGAGGCGGCGCGGTCGAAGTCGTATTCGACCAGGTCGGTGGGCGAATCCGGCCTGGCGTCGCGGAAATACGCGCCCTTCGGCGGATCGGCCTGCTGGTCGAACGGCTGGTAGCGGTAGTTGTAGTAGCCGTTCTCGTAGGGATCGACGATGACCTTCCATTCGCCGTCCAGCGAGTGCGTGGCGCGGGTGTAGACCTGCATCGGCGGCTCGGCCGCGAGTGCGGGCGCGCAGGCGCCCAGCAGCAGCAGGAGCCGGCACAGGCCGGACAGGCGGAATCTCACGGCAGGTTCCCCGGGCGTAATCGTTGGCAGGCTCGCCGGAGGATACCCCACGCCCGCGCACGGCTTTTGCAGGAGCGGGCATGACCGCGACACGACGCCGTCGGCACAGGCGACGGCCTCATGATTCCGACGCCCGCGTCGCGGTCATGCCCGCTCCTGCAACCCCAAAAACGACGCGCGGCCCCGAAGGGCCGTGCGTTTCGCTCACAGAGGGGGCCGGACCTCAGTCCGCTTCCCACCACATCCAGAACGCATCCCACAGGCGCTTGAAGAAGCCGGCCTCCTCCACCGCGTGGGCCGCCACCAGCGGCACCTGGGCCACGACCTGGCCGTCGAGCGAGACCTTCACCGTGCCGATTTCCTGGCCGGCGGCGATCGGGGCCACCAGCGACTTCGGCACCTCCATCGCCGGCTTCAGTTCCGGGTAGCGGCCGCGCGGCACGCTCACCAGCAGCGGCTCGGCCACGCCCAGCTGGACCTGGTCGGCCTTGCCCTTCCACACCTTCAGCTGCGCCACCGGCTTGCCCGGCTCGTACAGCTTGTGGGTCTCGTAGAAGCGGAAGCCCCAGTTGAGCAGGGCCAGGCTGTCGTCGGCGCGCTGGCGCTCGGAGCTGGAGCCCATCACCACCGCGATCAGGCGCTGGTCCTCGCGCTTGGCCGAGCTCATCAGGCAGTAGCCGGCGCCGGAATGGTGGCCGGTCTTGATCCCGTCCACGCTCGGATCGCGCCACAGCAGCAGGTTGCGGTTCGGCTGGGTGATGCCGTTGACCGTGAACTCCTTGATGCTGTTGAACGCATAGGTCTCCGGGTAGTCGCGGATGAAAGCGCGGCCGAGCAGCGCCAGGTCGTGCGCGGTGCTGTAGTGCTCCGGGTGCGAGAGGCCGTGCGCGTTGACGAAGTGGCTGTTCTTCATGCCGATCTTCGCCGCGTAGCTGTTCATCAGGTCGGCGAAGGCCTCCTGGGTGCCGGCCACGTGCTCGGCCAGGGCGATCGCGGCATCGTTGCCGGACTGCACCGCCATGCCCTTTTCCATGTCGCGCAGCGGCGCGCGCTGGTTGACCGGGAAGCCGCTGAAGCTGCCGTCGGTGCGGGCGCCGCCCTCGCGCCAGGCGCGCTCGCTCATCAGCACCTGGTCGTCGGGCTTGACCTTGCCAGCGGCGGTCTCGGCGGCGATCACGTAGGCGGTCAGCACCTTGGTGATGCTGGCCGGTTCGACCCGGGCGTCGACGTTCTCGCCGGCCAGGACCTGGCCGGTCGCGTCGTCCATCACCAGCCAGGCGCTGGACTGGGCCGGCTTCGGCGCATCCGGGATGGCGACGGTGGCCGGCGTGGCGGCCGCCGGCGGCGGCGCGGGGGCCGGCGCCTGGGCAAAGGCCAGGCCGATCGAGAAGGTGGTGGCCAGCGCGGCGGCGGCGAGGCGGAACTTCATGCGGGTGGGAACTCCTGCGGGACCGGCGGCGCTGCTGCCGGCGATGGGATGGATGCGTCGGGCGCGGACGCGGCAAGCGGGACATTGTACGGGGCTGCCCTCGGCGGCGAGCCGGGCCGCTTCATTCACGGACCAGTTGCGGCGTCCCGAACCCCAGACCGGCGATGCGGCCGGCAAGTTCCACCGCATCGCTGCTGCCGGGCGCCACGCGCAGCCGCCAGAAGGTGCGGCCACCGGCGACCACGTCGTCCAGCCGCGCCCCGGCGATGCCGGCGGCGAGCAGCCGGTCCAGCGCGCGGCGCGCGTTGTCCAGGCTGGTGAAGCTGGCCACCTGCAGCACCGTGTCGCTGCCGCTGGCGGCCGCGGGGCCCGCCTGACCGGCCGCTGCGCCAGCCGCGCTGGCCGGCGCGGGCGCTGCGCCCACCGGCCCGTAGCTGCCGGACTGGGCCACGCCCGGCACCGTATGCGTGGCGACCGCCTCGCCAGCGCCGGGGATGGCAACGGCGGCGGGGGCCCCGGTGGCGATCGCCGGCGGGGCGGCGACCGGCTGCACGACCGGCGCGTCGGCGCTGCCCGCGCCTGCCGGCGCCACGGGCGTCGCCGGCGGCAAGGCCTGCACCAGGTTGTCCAGGCCGGTGGCCGGCAGCGCCGCCACCGTGGTCGATGCGGCCGGCGCGGCAGCCTCGCGGCGCGGCGCGGGCGCGGCGGCAAGCCGCGGCGCATCGGCATCGCCCGGGTTCAGCGCACGTACCTCGACCCGGCCGGTGCCGCGGGCGACGATGCCCAGCTTCACCGCCGCCGCGTAGCTGAGATCGATCACCCGGCCCTCGTGGAACGGCCCGCGATCGTTGACCCGCACCACCACCGACTGGCCGTTGTCCAGGTTGGTGACCCGGGCGAAGCTGGGCAGCGGCAGGGTCTTGTGCGCGGCGGTGAAGGCGTACATGTCGTACACCTCCTGGTTGGAGGTGCGGCGGCCGTGGAACTTGGCGCCGTAGTACGAGGCGGTCCCTTTCTCCGTGTATCCCCGGGTCCGGTCCATCACGTGGTACTGCTTGCCCAGCACGGTGTACGGCGAACGGTTGCCCACCGGCGAACGCGGCTCGTCGGTGACCCGCGGTTCGGGGATGCAGGCCACGTTGGGCACGTAGCCGGGCGTGGTGTCCTTCACTCCCGGCTTGTACAGGCCGCCGGCGGTGTAGTCGCCGCGGGTGGAGGGATCCTCCTGCGCCGCCGCGTAGGGCGAGGTGCCGCTGCAGCCGGCCTCGGCCTTCCCCGCCACCGGCTTGCCGGCAACGGGCGTGCCCGCCGCCTTGTCCTGCTTCTTCGGCGCGCTGCCGCAGGCGGCCAGCGCCAGCGCCGCCAGCAGCACCGCGCCGGCCCGCAGCGTGCGCGGCACGGCGGCGTTCATGCCGGCGGGATGTCGCGGCCGGCGATGGCCTGCGAAAGCTGGTACACCGCCATCGCGTACATCCTGGAGATGTTGTAGCGGGTGATGGCGTAGTAGTTCTGGAAACCGAGCCAGTACTGCGGCCCGGCGCTGCCTTCCAGCGACACCGGCGTGGCGGTGAGGCCCGCCGGTACCGCCTGCCGCGGGGTGTAGCCGCGCGCGGCCAGATCGGCCAGGCTGTGCTCGGGTTTCCAGTCCTCGGGGTTGAACGGCTCGCGGCCGGCGGCCAGCGTGGCCGGCACCGCGACCGGGCCGCCCGGCACCCAGCCGCCCTTCTCCAGGAAATAGTTGGCGACCGAGGCGAACACGTCGTCGCGGCTGTTGAACAGGTCGCGGCGGCCGTCGCCGTCGCCGTCCACGGCGAACTGGCGGTAGCTCGAGGGCATGAACTGGCCCAGGCCCATCGCCCCGGCGTAGCTGCCCTTGAGCGTGGCGATGTCCAGCTTCTCCTCGCGGCCCAGCGCGAACAGCTGCGCCAGTTCGTCGCGGAAGAACAGCTCGCGCCGCACCTCGCGTTCGAGCCTGGCCGGATCGCCGCTGCGCGGATAGCGGAAGGCCAGCGTGTACAGCGCGTCGAGCACCGAGTAGCGGCCGGTGTTGCCGCCGTAGCTGGTCTCCACGCCGATGATCGCCACGATCAGCTCGGCCGGCACGCCGGTCCGCGCCTGCACCTTTTCCAGCGCGGCGCGGTTCTGCGCCAGGAAGGCGCGGCCGCCGTCGATGCGCGCCTGGGTGATGAACATCGGCCGGTATTCGTGCCACGGCTTGACCCGCTCGGCCGGGCGCGACATCGCGGTGACCACCGAGTCGAGGAACTGCGCCCGCGCCAGCGTCGCTTCGATCTCGGCAGCCGGAATGCCGTAGCGCTTCGAGGTGTCGCGGACGAAGTTGGCGCGCGCGGTCTCGAACGGGACCGGCGCAAGGTCGACCGCCGGCGCGGCCGCCTTCTCCGGCGCGGCTTCGGCAGGCACCGGGGCCTCCTGCTTCGCGGGCACGGTGGCGGAAGGCGGAGAGGCCACCTGGGCCTCCTTCGGCACGCAGCCGAGGAGGACGAGGGCGAGCAGACCGGTCAGTGCGGGCTTCGTCATCGACGGCAGATTAGCACCGTGCGCAAACGCGCGGAACCGGCGGGATTTCCCGCAGTTCCTCCGTTGATCCGGAGAAAGGCGCCGTGTGCCCTCCGTCCCAACGTCGACGGCAGTCCGCGCCCCTGTAGGAGCTCCCTTCAGGGGCGACCCGGCCGCCGTTGGAGGACGCCGCATTCAACGCGGAGCCTCCGGATCGGTGATGTTGAACGCAGCTTCGAACAGCCCCTTCGGGTCGCCCCTGAAGGGAGCTCCTACAAGGGGCCTGGCGATCCGGCGAGAAGCGGGAGCAGGCCAGGACCGGACCGTGCGGAAGTTCCCTAGCGGTAGCCGTGCACCGGCCGGTGCGTGCGCACCGCCATCACCAGGCCCAGGCCGGCCAGCAGCGACACCGCCGAGGTGCCGCCGTAGCTGAGCAGCGGCATCGGCACACCCACCACCGGCAGCAGCCCGGAGACCATGCCGCCGTTGACCAGCACGTAGACGAAGAACGCCAGGCCCAGCGAGCCGGCGAGCAGGCGCGAATAGGTGTCGCGCGCTTCCATCGCGATCCACAGGCAGCGCCCGACCACGAACAGGTACAGCGCCAGCACGGTGGCCACGCCGATCCAGCCGAACTCCTCGCTGAGCACCGCGAAGATGAAGTCGGTGGTCTGCTCGGGGATGAAGTTCAGGTGCGACTGGCTGCCCTCGCCCCAGCCCTTGCCGGTGAGGCCGCCGGAGCCGATCGCGATCTTCGACTGGATGATGTTCCAGCCGGTGCCCAGCGGGTCGCGCTCCGGCTCGAGGAAAGTGAGGATGCGGTCCTTCTGGTACGGCCGCAGCAGCCAGATCCAGGCCACCGGCGCGACCGCGGCCACGCCGCCGACCGCCACGCCCACCCACCACCACGGCAGGCCGGCCAGCAACAGCGCGAACACGCCACTGGCCGCGATCAGCATCGCCGTGCCGAAGTCCGGCTGCAGCAGGATCAGCCCGGTCGGCACCGCGATCAGCACGCCGGCGACCAGCACCGTGCCGATCCGCGGCGGCAGCGGCCGCATGTGCAGGTACCAGGCGACCATCATCGGCAGGGTGATCTTCAGCAGTTCCGACGGCTGCAGGAAGAACACGCCCAGGTTGAGCCAGTGCCGGCCATGCTTGCCGGTGCCGATCAGCAGCACCGCGACCAGCGGCAACAGCGCCAGCGCGTAGATCGCCGGCGACCATGCACGCAGCCGGATCACCGACACCCGCGACAGCGCCCACATCGCCAGCAGGCCCACGGCGAAACGCGCGCCCTGCGCCTTGATCAGGGCCGGCCCGGCGCTGGCGCCGCCGGCGCTGTACAGCACCGCCAGGCCGAAGCCCATCAGCGCCAGCAGCGCCAGGCACAGCGGCCAGTCCAGGGTGCGGGTGACGCGCCCGAGCATGTCCAGCAACCAGCGCAGGAAATCCCTCACCGGTCGTCCCCGTCGCCGTCGCGCCGGGTGGCCGCTGCGGGAGGCGCGGTGTTCGCCGGCGGCGCGGGCGCGGCGGGTGCCGGTATTGCGGCCGCGCCAGGGCCGTCGGGCGCGGGCGCGGGCACGGATGCGGCATGGCGCCGCGCCCAGGCACCGAAACTGTTGGCGGCCGGATTGCGGTCGGATTCCACGATCGGCGTGCGCTGCGATCCGGAGGTGGCGACGGTTATCGTCGTGCCTGCGCCGGCCGGCGCAGACCCCGCTTCCGCCGCCGCGGAGACTGCGCCCGGCGCTGCCGCGACCGCCGCAACCGGCGCCGTGTCCGTGGCCGGTGGCGTCGTCGCGGACGCCGCGCTTCCGGCCGCTGCCGGCGCCACCGCGTTGCCCTGCAGCGCCGCCTGGATGCAGGCGACATCGCCTTCCCTGCATTCGGCCGTCACCACCACGCCATCGATCGGCTCCAGCCCGGCCGGCAGCCTGCCCAGCAGCCAGGCGTCGAAGATCGCGCGCGCGATCGGCGCGGCGGTGCTGCCGCCGTAGCCGCCGCCCTCCACCGCCACCGCCACCGCGATCTGCGGATCGTCGGCCGGCGCGTAGCCGATGAACAGCGCGCGGTGGCGCAGGTGCATCGGCAGGCTGCGCGGATTGACCGCGGCGGTGCCGCGGCGGCTGACCACCTGCGCGGTGCCGGTCTTGCCGGCGATGCGGTACGGGATGCCGACGCCGATCGGGCGCGCGGTGCCGCCCGGGCCATGCACGGTGGCGACCATGCCTTCGCGCACCACCTGCAGGTTGCCGGCGCTGCCGATTGCGGTGGGCTCCGGCTGCGGCAGCGGCGCCCACGGCGCGTCGAAGCGCTCGCGGTGCGCCTCCACCAGGTGCGGCCGGCGCAGCCGGCCATCGTCGGCCAGCGCGGCGGTGCCGCGCGCCATCTGCAGCGGCGTCACCTTCCAGTCGCCCTGGCCGATGCTCATGTTGACCGTGTCGCCCGGGTACCAGCGCTCCTTGCGCGTCTTCTGCTTCCACGCCGGGTTCGGCAGAATGCCGGTGCTCTCGCCGGCCAGGTCCACGCCGCTGGGCTTGCCGAAGCCGTAGCGCGACAGGTACTCGTCCATCCTGCCGACGCCCATGTCCAGCGCCAGCTTGTAGTAGTAGGTGTTGACCGAATCGGCGATCGACTTGCGCGCGTCGGTCCAGCCATGGCCGCCCCGGTGCGAATCGCCCCAGCCGCGGCTGGTGCCCGGCAGGTAGAACATGCCGGTGGACAGGGTCCTGTCCTCGGGCCGGCGCGTGCCGCTGTCCAGGCCGGCCAGGGCCAGGAACGGCTTGAGCGTGGAGCCGGGCGCCACGCCGCCGAGCACGGCGCGGTTGAACTGCGGGCGCGAGGGGTTGTCCATCAGCGCGCGGTAGTCGTCGTGCGAGATGCCGTTGACGAACAGGTTCGCGTCGAAGCTCGGCAGGCTCACCAGCGCCAGGATCTCGCCGCTGCGCGGATCCATCGCCACCGCGGTGCCTTCCAGTTCGCCGAACGCGGCCACCGCGGCGCGCTGCAGTTCCGCGTCGATCGACAGGCGCACGTCCTGGCCCGGGCGCGCCGGCACGCGGCCGACGGTGCGCAGCGCGCGGCCCTGCACGTTGGTCTCGATCTGCTCGTAGCCGACCTGGCCGCGCAGCAGGTCCTCGTAGGAACGCTCGATCCCGGTCTTGCCGATGTGGGTCAGCGCCGAACTGGCGTCGCCCAGCTTCTCCAGGTCGGCCTCGTCGATCCGGCCGACGTAGCCGACCACGTGCGCGAGCAGGTCGCCGTAGGGATAGTGGCGGGTCAGGTAGGGCTGCAGCTCCACCCCGGGGAAGCGCCAGCGGTTGACCGCGAAGGCGGCCATCTCCTCGTCGCTGAGGCGCAGCTTCAGGGTGATCGGCAGGAAGCTGCGGCCGGACGTGCGCTCGCGCCGGAAGTGCGCGATCTCGTCCTCGCCCAGCGGGATCACCTGGCCCAGTTCGGCCAGCAGCGCGTCGAGGTCGCCGGCCTTGTCGGGGGTGACGTCGAGGCGGAACGCCGGCAGGTTCTCGGCCAGCAGCCGGCCCTGGCGGTCGTAGATCATGCCGCGCGCCGGCACCACCGGGCGCGGGCGGATGCGGTTGGCTTCCGAACGGGTGGCGAAGTCGGCGTGCTGCACCACCTGCAGGCGGAAGTACCACGCGGCCAGGCCGACCAGGGCCAGGGCCACGACGATGAAACCGAGCGCGGCGCGGCGGCGGAACTGCTCGGCTTCCGCATGCGGGTTCTTGACCGGGCGACGGCTGCTCATCATCGCTCGCGCTCAGTCGCCGCGCCGTCCCAGGCGCAGCGCGTCGAGCAGCAGGAACAGCGGCGGCCACAGCAGCACGCCCAGCAGCGGCGCCCACCAGTAGTGCCACGGCAGCGTCTGCTGGCCCAGCGCCAGGTGGATGGCGGCGTCGACGATGCGGTCGTTGAGCAGCAGCGCGCCGATCGCCAGCGCCTGCTGCGACAGCGGGAAGAAGCGCAGCCGCGCGCGGAAGCGCTGCAGGATGAAGGCCATGATCACCAGCCGCAGCGCCTGCTCGCCGAGCAGGCCGCCATAGACCAGGTCGGCGACCAGGCCCACGCAGAACGCCAGGCCCAGGCCGGCGCGCGAAGGCGCTTCGATCACCCAGTAGGCCAGCACCAGCGCCAGCCAGTACGGACGCAGCGGCTGCAGCGCGTCGGGCAACGGCAGCAGGCCCAGCAGCAGGGCCACGACCAGGCTGGCGGGCAGTATCCAGCCGCCATCGCGCAGGCGGCTCACCGCTGCGGCTCCTGCGCCTGGGCCGGACGCGGCGCCGGGGTGGCAGGCGCCGGGTCCGGCGCACTGGCCGGGGCCGTACCGGGCGCTGCCTGGGCCGGCCCGCCGGCGGCAGGCGCGACGGACGCGCCCTGTCCTCCCGGCAGCGGCAGCGCCGGGGTGCCGGGACGCAGCAGCAGCACGTCGCGGCCGCGGTCCAGCTGCGCGGCGGGGGCCAGGTCGCCGACCAGGAAGGCCTGGCTCTCGTCGGGCCTGAGCGCGGTGATCGTGGCCACCGGGAAGCCCGCCGGGAAGCGCCCGCCCAGGCCGGAGGTGACCAGCGCGTCGCCGACCTGCACGTCGCGGTTGAGCGGCACGTCGCGCAGCTCCAGGCGGTCGCCGCGGCCGTAGGCGATCAGGCGCACGCCGTTGCGCGCGATCATCACCGGCACCGCATGGTCCGGATCGGTGAGCAGCAGCACGGTGGAATTCATCGGGGTGACTTCGATCACCTGGCCGAGCAGGCCGCCGGCGTCGATCACCGCCTGGCCGCGGACCACGCCGTCGCTGCCGCCGGCGGCCAGCACCAGGCGCTGGCGCGAAGGCTCCAGGTCGATGTCCAGGATCGGCACCAGCTGCACGTCCAGCCCGCCGCGCTCGACCACGCCGAGCAGGTCGCGCAGCTGGGCGTTGTCGATGGCGGCGTTGCGCAACCGGGTCAGGCGCGCGTTGGCCAGCAGCAGGTCGTTGCGCAGCTGCCGGTTCTCTTCCAGCAGGATCCCGCGCGAGGCCAGTCCATCCTTCAGCCCGCTGCCGAGGCGGCCGGGCAGGCCGGCCAGCGCCCATACCGGCTGCACCGCCAGTCCGGCCTGGCTGCGCAACTGGCGCAGCCAGCCGCCGCGGTGGTCCAGCACCAGCAGGGTGATGGCCAGCGCCAGGTAGGCCAGCAACCGCAGCGTCCCGGCAGTGTCACCGGGACGGGCGGCGGCGGGAGGTCCGGGATAGGACGACACGGAAGGGAATCAGCCGGCAGGGGCGGGGCGAAGGGGCGAGGATGGCGGCGGGCGCGGCGCGCGCGACCGGCCGCGCCAGCGCGGCCCGGGGCGCGTGCGTCCGCTCAGTCCGGCGCGAAGAACTCGTTGCCGTGCATGTCGACCAGCTCCAGCGCACGGCCGCCGCCACGGGCCACGCAGGTCAGCGGGTCGTCGGCGACCTGCACGTGCAGGCCGGTCTCCTCGCCGATCAGCTTGTCCAGGTCGCGCAGCAGCGCGCCGCCGCCGGTCAGGACGATGCCGCGCTCGGCCACGTCGGCGCACAGCTCCGGCGGGGTCTGCTCCAGCGCCAGCCGCACCGCCGCGACGATCCCGGCCAGCGGCTCGTGCAGCGCCTCCAGCACCTCGTTGGAGTTGATCTTGATCATCTTCGGCACGCCTTCGGCGAGGTTGCGGCCGGAGATCTCCATCTCCTTGACCTCCGACTGCGGGTAGGCGCAGCCCAGTTCGACCTTGATCCGCTCGGCGGTGGCCTCGCCGATCAGCATGCCGTGGTTGCGGCGCACGTAGTTGGTGATCGACTCGTCGAAGCGGTCGCCGCCGATGCGCACCGACGCCG
>CAZBDE010000058.1:2355-13653 GCA_964490415.1 uncultured Pseudoxanthomonas sp. | reverse complement strand
CGTGTCGATGCCCGACTTCGACATCGACACGCGCTCGGGGTTGAGGAAGCGCTCGAACAGCAGGTTGTACGGCAGCGGGTCCAGGTCGGTGATCTGCAGCGCCCAGGCCACCAGCGAGCCGGCGCCGGAACCGCGGCCCGGGCCGATCGGGATGCCGTGGTTCTTCCCCCACTGGATGAAGTCGGCCACGATCAGGAAGTAGCCGGGGAAGCCCATCTCGATGATGGTGTCCAGCTCGAAGTCCAGGCGCTCGACGTAGTCCTGGCGGGTGCGGCCGGGCGCCAGCGGGTTCTTCGCCAGGCGCGCCTCCAGGCCTTCGTGCGACTGCCTGCGGATCCAGCTGCCCAGGGTCTCGTCCGACGGTACCGGGTAGGCCGGCAGCGCGTACTTGCCCAGGGTCAGTTCGAGGTTGCAGCGCCTGGCCAGCTCCAGTGTGTTGGCGATCGCGTCGGGCACGTCGGCGAACAGCTCGGCCATCTCCGCGGCCGATTTGAGGTACTGCTGCGCGCTGTAGTCGCGCGGCCGCTTGGGGTCGTCGAGCACCCGGCCGGAGGCGATGCACACGCGCGCCTCGTGCGCGTCGAAGCCGGCCGTGTCGAGGAAGCGCACGTCGTTGGACGCCACCACCGGGATGCCGCGCGCGGCCGAGGCGTGCAGGGCGAAGGCGTTGAACGCGTCCTCGCCGTCGCGGCCGGTGCGGACCAGCTCCAGGCACAGGTTGGCGCCGAAGGCGCGCTGCCAGTCGGCCAGCTGCTGCTCGGCCAGGTCGTGGCGGTGCTCGCCGGCCAGGCGCCCGGCCAGGCTTTCGCGGCCGGCGAGCAGGACCAGGCCTTCGCCGCAGTCGCGCAGCCATTCGGGCCGCACCGCCACGCCGCCGTCGGGCCGGTGGCCTTCCATCCAGGCGCGGGTCAGCAGGTGCGAAAGATTGAGGTAGCCGCCGTGGTCGCGGCACAGCGCGGTGATCCGCCACGGCGCTTCGCCCGGCCCCGCCGCCACCGCCAGGTCGGCGCCGGCGATCGGCTTGATGCCCACGCCCTCGGCCGCCTTGTAGAACTTGATCAGGGCGAACAGGTTGTTGAGGTCGGTCACCGCCAGCGCCGGCAGCCCCAGTTCCACCGCGCGGCTGAGCAGGTTGGCCTGCTTGGCCTTGGCCGGGTCGGCCTGCTCGGGTTTCTCGGGCACGCGGATGGTCGAGTCCGCGAGCGAAAACTCGGTATGGAGGTGGAGGTGGACGAAGCCGGACATGCGCCGGGGAGCGTACCGGCGAGGGGCAGGGGGGACAAGGCTTGACGTGGCCGTGCGGCGCATCCCCGGCGCCGGCCTGCTGCTGTAGGAGCTCCCTTCAGGGGCGACCCGACGCCCCCGGACCGTGCCGCGTTCAACGTGGGCTCTCCGGATCGGTCGCATTGAACGCGGCTGCGTCCCGGCGGCGTCGGGTCGCCCCTGAAGGGAGCTCCTACACAAGGGCGCGGATGGGTCATCATGGGCCGGTCCAAGGGGAAGGAACCTGCCATGAGCCACGCCGCACTGCAGCCCGTCGCACCGCAGGAGCGCATCGCCACGCTGGACGTGCTGCGCGGCTTCGCGCTCGGCGGGATCCTGCTGATGAACATGGAGTCCTTCGTCGGGCCGGTGTTCCAGGCCAACACCGGCATGGACCCGGCGCTGGCCGGCGCCGACCGGATCGCCGACGGGCTGGTCTACTTCTTCGTGCAGGGCAAGTTCTTCACCCTGTTCTCGCTGCTGTTCGGCATGGGCTTCGCGATGATGGTCCAGCGCGCCGAGGCGGCCGGGCGCCCGTTCGCCGGCCTGTACTGGCGGCGCAGCCTGGCCCTGCTGGGCATCGGCCTGGTGCATTCGCTGCTGGTGTGGTCCGGCGACATCCTGGTGCCGTACGCGCTGCTGTCGATCCCGCTGCTGGCCTTCCGCGACGTGCCGGCGCGCTGGCTGGCCTGGCTGGGCGCAGCCTGCTACCTGGCCGCGCCGGCCATGCTGCTGG
This sequence comes from uncultured Pseudoxanthomonas sp., assembly GCA_964490415.1. GTDB lineage: Bacteria > Pseudomonadota > Gammaproteobacteria > Xanthomonadales > Xanthomonadaceae > Pseudoxanthomonas. The sequence goes on along the minus strand of CAZBDE010000058.1, from coordinate 11,654 downwards.
GGCTGGGGCTGATGTCGGGATGGGTGCCGGGCTGGGACGCGCTGATGGCCCAGGCAGGCACGGAAATGGCCAATGTGGCCGAGGCGCAGCGGCAGGCCTACGGCTCGGGCGACTACGCCATGGCCGTGGCCCAGCGCATGCGCGATTTCGGGCTGATGCTGTCCAACCTGGTGGTGTTCGGGGTGATGGTCTTCGGCATGTTCCTGCTGGGCGCGGCGTTCGCCCGCAGCCGCGCGATCCAGCGGCCGGAGCTGTATCCGCGCCTGTACCCGTGGCTGCGCTGGGCGGTGCTGCCGGCGGGGCTGCTGCTGATGCTGGTTTCGTTCCTGGTCGCGCCCAGCGCCTCGCTGCTGGTGTTCGACCTGCGCACCGGGCTGGCCCAGGCGCTGGGCGCGGTCGCCGCGGCGATGATGTGCCTGGGCTACCTGGCCTGGGTGATGCGCGGGCTCGAATTCCCGCCGGTCGCGCGTTGGCTGGACCTGCTGGCGCCGGCGGGGCGCATGGCACTGACCAACTACCTGGTGCAGTCGGTCGTGTGCACGCTGGCGTTCTACGGCTACGGGCTGGGCTTCTTCGAGCACCTGCCGCGGTTCTGGCAGGTGCCGTTCGCGCTGGGCCTGTTCGCGATCCAGGTGATGTACAGCCAGTGGTGGCTGCAGCGGTTCCGCTTCGGCCCGGCGGAGTGGCTGTGGCGTTCGCTGACCTACCTCAGGCTGCAACCGATGCGGCTCGTGCCCGGCGCAGCCGCAGGGTGAGGCCGCTTTCGCGGGAAAGGACGGCCGCGATGCGACCCGCGATGGAAGGCCGCGATGCCGCTGCCGTCCACTGAGGCGATCCGCATCGACGCGCTGGTGCAGGTCGGCCTGCCCATCGCCAACGCGCTGATCATGCTCGGCATCGGGATGGCGCTGGCCGCGCGCGATTTCCGCCAGGTCATGCGCCAGCCGCGGCCGCTGTACGCGGGACTGGCCGGGCACTACCTGTTCCTGCCGCTGCTGGGCTTCGCGGTCGCGGCCTGGTTCGCCGACGCATGGGAACTGGCGGTCGGCTTCGTCCTGGTCGCGGCCTGCCCCAGCGCCAGCGCGTCCAACGCGCTGACCTGGCTGGCGCGCGGCAACCTGGCCCTGGCGGTGACCCTGACCGCGGCCAGCTCGCTGCTGACCCTGCTCACGATCCCGCTGCTGACCGCCCTGGCCCTGTACGTGTTCGCCGGCGAGGCCCGCGCGATCAGGCTGCCGGTCGCACAGATGCTGGCGCACCTGGTCCTGCTGGTGATGCTGCCGGTGGCGGCGGGGATGGCCTTGCGCCAGGTGTTGCCGCGCGTGACCGGCGTGCTGGAACCCTGGCTCAACCGCGTCGGCCTGCTCCTGCTGCTGGCGCTGATCGCCTACATCCTGGTCGACCAGCGGCAGGCGCTGTTGCCGTGGATGGCGGCGCTGGCGCTGGCGGCCGGCGGCATGTGCCTGGTGGCGCTGTGCGGCGGCTACCTGCTGGGCCGCAGCGCGCGTACCGACCGGCGCGATGCGGTGACCATCGGCCTGGAGGTGGGCGTGCAGAACTGCATGCTCGCGCTGCTGATCGCGTTCAACGTCATGGATTCGGTGGCGATGGGCATGCCGGCGGCGGTGTACGGCGTGGTGATGTACGCGCTGGCGTTCGCCTATGTCGCCGTGGTCCGGCGCCGCAACGCCGCGGCCGTGCCGCCCGTGCGCACGGGCACGTGACGGACCGGCGCCATGCGGCGTCGCGGCGGGACGGGGCCGTCTTTCGTGTCGATGGGGAAAGCGCCCGTGGCGGGCCGGGTCACCTGCGATGGCTTCGCAGCGTCTCGGACGGCTTCTCGCCGAAGGCGCCCTGGTACTTCAGCGCGAAGTTGCCCATGTTGCTGAAGCCGCACATGAAGCCGACCTTGGTCACGCTGGTCCCCGGCGTGGGCTGGCTGAGCAGCTTCCTGGCGTGGCGCAGGCGCACCTGGCTCAGGTAGACCATGGGCGAGACGTCGTAGGTCTTCTTGAACAGCAGGAACAGGCTGCGCGCGCTGGTCTCGGTGATCCGGGTCAACTGCTCGATGGTGATCGGCTGGTCCCAGTGCTGTTCGATGTAGTCGACCGCGCGCCGCACCTGCCACGGTGCCGCCGCGCGCGGCGGGCCGGCGAGCAGGGCCGAATAGTTGTGCTCGTTGGCGAACAGGTAGTTCACCAGCAGGGCGTCCTCGAGCTCCCCGATGGCCAGCGCCGGCAGGCGGTCAGCCCCGCGGCCGACTTCGCCGGCGACGAACTTGACCAGCCGCGCGTAGGCAGCGGCGTAGCCGGGGTTCGGGAAACCGGTGAACTGCAGCGGCGGGTCGATCGGCCGGTCCAGCAGCAGCGACAGGCGATGGACCAGTGCGGCCGGGGTGATCTTCAGCACCAGGTGCGAGAAATCGCCGCTGTAGTCGAGGCTCGCTTCAGAGCCCGGGCCGCCGGCGATGCCGCCCACCGTGGGATCCACGGCGAAGGTGCTGCGGTTCCAGCACACCTCGCCACGGCCGCTGAGCGGGAAGCCCTGCACGAAGAAGTCGCTCTGCTCCAGCCGCGCGTGCATGGACGAGCCGTAGCGCGCGTAGGTCAGGGCGAGCGAGGACAGCGGGCAATGGTTGACCACGCAGTCGAAGCCGGCGGCGCGTTCGGGCAGGTCCAGTCTGCGGATCGCATAGATCCTGCTGAGCCATGCGCGGACTTCGTCGACGTCCTTCGTTCGCAGCGCGGGGCGCGATTCGAGCATGGGGGGAGCGAGCATGCAGTCCTGTCCTTGTGGGGAGTTCCATCCTGTGCCGCCAACTGCCGCGGCGGCATGTCGGTCGTTATATAGCGCGCTCTTGTTAAGGCGGCGAGAAGGCCGCAACTCTTGCGAAATCCGGACGGCGACATGCACTTTGCAGGTGGCCGGCAGCGTCCGCGAGCGGTATCGTCGGGCCGGATCGCTATGGATCGGTAGGGTGACCATGGATGTCATTGCCGCACTGTTCCCGATGAAGATGTTCCACCGGCGCGCGGCGCGCGCCGGACCGCGCCTGGCGGCACGGCTGATGGGCCTCTGCGCGCCGGGCCTGGCCGCGGTCGCCGGCGCTGCGGCGGCGCAGGATGCGGACGAACTGGCCAAGCAGCTGTCCAATCCCGTGGCCAGCCTGGTCAGCGTGCCGATGCAGCTGAACCACGATGAATGGGGCAGTGGCGGCAGCCGTACCTACCTCAACGTGCAGCCGGTCGTCCCGGTCTCGATCGGAGAGGACTGGAACCTGATCTCGCGCACGATCCTGCCGATCGTCTACCAGGAAGAAATATTCCCCGGCGCGGGCAGCCAGTTCGGCGCCGGCGACATCACCCAGAGCTTCTTCTTCTCGCCCAAGGCGCCCACCGCCGGCGGCTGGATCTGGGGCATCGGCCCGGCGCTGCTGCTGCCCGTGGCCAGCGACGACCTGCTCGGCAGCGGCAAGTGGGGCGCCGGCCCGACCGCGGTGGTGCTGCGGCAGACCGAGGCCGGCTGGACCTACGGCGCGCTGGTGAACCACCTGTGGTCGTTCGCCGGCGACAGCGACCGCGACGATGTCAGCTCGACCTTCCTGCAGCCGTTCCTGTCCAGGGGGCTGGGGCAGGGGCGCACGTTCACGGTCAACCTCGAGTCCTCCTACAACTGGGAGGCCGGGCAGTGGACCGTTCCGGTGAACGTGGGCTACAGCAAGGTCGGCAAGATCGGCTCGCAGCTGGTCAGCTGGCAGGGGGGCGTGCGCTATTACGCCGACGCGCCCGACGGCGGGCCCGACTGGGGCCTGCGTTTCGTCTTCACCTTGCTTTATCCGAAGAAGTGATCCCGTATCGGCGCGGTCGGTCCGCGCCGCGGGTCCTTCCGTTGCGCGATCCGGCCGGCGCCTTCCGATCCCCGGGTGGTGACCCGCGCCCACGGCGCTAGCCTGCCGTTTCAGATCCGCAAGGCGCCTGCCATCCCCAGTGCCAGGACAGGAACCACGGGTATCCCCAGTGGCCGCGACAGTCTTCCCTCCATCGCCGGTGGTTGCCGACCTCCCTCCAGCCGAGGGCGCGGACGGGATGGCCTGGATCCCGGGCGGGACTTTCACCATGGGCTCGGACCACCACTACGCCGAGGAAGCGCCGGCGCACCCGGTGGCGGTGGACGGCTTCTTCATCGACCGCGCGCCGGTCACCAACCGGCAGTTCATGGCCTTCGTCGCGGCCACCGGCCACGTGACCGTGGCCGAACGCGTACCGGATCCGGACGACTATCCCGGCGCCCTGCCGCACATGCTGCAGCCCGGCTCGCTGGTGTTCTCGCCGCCGGCCGCAGTGTCCGGCTTGCACAACGCCTACCAGTGGTGGAACTACGAGTTCGGCGCCGACTGGCGGCATCCGCTGGGTTCCTGCAGTTCGCTGGACGGGTTGCTCGATCATCCGGTGGTGCACGTGGCCTACGAGGACGCCTGCGCCTATGCAGGCTGGGCCGGCAAGGCGCTGCCCAGCGAGGCCGAATGGGAGTTCGCCGCGCGCGGCGGCCTGGAGGGGGTCGAGTACGCCTGGGGCGACGAGCTGGCGCCCGGCGGGCGGCACCTGGCCAACACCTGGCAGGGCCGCTTCCCGCTGGAGAACCTGCTCGAGGACGGCTGGGCGCGGACTTCGCCGGTCGGCGCCTATCCGGCCAACGCCCATGGCCTGGTCGACATGATCGGCAACGTCTGGGAGTGGACCGCGGACTACTGGACCACGCGCCACCCGATGCCGGCGCAGCGCAGCTGCTGCATCCCGCGCAATCCGCGCGCGGGCGATGCCGAAGCCAGCTTCGACCCGGCGCAGCCGGCGATCCGCATCGCCCGCCGCGTGCTCAAGGGCGGCTCGCACCTGTGCGCGCCGAACTACTGCCGCCGCTACCGCCCCGCGGCGCGGCATGCCGAGCCCGAAGACACCTCGACCAGCCACGTCGGTTTCCGCTGCGTGCGCAGGCAGGGATAACCCCGCGACACGAGGACATCCACGATGATCGAACAGGAAAAAAGCCTGGTTGCCGAGGAACCCGATGCATCCACGGAGCTGGCCTCGCGCCGCACCGGCATGGCCTTCCAGCGCACGCGCCTGGCGGCGGACCGCACGCTCATGGCGGTCATCAGGACGTCACTTTCCCTGATCAGCTTCGGGTTCACCATCCACAAGGTGTTCCAGGGCCTGAAGGACAACAACGTGATCGCGCATGCCGCATCGGAACGCAACTTCGGCATCTCGCTGGTGGTCATCGGCATGCTCGTGCTGATGGTGGGCATCGTCTACCACGCATGGTTCATGTTCGCGCTCAGGAAGCAGCGGGCGAGGATGGGCATCGATGGCCTCGTCCACGGCGAAAGCCCGTTCCCGCCCTCGATGACGCTGATCGCGGCCCTGCTGCTGCTGGTGCTGGGCATGGTCGCGGCGATCAGCATGGTTTTCGGCATCGGCCCCTATACCTAGGGATTCGGCTGCCATCCCCCCGGAGGCCCCGTCGGGGTCGCGTGTCAAACAGGAGAAACGAGTCATGGCAAAGAAAAAGACGGACAAGCCGAACATCCTGGTCATCTTCGGCGACGACATCGGCTACTGGAACGTGGGCGCCTACACCCACGGCATGATGGGCCGCACCCCGAACATCGACAGCATCGCCGATGAGGGCATGCTGTTCACCGACCACTACGGGCAGGCCAGCTGTACCGCCGGTCGCGCCGCCTTCATCACCGGCCAGGTGCCGGTCCGCACCGGCATGACCACCATCGGGATCCCGGGGTCGACGCTGGGCCTGCAGAAGGAGGACCCGACCCTGGCCGAGGTACTCAAGGCGCAGGGCTATGCCACCGCGCAGTTCGGCAAGAACCACCTGGGCGACCGCAACGAGTTCCTGCCCACGGTGCACGGCTTCGACGAGTGGTTCGGCAACCTCTACCATCTCAACGCCGAGGAAGAGCCCGAGCAGCTCGATTACCCGGGCCAGAAGAACCCGGAATACACCAAGAAGTTCGGGCCGCGCGGCGTGCTGCATGCCTGGGCCACCGACAAGGACGACCCGACCGAAGACCCGGTGTTCGGCAGGGTGGGCAAGCAGAAGATCGAGAACACCGGGTTGCTGACCCGCAAGCGCATGGAGACCTTCGACGGAGAAGTGCTGGACAAGACCCTCGATTATCTCGAGCGCGCCGGCAAGGGCGACAAGCCGTTCTTCGTCTGGTTCAACACCACCGCGATCCACATCTGGTCGCACTCGCCGAAGAAGTACATCCAGAAGGCGGTGGACGAGGGCCGCGCCGAGCAGGACCTGGTGCGCGCGAAGATGATCGAGCACGACGAGCAGATCGGCGTGCTGCTCGGCAAGCTCAAGGAGCTTGGCATCGACGACAACACCATCGTCGTCTACACCACCGACAACGGCAACGAACTGATGCTGTGGCCCGACGGCGGCTACGCCCCGTTCCGCGGCGAGAAGGGCACCACCTGGGAGGGCGGCCTGCGCGTGCCGTGCCTGGTCAAGTGGCCGGGGCAGATCAGGCCGGGCAGCAGTTCCAACGGCATCCAGAGCCACGAGGACCTGTTCGTGACGCTGGCCGCGGCCGCCGGCGCGACCACCGTCAAGGAGGACCTGCTGAAAGGCCACACCATGAACGGCGTGAAGTACACGGTGCACCTGGACGGCTACAACAACCTGGACCACTGGACCGGGAAGTCGGAGAAGTCCGCGCGCCGTGCGTTCTTCTACTACGACGAGACCGACCTGATGGCGGTGCGCGTGGACGCCTGGAAGATGCACATCGGCGTCAAGAGGGACGGCATCTGGTGGAACGAGAAGAGCTATCCGAACGTGCCGTACCTGTTCAACCTGCTCATGGACCCGATGGAAAAGATGGACCCTGAGTCGCACGAATGGGGGTTCATCGGCCGCAAGTTCTTCGCCCACAAGATGTGGGCGCCGAACGCGGCCAAGCCGTTCCTGGCCGAGCACGTGCTCAGCTTCCAGAAATACCCGCCGCGCCAGGGCGCCGACTCGCTGAGCCTGCACAAGGTGATGGAGAACGCGATGAGCAAGCTGGAGAACGCGGGCACGGCCAACAACTGAGTCGCCGGGAGGCGGCCGCCGGCCCCCCGCCCAGGGGGGGCTGTGCGGCCGCCATGCCGAAGACGGTAAAGAGGGGCCTGCCGCGGCCGGGATCGGGTGCTTTCACCGCATCCGGCGGCGGCATGGCCGCCGGCCGCATCCTCCGGGCTGGCCATCCATGCCTGCCGGGCGGGGCGCTGGAGTAGGATTCACCGGGCGCGCCTGTTCGACCGGGCAGGTGGAGCGAACCAAGGAGGCGACATGGAACACGCAGCAGGATTGCACATGGCGCGTGCGACGCTCGCGCTGGCCGGGATCGCGGCCAGCGCCATGGCGGTCGCCGCGGAGGGCGAAGGCTGGGAGTGGAGGCTCGAGCCCTACCTGTGGGCGGCGAGCATCGGCACCGACATGCGCACGCTGTCGCCGCCCACCGACGCCAGCAACGACACCACGTTCTCGGACATCCTCGACAAGCTCGACGGTGTGTTCATGGGGCGCGTGGAGGGACGCGGCGACCACTATGGCGCGTTCGTCGATTTCATCTACCTGGGCATCGGCCAGGGCAGGCAGGGACACCTGCTCACCACCGACACCGACCTGGATGCGCGCGTCGCCGACGCGGCGTTCTCGTGGCGGTTCGGCGGGGAGCGCGACCGCGGCCTGGACGTGTTCGGCGGCGGCCGTTTCATCGACCTGGACCTGACCACCCGGTTCACGCCGGAGCTGGGCAACCTGCAGCCGCGCACCCTGGACGTGGGCAACCACTACCTCGACCTGCTGCTGGGCGCGCGCTACACCTGGCAGGGCGACAGTCCGTGGGGGTTGACCGTGCACGGCGACGGCTCGATCGGCCAGACCAAGGGCACCTGGAACGCCTCGGCGATGGGCAGCTACCGCACCGGCAACGGCGCCTGGCTGTTCGGCTACCGCTACATGGAGGCCGAACTGGGCAACAGCAACGCCGACGTCACCATCACCCTGAACGGGCCTGTGTTCGGCTACAGCTTCCGCTTCTGAACAACGTCCGCGGATTGAGCCGGGAGGCCGTGGGCGCCTGTTTTCCGGCGATCTACAGGAGAGCACCAATGCAGAAGCGTGCAGTTTCAAGTCGCGGCCCGGTGTGGCAAGGCGTGGTCGGGTTCGTGCTGGTGATGGCGGTGGCCTTCGGCGCCATGGCCTCGCCTTCCAACAAGTGGCGCGTGAAGATGGACGGCGCGGCCAAGGTCGACGGCGAGATCGAGCTGTCGTTCACGCCCAAGGGCGCAACCGCCACCAGCGTGGTGATCGCCGTGCCCAAGGGCACCAGCGAGAACACCGCCGCACGGCTGGTCCGCGATGCGGTGAAGGCGCAGTTCGGCAAGGACGTCTACCACGTCGAGACTGACGACGGCGAGGACGTGCTGGTCAAGAAGCGCGGCAAGACCCCGGACTTCGAGATCGTCGTGGTACGCAACACCGCCGAGGGGCTGAAGATCAGCCTGCGCCACGAGTAGGCGGAACGGCGGCGCGGCCTGGCGCGGGTGCCGCGCGCCGGGACCGCGCCGGTCGCCGGCCCGACGTCCCGATCCCCGGAGCGCGCCTGGATGGAAGGCAAGACGACGTACCCCCGGGACGTCTCCCTGATGCGGGGCGGTCCCACCTATCGGCTGGTGCACGGGCTGGGCCGCCATCTGCCCGGCGTGCACCTGCCGGCGGTCGTGGCCATCCTGCTGGTCGCGGCCAGCTTCGTGCCGTTGCTGGTGCTGTGCGGCCGCGACGGCACGCTGCTGCCCGGCCGGGTGGCGATGCCGCTGCTGGACGACTGGTTCGTCATGTTCCGCTTCCTGCTGGCGCTGCCGCTGCTGGCGCTGGCGGCGACCGGTGCCGACGCGAGGCTGCGCGCGGCGATGTGCCAGCTTTTCCGCTCGGGAGTGGTCGCCGGGCGCGACCGTGCCCGGTTCGGTTCGGTGCTGGCCGCCGCCCGGAGCGCCCGCGATTCGTTCCTGCCCGAGCTGGCGTGCCTGGGCCTTGCGATCCTGCCCATGCTGGTGCGGTCACTGGCGCCGGAACTGATCCAGAGTGCGCACGCGACCCTGGACAGCTGGCAGTTCGCCGGTGGAGCGATGAGCGCGGCGGGCCACTGGGCCGAGAACGTGTCCGGGCCGCTGTTCCGCTTCGCCGTGCTGCTGTGGCTGTGGCGCTTCGTCCTGTGGGCCTGGCTG
>CAZBDE010000058.1:0-2255 GCA_964490415.1 uncultured Pseudoxanthomonas sp. | reverse complement strand
CTGCTGGCGCCGCTGCTGGTGATGGTGGTGCCGCTGGCCCGGGCCAAGCGCCACGGGCTGTCGAAGTACGGCCTGCTCGGCCATCGCGTCGCGGAGGATTTCGACCGGTTGTGGCGGCGCGGCCGCGACGCTTCGATGCTGGACAGCCCCAGCCCGTCGGCACTGGCCGACTACGGCGGCGGCGCCTATGCGAGCGTGGCGGCGATGCGCATGGTGCCGGTGACCCGGCGCAACCTGTTCGGCCTGTTCTTCGCGGCGGCCGTGCCGTTCCTGCCGATGGTCTTCTTCGCCATGTCGCTGGACGAACTGGCGCAGCACCTGTTCTCGATCCTGCTCTGACCGCGCCGGCCGGTCGCGCCAGGCGGGGCGGAGGTTTCACCGGCAACGACGAACCGGGCCCGCGGAGCGCGGCTTGTTCCGCCGCCTTTCGCGGCGCGGTTCGCCATGCGCGGGCAGCCGGGCAAGCCCGGTTCCACGTGGCGTGGGCAGCGGGCCCCGCTCTACAATCGGGCGGGTGAACTCCCAAGACGACGTCCTCATCCTCGGCGGCGGCGCCATCGGCCTGGCCACCGCCCTTGCCTTGCTCGAAGCCGGCCGCGGCGTACGCATCCTGGAGGCGGCCACGGTCGGCGGCGCCACCTCGCACGGCAACTGCGGCACGATCACCCCCAGCCACGCGCCGCCGCTGGCCGCGCCCGGCGTGCCCACGCGCGCGCTGAAATGGATGTTCACCCCGGACGCGCCGCTGTACCTCAAGCCGCGCCTCGACCCGGCGCTGTGGCAATGGCTGCTGCGCTTCACCGCGCGCTGCAACCCGCGCGACTGGATGGCCAGCACCCGCGCCCGTGCGGCCCTGCTGGACGATTCGCTGGCGCGGCTGAAGCAATGGATCGCCCGCCACGACCTGCAGTGCGAGTTCGGCGAGACCGGGCTGGACTACGTGTTCCGCGACCGGCGCAACTTCGAGCACTACGTGCGCGAATGCGCGCCGCTGAACGCGATCGGCATCGCCACCGAGGTGATCGACGGCGCCGACTACCTGCGCCAGGAGCCGTCGTTGCGCGAAGGCGTGGTCGGTGCGGTGCGCTTCCCCGACGACGGGCACCTGCGCCCGGACCGCTACGTGGCCGAACTGGCGCGGGTGGTGCGCGGGAAGGGCGGCGTCATCGAGGAGGGCTGCCGGGTCGTGTCGCTGGAGCCCGGCGCCGAGGGCGTGCGCGTGCGCATCGCGGACGGCAGCGAACGCCGCGGCCGCGACGCGGTGGTGGCGATGGCGGCATGGACCCCGGCGCTGATCCGGCCGCTGGGCCTGTGCCTGCCGATCCAGCCGGGCAAGGGTTATTCGATCACCTACGCGCGCCCGGCGCTGGCGCCGAAGCGGCCGATCGTGCTCAAGGACCGCTCGGTCTGCGTCACCGCCTGGGGCAGCGGCTTCCGCCTCGGTAGCACGATGGAATTCTCCGGCCAGGACGCCACGCTCAACGAAGTGCGCCTGGCCGCGCTGGAGCGCGCCGCGTGCGAGTACCTGCGCGAACCGCCGGCGCCGGGCACCCTGCAGGAGAAGTGGTACGGCTGGCGGCCGATGACCTGGGACGACCTGCCCGCGCTGGGCCGTTCGCCCAAGCATCCTCACGTCTGGTTGGCGGCCGGTCACGGCATGCTGGGCATCAGCATGAGCGCGGCCAGCGGCCAGCTGGTGGCCGACCTGATGACCGGCCGGGCTCCCGCGATCGATCCGGCGCCGTACCGCGTGGAGCGGTTCCAGTAGCGAAGGCGGCGCCGTCCCGGCCGGCGACACGCAGGAGGAAGGCATGGCCCGCAGCGCAGACACGACCCCGCGGATGGACTTCGACCTGGTGGTGCTCGGCGGCGGCTCCGGCGGGCTGGCCGGCGCGCTGCGCGCGGCCCGCCATGGCGCGCGGGTGGCGCTGCTCGAGCCCAACGAGTTCGGCGGCACCTGCGTCAACCGCGGCTGCGTGCCGAAGAAGGCGATGTGGCTGGCCGCGGAGCTGGCCTCGCGGATCGCCCTGGCCCCCGGGCTCGGCTTCGACATCGGCCCGCCGGTGCTGGACTGGAAGGAACTGGTCGCCCAGCGCCAGCGCTACATCGGCAACATCCACGGCATCTACCAGCGCCTGCTGGAGGAGGCGGGCGTGGTCTGGATGCCGTGCCGCGGCCGCCTGCTCGACGCGCACACGGTGCAGGCCGACACCGGCCTGCGGCTCGGCGCCCGGCACGGGCTGCTCGCCACCGGC
>CAZBDE010000057.1:0-14108 GCA_964490415.1 uncultured Pseudoxanthomonas sp. | reverse complement strand
GAGATCGAGTGGATCACGCGCAACCTCTTCATCGGCAACAAGCTGTGGTCGGGCGCGACGCCCGGCGCGGACGGCCGGTCGTTCGACCTGCGCGGGATCAAGGTGCCGATCGTCCTGTTCGCCTCGATGGGCGACAACATCACCCCGCCGCAGCAGGCGTTCAACTGGGTCGCCGACGTCTACGGCAGCACCGAGGAGATCAAGGCGCGCGGCCAGGTGATCGTCGGGCTGCTGCACGACGACATCGGCCACCTGGGCATCTTCGTGTCCGGCCGCGTGGCCAGGAAGGAACACGCGCAGATCGTCTCGGTGCTCGACTCGATCGAACTGCTGCCGCCGGGCCTGTACGGGATGGAGATCGTGGAGACCACCGCGGCCGATGGCAGCCACGGCTACGAGGTGGTGTTCCACGAACGGCGCCTGGAGGACGTGGTCCAGCGCCTGAACCGGTTCGAGCGCGCGGACGAGCGGCCGTTCGAGACCGTGGCGCAGGTGTCGGAGTTCAACCAGCGCGCCTACGAGCTGTTCGTGCGCCCCCTGGTCCAGTCGGTCGCCAACGAGCCGGCGGCCGAGCTTGCGCGCGAACTGCATCCGTTGCGCATGCAGCGATGGCTGCTCTCGGACCGCAACCCGTGGCTCGGATGGCTCGGTCCCGCCGCCGAGGCGGTGAAGCAGCAGCGCAAGGCGGTGCCGCCCGACGCGGCGACGCGCCGTGGCGAAGCGCTGTTCGCGGAAATCGTCAGTGCCTCGCTCGACCACTACCGCGGGCTGCGGGACGCGGCCAGCGAGGCCGCGTTCTTCGACATCTACGGGTCTCTTTTCGCGGGTCTGGGCGCGCCGCCGGAGGCGACCGGCGCCGATGACGCGAGCGATGCCCGCGAGCTGCCGTTCGTGAAGGAGGCGCTGGCCTCCATCGCCGAGGGCGGTTTCGCCGAAGCCTTCGCCCGCGCCGCCGCGCTGCTGGCGCCAAAGGGCGACCTGCCGCTTTCCAGGCTCGTGCTGCGCAAGGACATCGCCGGCGACTACCGCGACCTGCTGCCGGACCTGGCGATCGGGGACTGGCGCCGGATCCGCGGCGAGCAGGAAATCATCGTCCGCTACGCGCGCGAACAGGCGATCGAAACCCTGCCGAAGCTGCTGTCCGACGCCAAGGCGCGGGACCGCTTCATGCGGCTGTTCAGGCGCCTGCTCGCCGACGAGCGCGTGCAGAAGACCGGCGCCTCGGCCGGGCAGGCCGCGATGCTCGAACGGATCCGCGGTGTGCTCGGGCGCAGCGTCCCGCCACCGCGTGCCCCGGCACGCAAGCGTCGGCCCGGCCCGGCACCGGCACCGGCACCGGCCACCAGGAAGGGCAGGAAGGACAAGAAGGACAAGAAGGACAGGACATGAACGCACGCCACGAGAAGTACCAGCGGCTGATCGATGCCTGCCGGGTGCTGCCGCCGACGCCGACCGCGGTCGTGCATCCCTGCGACGAGAGTTCGCTGCGCGGCGCCGCGGAGGCCGCGCAGCTCGGGCTCATCGCGCCGATCCTGGTGGGTCCGCGCGCGCGGATCGAGGCGCTCGCGAAGGAACACGGCATCGCGATCGAAGGGTTCGAGCTGGAAGAGGCCGCCCACAGCCACGAGTCGGCGGAGCGCGCGGTCGCGCTGGTGCGCGAGGGCCGCGCCGAGGCGCTGATGAAGGGCAGCCTGCATACCGACGAGGTGATGGCGGCGGTGGTCCGTCGCGACACCGGGCTGCGTACCGCCCGCCGCATCAGCCACTGCTTCGTGATGGACGTGCCCGGCCACGAGGATGCGCTGGTCATCACCGACGCGGCGATCAACATCGCGCCGGGACTCGCCGAGAAGGTCGACATCGTCCAGAACGCGATCGACCTGGCGCACGCGCTGCGGCCGGGCCCGGCGCAGGAGGTGCGGGTGGCGATCCTCTCGGCGATGGAGACGGTCAATCCCGCCGTGCCCTCGACGATCGAGGCGGCCGCCCTGTGCAAGATGGCCGACCGCGGCCAGATCGTCGGCGCGATCCTCGACGGACCGCTCGCCCTGGACAACGCGATCGACCTGGCTTCGGCCCGGATCAAGAAGATCGATTCGCCGGTGGCCGGGCGCGCCAACGTGCTGGTCGTGCCGGACCTGGAGGCGGGCAACATGCTGGCCAAGAGCCTGACCTTCCTCGCCGACGCCGACGCCGCCGGCATCGTGCTCGGCGCGCGCGTGCCGATCATCCTCACCAGCCGCGCCGATTCGGTGATGGCGCGGCTGGCCTCGTGCGCGGTCGCGGCGCTCGTCGCCCGGGCGCGCCGCGAGGGCCGGAAGGTCGTGGGCTGAGGGGGCGCGCGCATGATCGACGTCATCCTGGTCCTCAACGCCGGCTCCTCGAGCATCAAGTTCTCGCTGTTCGCGGGCGATGCGGACACCCCGGCACTGCTGATGTCCGGCCAGATCGAGGGGCTGTACGCGACGCCGCGTTTCGTCGCCAGGGACGCGACCGGAGCCCTGATCGACGAGCGCCGCTGGCCCGAAGGCGAGCGGATCGGCCATGACGGCGCCGTCGCGCACCTGGTCGGTTTCCTGCGCGGCCACCGCGACCGCTACCGGCTGTATGCCGCCGGCCATCGCGTGGTCCATGGCGGGCTCGCATACTCGGATCCGGTGCGGATCGACGCGGAGGTTGTGGCGGGCCTGGACGCACTGACCCGCCTCGCGCCGCTGCACCAGCCGCACAACCTCGCCCCGATCCGGGCGCTGATGGAGCAGGCGCCGCAGCTGCCGCAGGTCGCCTGCTTCGATACCGCCTTCCATCGCCGCCAGCCCGAGCTCGCCCAGCGCTTCGCCCTGCCGGCGAAGATCACCGAGCGCGGCGTGCGCCGCTACGGCTTCCACGGGCTTTCCTACGAATACATCGCCAGCACGCTGCCCGGGCTCGATCCGGCGGCGGCGGCCGGTCGCGTGGTGGTCGCCCACCTCGGCAACGGCGCGAGCATGTGCGCCATGGTCGGCGGCAGGAGCGTGGCGGGCACGACCGGCTTCACCGCGGTCGACGGGCTGCCGATGGGCACGCGCAGCGGCACCCTGGATCCCGGGGTGCTGCTCTACCTGATGGACGACCTGGCGATGGATGCGCGCGCGATCGAGAACCTCATCTACAAGGAGTCCGGGCTGCTCGGCGTTTCCGGGATCTCCAGCGACATGCGCACGCTGCTGGCCAGCCAGGCGCCCGGTGCGCGCGAGGCGGTGGACCTGTTCGTCTACCGCATCCGCCGCGAGCTGGGATCGCTGGCCGCGGCGATGGACGGCCTCGATGCGTTCGTCTTCACCGGCGGCATCGGCGAGCACGCGACCGTCATCCGCGAGCGCGTCTGCCGCGACGCGGCCTGGCTGGGCCTGGAGCTGGATGCCGCCGCGAACGAAGCGGGCGGGCCGCGCATCAGTGCCGAAGGCAGCCCGGTCTCGGCCTGGGTCATCCCGACCAACGAGGAACTGATGATCGCGCGCCACACGCAGCACCTGATCGCCGCACATGAAGGAGCCGGCCCATGACTGCCGACAGGAACGGGCGGCTGCTCGAGGGCGCCAAGGCCCTCGTGGTCGGCGTCGCCAACGACAGTTCGATTGCCTACGGCTGCGCCAGGGCGTTCGCGGAAACCGGCGCCGACCTTGCCGTCACCTACCTCAACGAAAAGACCCGGGCCTTCACCGAGCCCCTGGCCCAGGCGCTCGGCGCGCAGCTCTACCTGCCCATGGACGCCTCCCGTCCCGGGGAGCTCGAGGCGGTGTTCGACGCGATCGCGAAGAAGTGGGGGAAACTCGACGTCCTGGTGCACTCGATCGCGTGGGCACCGAAGGACGACCTGCAGGGCGGCCTGCTGAACTCCAGCGCCGAGGGCTTCGCCCAGGCGATGGACGTGTCCTGCCACTCCTTCGTGCGCATGGCGCGGCTGGCGGCGCCGCTGATGACCGAAGGCGGGGCGATGTTCGCGATGAGCTACTACGGCGCGAACAAGGTCGTGCCGAACTACAACCTGATGGGGCCGGTCAAGGCGGCGCTCGAAGCCTGCTGCCGCTACCTGGCCTATGAACTGGGGCCGCAGGGCATCCGCGTGCACGCGATCTCGCCGGGGCCGCTGAAGACGCGCGCGGCTTCCGGGCTCAAGGACTTCGACCTGCTGCTCAACGAAGCGGCGCAGCGGGCGCCGCTCGGGGAACTGGTGGACATCCTGGACGTCGGCTACACCTGCGCCTACCTGGCCTCGCCGTACGCCCGCCGGCTGTCCGGCGAGACGCTGTACGTCGATGGCGGCGTCAACATCATGGCCTGAGCGGGCCGGGGGCCGGGCGCGCCGCCGGGCGCGCACCGCGCTAGACTGGCCGCGCCAGCCCGAGGGAGCCCGCGCATGAACGCCAGCAATGTCACGACCGGACTGTCCCGCTCGCTCAACGACCGCATGATCGCCGGGGTCATCGGCGGCATCGCGCACCGTTACGGATGGAGTTCCACGTGGTTGCGGATCGGCTACGTGCTGGCCTCGATCCTGTCGGCCGCGTTCCCCGGCATCCTCGTCTACCTGGTCCTGTGGCTGCTGATCCCGAACGAGGCGGACTGAGCGGTCGGCCGCGCCCGTGGCCGCCGCGGTGGCTGCGGGTGCTCGGGTTCGCGCTCGGCGTGGCCTGGGCCTCGCCGTGGACGCTGCTGGGCCTGATCGCCGGCGTCGCCGGCCTGCCGGCGGGTGCCGCGGCCCGCATCAGCCGCCGCGACCGCGCGCTGGTGTTCCAACGCTGGCCCTGGGGTCCGGGCGGGGCGATGACCCTGGGCAATGTGATCATCGCCACCGGCCAGGACCTGGATGCGGATTGCAGCACCTACGAACATCGCGCCGGCCGGTGCGCGCATCCGGCGGTGCGACTGGGCGACCACGAGCGTGCGCACGTGTACCAGTACATGCTGCTCGGGCCGCTGTTCGTGCCGCTGTATTTCCTCTGTGGCGGCGTGTCGGTGCGCAATCCCTTCGAACGCGCCGCCGACCGCTATGCGATGCACGGCCACGGCTGGTGGCCGTGGGCTTGATCGCGATCCTGAACGGGGAATCGTCGTTTCGCACTGCAGCAATGCGCGTTTCGCGCAACGGCAACATCGGCTGCCCAACATGTTCTGCACGAACTTCTAACGACGCCGCATGCACACTGCACGGCATCGACCGGAAGCGGTACAGAACAAGAGGAAACGGCCGAATGAGCATTGTCCTTTACATCGGCGGCAGCAAGGACGGCACCCGCGGTTTCGTCCCGCACGGCTTCACCAAGACCATGCGCGAAACCGTCGAACACGGCCGCGAGATCTACGTCGAGCGCGTCGTCCGCCTGGCCCGCTACGGCACGGTGCGGATCATGGCGCTGGAAACCCTGTGCGAGGAGTTGCTCGCCAGCCTGGTGAGCAGGCACTACGCGGCCGCGACCGCCTGAATACGTGCGGCAGGGCCGGGGACCACTCCGGCCCACGGTGATTGGCTAGGGCCGCGCCGCGCGCACGTCGATCCCGAACGAATCGCGCATCAGCCCCAGCGCCCGGTCGCGGCGGGCCAGGGTCTGCGCGGCGACGCAGTCGCGCGGCACCTGCACTTCGAAGCCGCGCATGTGCGCGTCGTGCGCGGTGATCAGGATGCACGAATCGGCGGCCACGCCGCCGATCACCACGCGGCCGACCTCCAGCTGGCGCAGCAGCAGTTCCAGCGGCGAGTCCAGGAACCCGGAGTGGCGCGGCTTGAGCACGTAGCGGTCGCCGGCGGCCGGCGCCAGCAGGTGCATGATCTGCGCGCCGGGCATGCCCTCGCGCGCGCAATGCGCGACCAGGTCGCGGAAGCCGCCGCGCCAGTCGAGGAAGTTGTCGTTGACGTAGACCACCGGCTGGCCGCGCGCGTGGAAGCGGTCGCGCAGGCGCGCCAGGTTGCGCGCCGCCGGCCAGGCCAGGCGCAGCAATGCCGCGCCGCCGGGGAAGTCGAAATGGTTGGCCATGTCGACGATGAGCAGGGCCTGGCGCATGCCGCGATCGCCGCCGCGTTCCGAGCCGCTCAGTCGCTGCCCAGGCGCACCACCTGGGTCACCCGGTCCAGCCACAGGTAGTGCGGCCGCGCATCGCCGGACAGCGGCTCCAGGCGCAGCAGCGCGTTGGAACCGTAGCCGCCGTCGTCGGCACCGAACACCTGCACCGATGGCCGTGCGGCGACCACGCCTTCGAGCACACTGCCGTCGTCCAGGGTCAGGCGCACCTGTTCCTCGTCGTCGAGCGCGGCGACCAGCAGGTTGAGGCGTCCGATTTCGTTCTGGCCGGTCAGCAGGCGGTCGGGTCGCTCGTTCATGGTACGGATCCGTGCACGATCGGCAGAGGATGGAGGCGGCGGCGCGATTGGCGCGTGACGGTCCCCGCCGCTCAATGGACCTCGTCGAACACGTATTCGTGCTGGCCGTCGCGGACGATCAGCCGCCGCCTCCCGTCTTCGTCTGCGCGGACGAAGGGGAACCCGGGTGCGACCGGATCGACGGTGACGAAGGCGAGGCTGCCATCGGTCTGCGGCATGCTCGCCACCACCGAGCTGAAGGCCCCGAAATCGAACGTCGCCTCGCCGTCCTGGCGCTTCACCACCACGTCGCCCAGCGCCGCGTTGCGGTAGCGCGGTGCCAGCCCTGCCAAGGCCTTCTGGTCGGCGGGCCATTGCACCAGCTTGCGCTGCGCCTCGAACGCCTCGCGGTTGGCCTTGGCGTTCGCCGCCGCGGTGGCTTCGGCCAGCGGCTCGCCATCGAACATCAGCTCCATCAGCCGGCGCTTGAACGGACCGCGCAGGTAGACGCCCTCGTCGGCGTTGGTCAGGATCACCGCGCCGACCTTCTGGTCGGGCCACCACATCATGTTCGAGTGGAAGCCGCCCATGTCTCCGCCGTGGTCGATCACGGTGACGCCATCGCTGCGGTCGACCATCAGCGCCATGGCATAGTCGCGGTCCACGCCCAGCGAGATCTGCGGTTCGCGGCGCTGCAACAGCGCGGCCTCGCCGATGTAGCGGCTGCCGTCGGGCAGCAGGCCGCGGTCGATCTCCATCTGCACGTACCGGAGCAGGTCGTTGACCGTGCCCCACGCGGCGCCGGCCGGACGCGAGGCGACGATGGTGTCGTTCAGGCCCATGCTCATGACCCGCACGTGGCGGTCGATGTCGTACCCGTGGGGCGTGGCGTAGTTGCCGGTCTGCGCCGCGGCGTAGTCGAAGGTGGTGTTGCGCATGCCCAGCGGGTCGAACACCAGCGCCTGCATGGCCCGGTCGTAGCCGGCGCCGAGCTCGCTGCGCGGATACGCGACCTGGCCGCCGATGTAGCCGGCCGCCGCGGCCATCGGGTTGGAGTACTGGAACAGTTCGCCGAAGCCGCTGGTCGGCTGCATCGTGGCGAGCGTGCCCATCACCGTTTCCGGGGTCTGCTTCTCGCCTTCGAACAGCCATTCGTAGTCCTGGCGCGGCAGGCCGGTGCAGGCGCAGATCAGGTGCTTGACCAGCACCTGGTCGGTCGTGGCCGCATCGCCCAGCTTGAATGCGGGGTACACGTCCTCGGCGCGGGCGTTCCAGTCCAACTGGCCGGCGTCCACCAGCTTGGCCAGCATCAGCGTGGTCAGCGCCTTGGTGTTGGAGGCGATCATGAAGCGGGTGTCGCCATCCACGGCGGCGGGCTTGCCCAGTTCGCGGACGCCGAATCCGCGCGACAGCACCACCTTGCCGTCCTGCACGATGCCGATGGCCACGCCGGGCACGTCATAGGCCTCGCGCATGCCTTCGACGAAATCCGCGACCTGCCGCAGGCGTGCGTCGTCGAGCTTGTGCGCGGTGCGCCCGGAGAAACTCTCGCGCGAGTAACCGGCCGGCTGCAGGCGCTGGTAGAGCTTGCCGAACTGCGAGGCGCGCTTCTCGGCGATGGCCTGGTCCACGTCGACCAGGATGACCGTCCAAGCGTCGTCCTTGCGGTAGGCACCGGCGTTCACCGCGCGCTTGGCGTTGGCCGCCACGTCGTAGTCGTAGAAACGGCGCTGCTGCCAGCCGTCGCGTGGCGCCGCATCGGTGGCGACCAGCAGCTTGGGCGAGCGGCCGAGCTGCTCCCAGGCTTCGGCCACCGCGGCATCTGGATCGGTCGCGACCGCGTCCACAATGGCGACCTGCGAACCATCGGCCTCCGGCGGGGTAACGATCACCGCGTTGCCCTGCATGCGCATGGCCCAGCCGTCCGGTACCAGGAAGGTGGTGCCGCGCGGCGTGGCCGAAGGCTGTGTGGCCGCGCTGGCCTGGTTGGTTTCCCCGGCGATGGCAGGCATGGCCAGGGCCGGTACGAGCAGGATCAGCGCCGCGGCCAGCGCGACTCGCTTCAACGGACGATGCATGGTGGTCCTTCCGGGTTCGGACCGATGCAGCATGCACCGGTTCTCGAAGCGCTGCACGGATTCTGGTGTCGCGTCCGACCACATCTCCGGCGCGCACGCACGGCCACAGCAGTCCCGACCCGGAAAGCTGTCAGGGACACTCTCTATGGTCCGGGTGGAACTGCGTCGGCGCTGCCGGCTGAAGCCGGGGAATCAGGCGTTGGCGCCGGGGGAGGAGACGGCGTGGATGGAGCAGGGGGCTCGCTTCGGAACCACTTGTCGTTGCCCTCCTCGTCATAGAAGGAAATCGACTCGATCTCCCGTACCGGGATCACTTTGGACCAGAGATCGATATCAAGCTTCTCCGTGTAACCGGCGGGGGCTGTCTCTGCCACGGAGGCGAGCAAGGTCTGTCGATCCTTCAGTTCGGCCTCGATGGCCTCGCGCTCTCCCGCCTTCTCGGCGTTGCCTGATGCGAGCCCGATCAATTTTTGCAGCAGCGCGATACGCTGCTTCAGTCTCCAGAGATGGAACGCCGGATAGTCGATCCTGTGTTCGAATTGCAGTGAATCCTTGTTTCTCGTGACCGAAAACATTGGAATGACTTCGATGAATTCTTCGCCCGGCGTGGGTGCTGGCAGGCGGCGAACCGCGCCGCAATAGACCTTTCGTGACCCCAGGGAGAGCAGCACCAGCTGCTCGCCGTTGCTGTCCACTGCCTGCACGAGCATTCGGCGCATAGGATTCCCGGACCGGCGAACGTGCGCGGATATGGCCCATTCCCATGCGGTCGAGGCATGGCTCTTGGATTCGGCATCCACGCATAGCCAGTAATAGATCGCGTAGAAAAGATTGGCAAGGCAGGCGGCGACTGGACCGAGCAGGAAGGTCAATGCGTGCTGGCGGTCGTGGCTGTCAGGAATGCGTTCGGCCAGATGCGCCAGGATGCCCGCCGGGGTCGCGGCAAGAATGAGATGCGCCAGTGCGGAGAGCGCCAGGCCGGATGCGGCGCACATGAAGAAAAGCCGCTGCCCTTCCGCATGGGAGGCCAGGAGTCTGGTCTTGTAGTGGATGACGACGAACAGGAATCCGGCGGTGAGTACCGGGAGTATGGCGGCCAGGCCGGCGGTCATCGGTTACTTGGCGTCAGCCTTGGCGCGATGCGCCATGCCGGCCTTGAGGACGGCACTGGAAATGTCGGCGGCCGACTTACTTACGAAGACCCGATCCGTGTCCAGCGTGAAGGCACCCCAGAAGCTTACGCGGGTGGCGTCCTTGGTGAGCTTGCGGGCCTTGGAGTCGAAATCGGCGGCAGGTTTCTTGGTTGCGAGCGCCATGGTGGCACCTCAATCCTAAAACGCGGTGACCCGGGTTGTTGGGCTCCAGTGTACACCGTCCACGGGCGCGCAACCGGGCGGGGGCAGGCCCTGGTACTCAGCGCAGGTGGGGGATCACCCGGGCCAGCAGGTGGGCGTCTTTCAGGGCACCGTGCAGGTCGCGGCTGTGGGGGATGCGCAGGCGCTGGAGCAGGTCGTCGAGCTTGTTGGGCAGGCCCGGCCAGCGGGCGCGGGCCAGGCGCAGGCTGCAGGTGATCCGGCAATGCTCGGCCACGGTGGTGCGATGGCCGCCCAGGCGCAGCTCGTTGTCCAGGAAGCCGACGTCGAAGGTGGCGTTGTGGATCACGACCTCGCTGCCGCGCAGGAAATCCAGCAATTCGCCGGCCTTGCTGGCGAACAGCGGCTGGCCGACCAGCATGGCGTCGCTGATGCCATGCACGCGCTGGGCGCCCCAGTCGACCGCGCGCTGCGGCTGCAGGTAGGTGTGGAACTGGCGGCCGGTGACCCGGCCATCGACCAGCTCCACCGCGCCGATCTCGATGACCCGGTGGCCCAGCCGGTGCGAGATGCCGGTGGTTTCGGTGTCCAGCGCCACCAGCCGGGTCATGCGTCGCCTCCCCCCAGGTCGTCCGGGTGGATGTCCAGTGCCGGCAGGGCGGCGACGATCTTCTGCGTTTCCAGGCTCACCGTGACCACGCGCTGGAACAGTTCCAGCGGGTACTTCGGGTTGCCCATGGTCTCGATGGCCCAGTCGTTGGCGTCGTTGACGATGCCGCTGTCCTTGTCCACGCGCACGGCCTGGCGTTCCATCACCCAGTCCAGCGCGGCCTTGCCGTTGACCACGTAGCCCCAGGCGGCCTCGGGGATGCCGGTGAGGGTGATCTTGCTGTTGTAGATGACGGTGGTGCGGTCATTGACCGACTTGCCGGTTTCAGGGTCCTTCTTCTTGGCGAACTTCATTTTTTCGACGCGGTAGTCGGCGTCGGTGAGCTTGCCCTTGGCTTCGATGTTGAGCGGGTACTTGTCGACGGTTTCGTAATCCAGGTGCAAGGCAGCCAGGTCGCGGCCGGCCTGGCCGAAAGCCCGAAAGTCGGCAGCGGTGCGCACGCGCGGGATGCGGGGCAGTTCCTTGCTCAGGTTGTCGGCATAGCGTTCGCGGTAGTCCGGAGAATGCAGAATCCCGTAGATGTAATAGAACAGATCTTCCTTGCTGATCGAATCGCCCGGATACCCGGACTGGAAATGGGCGAGGCCGTCGTTCGAGACGCCTTCCTCTCTCTCTGCAGAATCGAACTTGAACAACCCACTGGTGGTTGCGTCTCGCGAAAATGCATGTAGCGGGAAGCACTGGGCACCCGCCATGTCGCCGAAGTGGATGCTCGGTAGCGTATTACTCATAAGCGCCGAGAAGTCACCGCGGAACCCAGGCGCAGATACACATATGACCCGATTTTCCACCTTCTGGTTGGGGAAGTACCTGTCCGTTAGGTACTTGCTCCAGTTCAGGCGGCTATCCATGTAAAGCCACTGTCGATTGAAAGGCCGGTAGTGTGAGATGCGAATCTTTGACTCGTCGAACTTGTACTTCTTCCCGGCAGAAAGGTCGCCAAGCGTTTTCTGGCACCACTTGAATCTTCTTTCATCTCCACTTGGCAGGTAGGTACGGTCAAGTGAATTATAGAAGTCGATGGAATCCTTGGTGACGGACGCAAGGGAACGTTTGGAGCTGTTGTAACACCAAGCATCCCGATTTGTTTTCATACCAGAAGAGTACACCGGGAAAATAGACGGCTCTGACCCATCCTTTGAAGCAAGTGGCAGGAATCCTTCGTATGTGTCCTGTCCTTGATTGATCCAGTTTCCGCGCTGGTCGGGCACCACAGTCTGCCATTCATTCGCGTTGGTGATTCCGGCAATACTTCCAAATTCTTGGATCTTCCCAAGTTTCTCTTCACGACTCAGGTAGTCACCTATGTCGTGGAAAAATATCTCGCCCCGTTTTCGCGAATGGGGGTTCTTGACGAGCAGCGAGACTGCGATAGCGGCGGAGCTTCCTGCGCCAAAGATCTGACCGCCTTCTCGCTTGGCTCGTTCACCCGATGTCTTCTGCCCCCGGAGTCCACGCAAATGGAATACATAAATACTGGAAAACTCTTCCGATAGGCAGAGTCGAAGCCCGTCGGTGATGTTCCCATCCACCCATCCACCATTACTGACGTACGCAACGACGCCGGCGTCGCCAATCCGATCGCTAGCCCAACGAATAGCGCGAATATAGCTGTCGTAAAGGGAGCGCTTGTTGGTCATTTTCGTGCGCGCTGCGTAGGTGTCGCGGATGCGACGGTCAAGCTTGGAGTACAAAACGTTCTGATTATTTTCGTTTGCACTACCTTGTCCAACCGAGTACGGGGGATTCCCCGCGATCACCCGCAACTCCAGCTGTTTCTGCCGCTTCCGCCGCTGGCTGTTGTCCACCAGCAGCTGATCGACCAGATCCTCCTTCTCATACATCTGGAAGGTGTCGGTGAGGCAAATGCCCTCGAACGGCACGTAGTCGCCGCCGGCGATGCCGTGATAGGTCGCCTCGATGTTGATGGCGGCGATGTAGTAGGCCAGCAGCACCAGCTCGTTGGCGTGGATCTCGTGCTTGTACTTGTGCGCCAGTTCTTCCGGCTTGATCAGTCCGGACTGCAGCAGCCGGGTGATGAAGGTGCCGGTGCCGGTGAACGGATCCAGGATGTGCACGCCCTGGCTGCCCAGGGTCTGCCCGAACTCCTTCTGCAGAAGGTGGTCCACGCTGTGCAGGATGAAGTCCACCACTTCCACCGGGGTGTAGACGATGCCCAGGCGCTCGGTCATCTTCGGGAACGCGTTACGGAAGAACTTGTCGTACAGCTCGACGATAATTTTCTGCTTTCCGGTGGCGCTATCGATGCCTTCGGCGCGCAGCTTCACGCTGGCGTAGAACTCCTGCAGGGTGGCGGTTTCCTTGTCCAGGTGCTGCTCGTGCAGCACGTCCAGAACCGCCTGCATGGCCTTGGACATGGGGTTGTGGCTGGCGAAGCTGTAGTCGGCGAACAGGGCATCGAACACCGGTTTGGTGATCAGGTGCTGGGCCAGCATCTCGATGATCTCGCCGTCGCTGACCTTGTCGTTGAGGTCGTCGCGCAGTTCGCCGGCGAAGGCGTCGAAGGCTTCTCGTGCCTTGGTCTGGGTGCCGTCTTCCAGCAGCGCCTTGATCCGGTCGATATGGGTCTGGGCGATGCGGGCGATGTCGTTGGCCCAGTCCTCCCAATGGTGGCGGTTGCCGCACTTGTCCACCACCTTGGCGTACAGCGCGCGCTCGATCTCGCCGACCTCGAATTCCAGTTCTCCCTGGACTTCGGCGGTATATCCACCGTGGGCATCACCGATGCGGTGCTTGCCCTTGGCCTTGCCCGCCTGCTTTGCGCTGCTGTCGGTGAGCCGGGCGGCCTTGCGCTGCACTGTATCGGTGATGGCGATGACTTCCATCCGGCTGCGGTCCGGGCCGACCAGGTCCAGCTTGTTGACCATGGCGTCGAAGCGGTCGTCGTGCGAGCGCAGCGCCTGCAGCACCTGCCAGACCACGGCGTAGGTCCTGTTGTCGTTCAGGGCCTCGTGCGGCTCGATACCGGCCGGGATGACCACCGGCAGGACCACGTAGCCCCGTTTCTTGCCTGGCGCGTTGCGCATCACCCGGCCCACCGACTGGACCACGTCCACCTGGGAGTTGCGAGGGGTCAGAAACAGCACCGCGTCCAGCGCCGGCACGTCCACGCCCTCGGACAGGCAGCGCACGTTGCTCAGTACCCGACAGGTTTCCGGCGGCGCGGGGGCTTTGAGCCAGTCCAGCTTGGCTTCCTTCTCGCCGGCATTCATGCCGCCATCGACGTGCTCGGCCTGGCAGGTGAGCCGGGCACCGTCTTCGATGTCCTCGGCATCCTGGTAGGCCTCCACGACCGCCTGGAACATGCCGGCGATTTCCTTGGAGCTGACCTTATGGGTCTTTCCGCCTTTGCCCGGTTCGATCACCTGGCAAAAGGCCACCGCACGCTTCATCGGCTCCGGATTCTTGTCGCCGGTCTCGTGCAGGCCGATCTTGGCTAGCGCCTTCCAGCAGCCGACGATCTTGGCTGCATCGTCCACCCGCAACTGGTTGTTCTCGTCGGCCAGTAGCGCCTGCAGGCGGCGGTTGACGTGGCCTTCTTCCACGGCCAGAACGATGACCTTATAGTCCACCAGCAGGCCGCGCTTGACCGCTTCGGAGAAGGTGATGAGGAACAGTTGCTTGCCGTACCAGTCCTCGTTGTCCATCGAGTACAGGGCCACGTTGTCGCGCTCGGCCACGGCCTTGGC
>CAZBDE010000056.1:0-14230 GCA_964490415.1 uncultured Pseudoxanthomonas sp. | reverse complement strand
CTGCGGCCGAAGCCTCCTCCTTGACTTCCCGTCGGCAGGCATCGCACCGGGGCGCCGCAGCGGCGTATCCCGTTCACCACGTTTGCCCCTACAGTCACGGCATGGACGACACCGCCCGCCCCATCGACCGTCTGCTCGCAATCATGGCCCGCCTGCGCGACCCGCAGGGCGGCTGTCCCTGGGACCTGGAGCAGGATTTCTCGACGATCGCGCCCTACACCATCGAGGAAGCCTACGAGGTCGCCGACGCGATCGACCGCGGCGACCTCGATGCGCTGAAGGACGAACTGGGCGACCTGCTGCTGCAGGTCGTGTTCCACGCGCAGATGGCGCGCGAGCAGGAGGCCTTCGCCTTCGACGACGTCGCCGCCGCCATCTCCGACAAGATGGTGCGCCGCCATCCGCACGTGTTCGGCGATGCCAGCTTCGCCGACGCCGAAGCGCAGACCGTCAGCTGGGAGGCGATCAAGCGCGCCGAGCGCGCCGCCGCCGGCGAGGACGACCGCTCGGCGCTGGCCGGCATCTCGCGCGGCCTGCCCGAATGGCAGCGTGCGGTGAAGCTGCAGTCGCGCGCCGCGCGCACCGGTTTCGACTGGCCGGGGCCGGAACCGGTGATCGCCAAGCTGCACGAGGAGATCGAGGAGGTCCGTGTCGAGTTCGCCCGCGGCGACGTCGACGCCAACCGCGAGCGCCTGCAGGACGAGATCGGCGACCTGCTGTTCGTCGCCGCCAACCTGGCCCGGCACGCGAAGATCGACGTCGGTGCCGCGCTGCGCCACGCCAACCTGAAGTTCGAGCGCCGCTTCCGCGCCATGGAGTCGCTGGCCGAGGCCGAAGGCACGCCGCTGCCGACGCTCACCCTCGAGCGGCAGGAAACGTTCTGGGACCGCGCCAAGCAGCTCGAGCGCAGCCAGGCCGGCTGACCAAAACCGGGGTCAGAGTGCACTTTCCCACGCCGCCGGTCCGACTTCAGGCAAACCTAGATGAAAGTGTACTCTGACCCCGGTTTGTGCACCGCGCAACGCCTGACCGCGCGACGTCCCTGGGAGGGGATACGATGGCCGGCTTCGCCAGTTTCCGCGAGTTCTATCCGTACTACCTGTCCGAGCACGGCAACCGTACCTCGCGCCGGCTGCACTTCATCGGCAGCTGCGGCGCGATCGCGTTCGTGGTGGTGGCGGTCGTGCGCGGCAGTCCCGGGTGGCTGCCGGGCGCGCTGCTGTGCGGTTACGGCTTCGCCTGGGTCGGTCACTTCTTCTTCGAGAAGAACCGGCCGGCGACCTTTCGCCACCCGTTCTATTCCTTCGCCGGCGACTGGGTGATGTTCAAGGACATCCTCACCGGGAAGATTCCCTTCTGAAGCCGCGGCCCCTCAGTGCGCCGCCGCGCCGGGGCCGTCGTGGAACATCAGGAACGCCGCGCCCACGATCAGGGCGAAGGCCGCATAGTGGTTCCACTTCAGCGGCTGGCCCAGGTACCACGCCGAGAAGCCGGCGAACACGACCAGGGTGATGATCTCCTGGATCGTCTTGAGCTGGACCACCGAGTAGGCCGCGCTGCCCATGCGGTTGGCCGGCACCATCAGCAGGTATTCGAAGAAGGCGATGCCCCAGCTGACCAGGATCACGGTCAGCAGCGGCGCATGCTTGTACTTCAGGTGCCCGTACCAGGCGAAGGTCATGAACACGTTGCTGCCCAGAAGCAGCAGGATCGGAAGCGCGTAGGCGTGCGGCGGCAGGGCGGGCATGGCGATCACGGCGCGGAGAGGACGGCGCGCATTGTAGGAGCTCCCTTCAGGGGCGACCCCGGGTCGTTGTAAGGTGCCGCGTTCAACGCGAAGGCTCCGGAACGACCGCGTCCAACGCCGCTGTGTTCAGGCGTCGTCGGGTCGCCCCTGAAGGGGGCTCCTACAAGAGCGCCCGGCACACCAGCTCAGTCCTCGCGCAGGGCCAGCGCCGGGGGGGTGCGCAGGATGCGCCGGGTGCCGGTCCAGCCGGCGGCCAGGCTCAGCAGCACGCCGCCGGCGCCGCCGGCGAGCAGCGCGGGCCAGGGCGGCGACAGCGCCAGTTCGAACAGTTGCCGCGACACCAGCGTGCCGATGACCGCGGCGCCGCCTACCGCCAGCACCGCGGCCAGCAGCCCCAGCGCGCCGAATTCCACCAGCACCGCGCCGCGCAGCTGGCCGTGGCGCGCGCCCAGGGTGCGCAGCACCGCGCTGTCGTAGCGGCGCTCGCCGGCGGTGGCCTGCAGCGCGGCCAGCAGCACCAGCACGCCGGCGGCCAGGCTGAAGCCCATCACCAGCTGCACCGCCTGCGACACCCGTTCGATCACCTCGCGCACGCGCTGCAGGATCGCGTCGATCTCCAGCACCGACACATTCGGGAACTCGCGCGCCAGCGGCGCCAGCAGCGCGGTGCGCCCGGAGGGCAGGTGGAAGCTGGAGATCAGGCTGTACGGCGCATCGCCCACCGCACCGGCATTGAGCAGCAGGAAGAAATTGACCCGGAACGAATCCCAGTCGGCCTTGCGCAGGCTGGTCACGGTGAAGCTGCGCTCCTCCTCGCCCAGGCGCAGGGTCACCGTGTCGCCCAGGCCCACGCCGTAGCGCCGCGCCCAGCCGTCCTCCACCGAGGCTTCGGCGGCGGTGCTGCCGGCGCTCCAGAAGCGCCCGGCGACCAGCGTGTTCGCCGCCGGGAAGGTGTGCCGCCAGGAGAAGTTCACCGGGCGGTTGGAGTCGTCGTCGTCCGTATCGTCGTCGTCGCGCCGCGCCTGCCGTGGTGCCTGGCCGTTGATCGCCACCAGCCGCCCGGTGCCGAACGGCTGCAGGTCGGGGTCGGCCACACCGAGCGCGCGCAGCTGCGCTTCCACCGCGCCGGCCTGGTCGCGCTGCACGTTGAGCAGGAAATGGTTCGGTGTGTCCGCCGGCAGGCGCTGGCGCCATTCGCCGAGCAGGCCGGGGCCGATCACCGCCAGCAACAGCAGCGCGCACAGCGACAGCGACAGCCCGACCAGTTGGACCACCGCCAGCCCGCGGCGCCGGGTCAGCGCGGCCAGGCCCAGCTTCCACGGGCCGCGCAGCCGGCCCTGCAGCCGGCGCAGCAGCCACAGCAGGGCCGCGCCCGCGGCCGCGGCGAGCAGGGCCAGCGCCGCCAGCCCGCCGAGCACCCACGCGGCCAGGCGCAGGTCGCCGGTCGCGTACACCGCCAGCGTCACCGTCGCCGCCAGTGCCGCCAGGTAGGCCAGCAGCGAAGATGGCGGCAGCGCGGCGAAGCTGCGGTTGAGCACGCGCATCGGCGGCACCCCGCGCAGGCGCAGCAGCGGCGGCAGGCCGAAGCCGAGCAGCAGGAGCATGCCGATGCCGGCGCCGCTGAGCACCGGCGTGGCCTGCGGCAGCGGCAGGCGTCCGGGGATCAGTTCGCCCAGCGCTTCCACCAGCGCCACCTGCGCGAGCATGCCCAGGCCGATGCCGAGCAGGCAGGCCGGGATCGCGAGGAGCAGCAACTGCAGGGCCAGCGCGGCGAGGATGTCGCGCTGGCGCGCGCCCAGGCAGCGCAGCACCGCCACGGTGTCGATCCGGCGCAGGGCGAAGCGGTTGGCCGCCAGCGCGGTGGCGACGCCTGCCAGCAGCACCGCAAGCAGTGCCGAAAGCGCGAGGAAGCGCCCGGCACGGTCGAAGGAATTGCGCAGGCCCTGGCGTGCGTCCTCCAGGGTGACCAGGCGCAGGCCGCCGTCCAGCCGCGGCTGCAGCCATTCGCGGAAGGCGGCGATGGCGTCGGTGTCGCCGGCGAACATCAGCCGGTAGCCGGCGCGGCTGCCTGGCCCGAGCAGGCCGGCGGCATCGACCTCGTCGCGGTTGACCAGCAGCGGCGGCGCCATCTGCAACAGTTCGCCGGAGGCATCGGGTTCGGCCAGCAGCACGCCGGCGATGCGCACTTCGCCGCTGCCGAATTCGATCGCGTCGCCCACGCCCACGCCCAGCGCCTCGAGCAGGCGCGGATCGGCCCAGGCTCCGCCCGGCGGTGGCGCGCCGGCCGCTTCGCCGTCCAGGCCGCTGGCCTGGCGCGACACGCGCAGTTCGCCGCGCAACGGATAGCCGGCATCCACGCCCTTGACCGTGGCCATCTGGCTGGCCTCGCCGTGGAACAGCACGCTCGGGAAGGCGACCATGCGCGCGCTGCGCAGTCCGCGCGCCACGGCTTCTTCGGCGAACTCCGCCGGTGGATCCTCGCGGCCGCGCACGCCCAGGTCGCCGCCGACCACTTCGGCCGCGCTGGAGGACAGCGCCAGCATCACCCGGTCGACCAGGGTGCCGACCGCGGTCATCGCCGCCACCCCCAGCACCAGCGCGGCGAACACCGTCAGCAGGTCGCCGGCGAGGAATTCGCGGCGCAGCGAGCGCGCCGCGTGGCGCAGCGGGTTCATGCGCCGTTCCCGGCCGCGGCCTGCGCCGGCATCGCGTGCAGGCGCCCGCCGTCGAGCCGGTACACGTGCCGGCAGCGCCGCGCCAGCGACAGGTCGTGGGTCACCAGTACCAGGGTGGTGCCGCTGCGGTGGTTCAGCTCGAACAGCAGTTCGCTGACGTGCTGGCCGGTGGCCTGGTCGAGGTTGCCGGTGGGTTCGTCGGCGAACAGGATCCGTGGCCGGCCGACGAAGGCGCGGGCCAGGGCCACGCGCTGCTGCTCGCCGCCGGACAGCTGCCGCGGGTAGTGCCGGCGCCGCGGTTCCAGGCCCACCGCGTGCAGCGCCTCGCGCACCCGCGCCGGGTCCTCGCGCCCGGCCAGCTCCAGCGGCAGGGCCACGTTTTCCTCGGCGGTGAGCGAGGGCAGCAGGTGGAAGCTCTGGAACACGAAGCCGACCTCGCGCGCGCGCAGCGTGGCGCGCGATTCCTCGTCCAGCGCGTCCAGGCGCTGCCCGGCCAGTTCGATCGTGCCGCGGGTGGGCAGGTCCAGCCCGGCGAGCAGGCCGAGCAGGGTGGTCTTGCCCGAACCGGAGGCCCCCACTATCGCGACGCTGTCGCCTTCATCCACGGTCAAGTCCACGCCGTCGAGAATCCGGACTTCGCCCTCCGGTCCGGCGACGCTCTTGCCGACGTCGCGGACCGCGATCGCCGCCGGGGTGGTGGCTATGCTGGTGGCGGGGGAGGACAGGGTATCGATGGGAGGCTCCGGATGCGGATGGCGCGACAGGGATCGATGAAGCGGTGGTGGGCGTGCTGGCTGCTGCTGGCAGCGTCGCTGCTGGCGCCGGCGCTGGCCTGTGCCAAAGGTCCGGGCGGACCGGTGCTGGTGCTGGGCGACAGCCTGAGCGCCGAACACAACATACCCGCAGGCTCGGGCTGGGTCAGCCTGCTGGAGCGGCGCATGGCGAAGGAGATCGCCACGCCGCCGCAGGTGGTCAACGCCAGCATCAGCGGCGAGACCACCGCCGGGGCGCTGGCGCGGTTGCCCGCGCTGCTGCAGAAGCACCGGCCCTCGGTGCTGGTGATCGAGCTGGGCGGCAACGACGCGCTGCGTGGCCTGACGCCGGCGCAGCTGCGCGGCAACCTGGAGCGGATGATCGGGCTGGCCAAGGCCGCCGGCGCGCGGGTGGTCCTGCTCGGCATCGATGTCCCGCCCAACTACGGCCCGGCCTACCGCGAGCGCCTGCGCCGCACCTATGTCGACCTGGCGGCCGCGCACGACGCCGGCCTGGTTCCGTTCTTCCTGGAAGGCGTGGCCCTGCAGCCCGGCCTGATGCAGGGCGACGGCCTGCACCCCACCGCCAAGGCGCAGCCGCGCCTGCTCGACAACGTCTGGCCCGTCCTGGAACCGCTGTTGTTGTAGGAGCCCCCTTCAGGGGCGACCCGAGGCCCTTGGGCGCAGCCGCGTTCAACGCCACCGTTCCGGGGGAGTCCGCGTTGAACCGCGGGGCCTTCAGGCCTTGTCGGGTCGCCCCTGAAGGGAGCTCCTACAACAGCGACAAACAGCGGGGGCCTTCACGCGTTATCGACCGGGGCTCGGGCAGGGTTCACAAAACTGAAAACGCGGAGCGGGAAACATGCGTCAGGGCAAAGAGACCTCGGGGCTGGTGCTGGTCGTCGAGGACAACCGCAACATCTCCGAGATGATCGGCGAGTATCTGGAGAGCCGCGGCTTCGAGGTCGACTACGCCGCCGACGGCCTGGACGGTTACCGCCTGGCCGCCGAGAACAGCTACGACGCCGTCGTGCTCGACCTGATGCTGCCGCGCCTGGATGGGATCGAAGTCTGCCGCCGCCTGCGCAGCGACGCGCGCAAGTCCACCCCGGTGCTGATGCTGACCGCGCGCGACACCCTGGACGACAAGCTCACCGGCCTGAGCCACGGCGCCGACGACTACCTGACCAAGCCGTTCGCGATCCAGGAACTGGAAGCGCGCCTGCGCGCCCTGATCCGCCGCGAGCGCCGCCAGGTGGGCTCGGAGGTGCTGACCGTGGCCGACCTGGTGCTCGACCCGGTGAGCATGCGCGTGACCCGTGGCGATGCCGAACTGCAGCTCTCGCCGATCGGCCTGAAGCTGCTGACCATCCTCATGCGCGAATCGCCGCGCGTGGTCAGCCGCCAGGAGATCGAGCGCGAGATCTGGGGCAACAGCCTGCCCGACTCGGACACCCTGCGCAGCCACCTGTACAACCTGCGCAAGGTGATCGACAAGCCGTTCGAGCGGCCGCTGCTGCATACGGTGCAGAGCGCCGGCTACCGGGTGGCCGACATCGCCCAGCCGGTCGCCGCGAACTGATCCCGGACCTTGGGCAGGGGGGCGCCAGGGCCGCGGGCCGGGGCCGCGGCAGCGGCGGCACCCGCACCAACGCCGGATCGATCCGCGCCGGTCCATACTGCGCCGCCCAGAACCCGACGCGCCCCGATGCCACATGGATTGCCCAGGAAGATCCGGATCGCCTTCATCGTGCAGATGGTGATGGCGAGCCTGGCGATCCTGGTGGCCTTCTACGTGGTCGCCACGCTGTTCAAGTACAGCTTCATCCAGGTCACGCTCAAGGACGAGGCCGCGCACTACTGGCAGCTGTACGAGGCGTCGCCGACGCAGCCGCCGCCGAACACCTTCACCCTGCGCGGCTACCTGGTCGAGACCGGCTATTCCAACCTCTCGCTGCCGCCGAACCTGCGGCCGCTGACGCCCGGCTTCCATGAGCTGAAGGAAGAAGGCCAGCTGGTCTGGGTCGACCAGCGCGAAGCCGGCACGCTCTACCTGGCCTACCTGCGCGAGCAGGCCACGCGGGTGGCGCTGTGGTTCGCGGTGCTGCCGGCGGTGCTGGCCCTGTTCGTGATCTACGGCGTGACCTGGCTCACCTACAAGGCCTCCAAGCGCATGGTCTCGCCGGTGGCCTGGCTGGCGCGGCAGGTGTCGCGCTGGGATCCGCGCCATCCCGACGTGGCCGCGCTGGCCCCGGAGCGGCTGCCCGCCGACATGGAAGGCGAGGCACGGCAACTGGCGCGCGCGCTGCATGCGCTGGGCGGCCGCGTGGAGGCGCAGATCGAGCGCGAGCGCAACTTCACCCGCGACGCCAGCCACGAGCTGCGCACGCCGCTGACCGTCATCCGGGTGGCCAGCGACATGGCCCTGGACGAACCGGCCGTGCCGCCGCGGGTGGTCCGCAGCCTGCAGCGCATCCAGCGTTCCGGGCGCGACATGGAGGCGGTGATCGACGCCTTCCTGATCCTGGCCCGCGAGTCGGACATCGCCCCGCAGAGCGAATGGTTCGACGTGTGCGAGGTGGTCAACGAGGAGGCCGACAGCGCCCGCGCCCTGCTCGGCGACAAGCCGGTGCTGCTGGAGGTGCATTGCAACGCCACTCCGAAGCTGTACGCGCCGCCGCGGGTGCTGCACGTAGTGGTCGGCAACCTGCTGCGCAACGCCTGCAGCTACACCGACCGTGGCACGGTGGAAGTGACCATCGAGAGCGACCGGGTGGTGGTGAGCGACACCGGCATCGGCATGGCGCCGGATGCGCTGGCCCGCGCCTTCGAGCCGTTCTACCGCGCCGCACCGGAGCGGCCCATCGGTACCGGGCTGGGACTGTCGATCGTCTCGCGGCTGTGCGAACGCTTCGGCTGGTCGGTGCTGCTGGACAGCACCCTGGACGCCGGCACCGTGGCCAGCGTGCGCTTCGCCCCGCAGCCCGGGGGCGCCGCGCCCTGAGCGCCGCGCACGGCGCGATCCGCCGGCACGCGCTGTCAACCGGGCGCCACACCGCGCGTTAGAGTGGCTGCCTCCCCGCAAAAGACGCGTGCATGAGCCTTTCGCCCCGTTCCAGGACTTCCCGCCTCCGCCCCCTGCTGCCGCGCATCGCGGTGGCCATCGTCGTCCTGGCCCTGCTCGGGGGTGGCGTCTGGTACTGGCAGCAGCACCGCGCGGCGGGCGACGAAGGGGCGTTCCGCACCACGGCGGTGGAACGGGGCGGCATCCGCGTGGCGATCTCCTCCACCGGCACGCTCAGCGCCATCTCCACGGTCACCGTGGGCAGCCAGATCTCCGGCCAGGTGCTGGAGGTGCTCGCCGACTTCAACGACGAGGTCAAGCAAGGGCAGATCCTGGCCCGGATCGACCCGAAGACCTACGAGACCCAGATCGAGCAGGGCAACGCCCAGGTCGCCAGCGCCAGGGCCAACCTCAACCAGGCCGTGGCCGCCCAGCGCAACGCCGAACTGGACTACCAGCGCAAGGCGGAACTCGTGCGCAGCCAGCTGGTGGCGCGCGGCGACGTCGATCTGGCCCGCGCCGCGCTGGACCAGGCCAATGCCCAGGTCACCGCGGCCCGCGCCCAGATCGCGCAGCAGACCGCCGCCACCCAGACCACCCGGGTCAACCTGGACCGTACCGTGATCCGCTCGCCGGTCGACGGCGTGGTCCTGACCCGCAGCATCGAGCCCGGCCAGACCGTGGCCGCCAGCCTGCAGGCCCCGGAGCTGTTCACCATCGCCGAGGACCTGTCGAAGATGAAGATCGAGCTGACCGTGGACGAGGCCGACATCGGCCAGGTCCAGGCCGGCCAGGCCGTGACCTTCACCGCCGACGCCTTCCCCGACCGCCAGTTCCGCGGCGAGGTGCAGCAGGTCCGGCTGTCGGCCACGACCACGAACAACGTCGTGACCTATCCGGTGGTGGTCAACGTCGACAACACCGACGGCACCCTGCTGCCGGGCCTGACCGTCAACGCCGAGATCGAGGTGAGCCGTCGCGACGACATCCTCAAGGTGTCCAACGCCGCGCTGCGCTTCAAGCCGTCCACCGGCGTGCCGGCCGGCGGCATGGGCGCGCCGCAGCGCCAGGCCGCTGCACCGTCCGCGTCGCCCGCCGGCGGAGGCCTGTCCGACGACCTGGCCCGCGTCGCCGCCACGCTCGGGCTCGACCCCGCGCAGCAGGCGAAGTTCGACCAGGCCATCGCCGCGATCCGCGAGCGCCAGGAGGCGCGCCGCACGACCGCCGCGCAAGGGGGCGGCTTCGGCCCGCCGGGCATGATGGTGATGGCCGGCGGCAACAACGCCGGCATGGAAGCGCAGATCCGCCAGCGCATGGCCGCGCGCATGAAGGAAGACTTCGCCCCCTTCCGCGACGGCCTCGACGATGCGCAGAGGAAGCAGTGGGACACGGCCCTGTCCAGCCTGGTCAACGCCAGGCGCACCACCCTGTACAGGCTGGTGGACGGCAAGGCGCAACCGGTGATGGTGCGGGTCGGGGCCAGCGACGGCAGCACCACCGAGATTTCCGGCGGCGGCATCGCGGAAGGCGACCTGGTCATCACCGGCGAGCGGGCGCGCGAATGAACGCGCGCGCCGATGCCGCGCCCACGCCGGCGACACCGGTCCCGGTGATCGAGATCCACGGGATGGGCAAGGTCTACAACGCCGGCACCGAGGCCGAGGTCCGCGCCCTCAAGGACGTGGACCTGAGGGTGGAACCGGGCGAGTTCCTGGCGATCATGGGGCCGTCCGGCTCGGGCAAGTCCACGCTGATGAACATGATCGGTTGCCTGGACAAGCCCACCACCGGCACCTACCGCTGCGCCGGCGAGGACGTGTCGAAGCTCGACGCCGAAGACCTGGCCGACCTGCGCCTGCACAGGATCGGCTTCGTGTTCCAGGGCTTCCACCTGCTGCCGCGGCTGAGCGCGCTGGAGAACGTGGCCATGCCGCTGGGCTATGCGCGGGTGTCGCCAGTCGAACGCCTCGAGCGCGCGCGCCAGGCGCTGGCCGCGGTCGGACTGGGCGAGCGCACCGCGCACCGGCCCAATGAACTGTCAGGCGGCCAGCAGCAGCGCGTGGCGATCGCGCGGGCGATGATCAACAACCCGCCGATCCTGCTCGCCGACGAGCCCACCGGCGCGCTCGACAGCCGCACCGGCGAGGAGATCCTGGCCCTGTTCAAGCGCCTGTGCGACGAGGGCCACACGGTGATCCTGATCACCCACGATGCGCATGTCGCCGCGCATGCCGACCGCACCGTGGAGATGCACGACGGCGTGCTGACCGAGCAGGCCCGCCAGGGGGAAGCCGCATGAAGTTCTCCGACATCATCCGTACCGCGGTGTTCGCCCTGCGCGGCAACTGGATGCGCAGCGCGCTGACCTCGCTGGGCGTGATCATCGGTATTGCCGCGGTGATCGTCATGGTCTCGGTCGGGCAGGGCACCCAGCAGGAGATCGACAAGCTGGTCTCCGGCCTGGGCTCGCAGCGGCTGGACATCAGCCCCGGCGCCGGCCGCGGACCGGGCGGCGGTGGCGCACGACAGAGCGCGAGCAGCTTCTTCACCCTCAACGAAGGCGATGCCGAAGCCATCCGCGAACAGATCCCGGAAGTGCAGTACGTCGCCGGCATGCTCCGCGGCAGCACCCAGGTGGTGTTCGCCGAGAACAACGCCTCCACCAGCTGGCAGGGCGTGCAGCCGGATTTCTTCGCGATCAACGGCTGGAACATCGCCAATGGTGAGGGCTTCAACCCCGGCGACTACACCGGGGCCGGCAAGGTGGTGATCCTGGGCGAGACGGTGCGCAAGACCCTGTTCGGCGAGGACAGCGGCATCGGCCAGACCATCCGCCTGGGCCGGGTGCCGTTCACCGTGGCCGGTACGCTGGCGCCGAAGGGGCAGGGCGGTTTCGGCCAGGACCAGGACGACGTGGTCATGGTCCCGCTGGAGACCGGCCGCCGCCGCCTGATGGGGGCGATGGGCCTGCCGGCCGGCGCGGTGATGCAGATCGCGCTGACCGTGACCAGCGCGCGCGACCTGGACTACGTGCAGGGCGAGGTCGAGTCCCTGCTGCGCCAGCGCCACCGCATCGGCCCCGGCGACGCCGACGATTTCAACGTGCGCAACATCAGCGAGATCGTCGCCACCCGCACCGCCACCACCAACCTGATGTCCAAGCTGCTCGGCGCGGTGGCCACCATCTGCCTGGTGATCGGTGGCATCGGCATCATGAACATCATGCTGGTCTCGGTGACCGAACGGATCAAGGAGATCGGCCTGCGCCTGGCCGTGGGCGCAGGCCCCTCCGACGTGCGCCGCCAGTTCCTGGCCGAGGCCATGCTGATCTCGCTGATCGGCGGCGTGATCGGCATCGCGATCGGCGTGGTCGGCGCGCTGCTGGTCGGGCGCTTCAGCGACCTGCCGGTGGCGCTCAACACCCAGGTCGTCACCCTCGCCGCGGCGTTCTCGGTCGCCACCGGCCTGTTCTTCGGCTACTACCCGGCGCGCAAGGCCTCGCAGCTGGATCCGATCGAGGCGCTGCGCCAGTAGGCGGGCGCCGCATGCCGCGCTGGCGCGCGCGGTGACCGGACTCGGGTGAAGAACCGGAAAAGAGGCGGGCCGAAGCCCGCCTCCCCAGGTACCGCATCGATCGGAATCGATCAGAAGTCGAACGTCACGCTCATGCTGTAGTACGGCCCCAGGGCGTCAGTACGGAGCCCCTGGATCCATTGCGGTCCAAGGAGTTGGAGAGGGAAACGCATGGGAACCGCAGGGAATACCCCAGGGTGGACGTCAGGGCGTCAGAGACCCTGCTCGTAGCGGACGTAGGGCACGGTGCCCTCGTCGGCGCCGTCGACGGACGGGGAGAAGGGGTTCTTGCCCCGGGTGATCACGTTCTCGGCGCCTACGGTGAGCTGGCCGCTCCACGGGGTGCGCCAGGTCAGGCCCAGGCCCAGGCCTTCCCACTTGCCGTCGGGCTGGCCCGGCACATCGACCACGCGGCCGACGATGTTGGCGCTGAAGGCGCCATAGCCACCGCCGACGCTCAGGCTCTTGCTGTCCCAGCGGTCGGCCAGGGCCGGCGAGGCATCGGC
This sequence comes from uncultured Pseudoxanthomonas sp., assembly GCA_964490415.1. Classification (GTDB taxonomy): domain Bacteria; phylum Pseudomonadota; class Gammaproteobacteria; order Xanthomonadales; family Xanthomonadaceae; genus Pseudoxanthomonas. The sequence continues at coordinate 1,913 of CAZBDE010000056.1, read as the reverse complement.
CAGCGGAACCAGGCGCGCCCTCGCATAGGTGCCGGCGATGGAAACGTAGGCCTCGGTGCCCAGGCTCTTGTGGCCGAACACCTGCAGGTCGTTCTGTTCGACCTGGTCGGCGTGGGCGAGCGTGCCACCGTCGGCGCCCAGCCAGGCCGGCAGGCCCGCGTTCTGGGTGGCGCCGACGGTCAGGCCGAAACGGTTGCCCTGGCGGCCGATCGCGGTGGTGGCCGACAGCCGGCGGGCCGCGTTCACATCGCGCGTGTCGCCGCCGAGGTTGGCCAGCAGGCAGTGGCTGGCCAGGCTGCTGATGTTGGCGCCGCCGGTGCCGCTGCACAGCAGCCCCAGCGAGTCGCCGGCGCCGAGGCCGAACGCGGCGTCCAGGGAGTTGTTGCCGAAACGCCAGCGTGCGCCCGGGCCGGCTTCGCCGGTGGGCTCGAGCAGGAGCACGGCCTCGACCTTGCCGCTGCCCTTGTTCCACACCGGCAGCACGGTCTGGTTCTGCGCGCCGGCCGCACCACGCGATTGCGCATGCACGCCCGTGGCCGCGGTGAGCGCGGTCAGGAGGACGGCCAGCAATGGCAGGCGGCGGAGTGTCATGGGCGTTGTCTCAGACCCGGCGACGGCACGGCAGTTCCCGTGCGCCCGGGAACTGCATCGTATGGGATTTACGAATGGTTAACAAGCCGAATCCCTCCCCGGAACAGCCTGGACCTGTTGCGCGTGAAACGGTTACTGCACGCGATCCGGCGCGGGCGAATTCGCCGCCGGTTGCCCGAACAATACGCCGATTCCGGGCAAAGGGAAGTGATATTCCCGGCCGCAGAATTCGCAGCGCACATCGACCGCGCCGGTCTCCCCGGCGGCGGCCCGGACCTCCTGTTCGCCCAGCCCGAGCAGCATCGCCTCGACCCGTTCGGCCGAGCACGAACAGCCGAATGCCAGCGGCTTTTCCTCCAGCAGCACCGGCTCTTCCTCGTGGAACAGGCGGTGCACCAGGGTCCGCGGCGGAGTGTCCAGCAGTTCCTGTTCGCCCAGCGTGTCGAACAGCGCGCCGGCGCGGTGCCAGCCATCGACGTCGCCCTCGTCGCCGGGCAGCTTCTGCAGCATCAGGCCGGCGGCGCCCCCGGCGTCGCTGGCCAGCAGCAGGCGCGTGGGCAACTGCTCGGACTGGCGGAAGTAGTCCTCGAAGGCCTCGGCCAGCGACGCGCTGGCGGTCAGTTCGACCAGGCTCTGGTAACGCTGCGGTTCGCGCGGGTCCAGGCCGGGATTCTCGATGGTGACCGCGAGCAGCGCGTCGTCCCCCAGCTGCGAAGGCTGGCGCGGCGCGTCGACGCCTTCGTCGAGCTGGACGATGCCGCGCACCGTGCCGGCCGCGGTGCATTCGGCGAACAGCGAGCGCAGCGGGCCGGAGGCGCGCAGCTGCACCGAGAGGCGGCCGTCGACCTTGGTGTGCCCGGTGAACAGGGTGGCCGCGGCCAGGGCCTCGCCGAGCAGGGCGCGGGCGCCGGGCGGATGGGCCGCGTGCGACAGCAGTTCGCGCCAGCTCTGGTCCAGGCGCACGTGGATGCCGCGCACGCCTGCGCGGGGGAGCAGGAAGCGGCTGCGGCTGTCGCCGGCGGGCGGCGATCCGGCGTCGGAGTCGGGAGTGGGGGCGGGGGCGGGGGTGTTCATGGCCCCGGTATGCGGGCGCACGGGTGGATTTGCAAGCAGAGGCGCGCCGCCGCCGGCCCGGCGTGCCGAGCGCATGGCCGCCGCCAGCCGCTACCATCCGCGGCATCCCCGGCGTCCGCCGGTGCCGATGGATGGATGCCTTGGATTCCGCTCCGCCTTCCCCGCGCCGACGGCGCCGCTGGCTGCGCCTGGCGCTGTGGCTGCCCCTGCTGTTCGTGGCGGGCACGGCGCTGCAGGTGGCGGTGCTG
>CAZBDE010000055.1:0-14257 GCA_964490415.1 uncultured Pseudoxanthomonas sp. | reverse complement strand
CGAAAAGCTGTCGGCGCTGGTGGCCGAGCACTTCGACCTGCGCCCGAAGGGCATCATCCAGATGCTGGACCTGCTGCGTCCGATCTACGAGAAGACCGCCGCCTACGGCCACTTCGGCCGCGCCGAGCCCGAGTTCAGCTGGGAACGGACCGACAAGGCAGCGGCGCTGCGCTCCGCTGCCGGCCTGTAAGCACGGCGGACATGCCGTAGCCCCGAGGCCCGGCATGTCCGTCACGCTCGACGATCTGCGCCGCCACGCGCTGGCGCGCACGCTTTTCCCGTCGACCACGCTGCCGGCAGCCATCGGCCGCCTGGGCTTCGTGCAGGCCGACCCGCTGCGCGCGCCGGCACGTGCCCAGGACCTGATCCTGCGCCACCGCGCGCGCGACTACCGCGCCGGCGAGCTGGAGCGACGCTACCCGCGGCTGGCGGTGGAGGAGGACTTCTTCGTCAACTACGGCTTCCTGCCGCGCGCCACCGCGGCGCTGATGCATCCGCGGCAGGCGCTGCAGGCCTGGCCGCAGCAGCGCCAGGCGCAGGCGCAGGCGGTGCTGCAGTTCGTGCGCGAGCGCGGCAGCGTGCATCCGGCCGAGGTCGACGCGCACTTCGCGCACGGCCGCGTGCGCAACTGGTTCGGCGGCTCGGGGCGCGCATCGACCGAGCTGCTCGACGCCATGCACTACCGCGGGCTGCTGCGCATCGCGCGGCGCGACGCCGGCGTGCGCGTCTACGCGGCGCGCGAGCCCGTACCAGCGCTTATTGACGCGGCGACAGCGCGCGAGCGCCACGACACGCTGGTCGACCGGGTGATCGCCACCTATGCGCCGCTGCCTGCGGCCACGCTGGGCCAGTTGCTCAGCCACCTGTGCCGCGGCGGCGTGCCGCAGTGGCGCGGCGATCGGGGCGCGGCGCTGGCGCGTGCCAAGGCGCGCCATCCGTCGGCACGCATCGACGGCGTCGACTGGCTGTGGCCCGACAGCGAGAACCCGCGCTCGAAGCGCCACGCGCTCGACGACGACACCCTGCGCCTGCTCGCGCCCTTCGATCCGATCGTCTGGGACCGGCGCCGCTTCGCGCTGTTCTGGGGCTGGGACTACCGCTTCGAGGCCTACACGCCGGCGGCCAAACGCAAGCTCGGCCACTACGCGCTGCCGCTGCTGTGGCGCGGGCAGGTCATCGGCTGGGGCAACCTGGCCTGGCGCGACGGCAAGCTCGACGCCCGGCTCGGCTACGTCACTGGCCGCACGCCGCGCGATGCTGCCTTCCGCGTGGCGCTGGATGAAGAGCTCGAGCGCTTCACGATCTTCCTGCGCCAAAGCTGACGCGCTCCAGCGCTCAATCGGCCGCTGGCAGGTACAGCTGCAAACGCGCCCCGCCCAGGGGCGAGTCCGTCGCCCGCACGCTGCCGCCATAGGTGTGGGCCAGCGTACGCACGATGTCCAGCCCCAGGCCGGCACCGGGGCGCTGTTCATCGAGTTGCACGCCGCGCTCGAACATGCGTGCGCGCTGCTGCGCGGGGATGCCGGGGCCGTCGTCGTCGATGGTGAAGCACAGTTGGCCGCCCTCGCGCTGCACATCGACCTGTACCTGCGAACGCGCCCATTTGCCGGCGTTGTCGATCAGGTTGCCCAGCATCTCGTACAGGTCTTCCGCCTCACCGCGAAAGGTCAACGCCTGGGCCGTTTCCGGCGTCGGTTCCCCAGCCAGCCGGCGCGCATGGGGTGCGAGCTCGAACGACAGGTCACGCCCGCCGTTCAGCCGCGCCATGGTGCGAAGCAGCGCCTGCAAGGGCTCCAGCACCGCAGTGCCAATGCCCGTCGCGCGCACGGCGGCGGCGGCGCGCGCGCGCGCCAGGTGCCAGTCCACCTGGCGACTCGCCGCGGCCACCTGTTCGCGCACCAGTTGCGCCAGGGCGCTGTCGTCCGGCGCGGCAGCATTGGCCAGGATGGACAGCGGGGTGTGCACCGCGTGCGCCAGGTTGCCTGCCTGGGTGCGGGCGCGCTGCACCATCGCTGCGTTCTCGCTCAGCACATGGTTGAACTCGCCCACCAGCGGCTGCAACTCCTGCGGGAAGCTGCCCGTCAGCTGGACGGCAGTGCCGCTGCGCACCGCGCCCAGGCGCCGGTGCAACACCTTGAGCGGGCGCAAGGCCAGTTGGAGCTGCAGCGCCACGGCCAGGGCCAGCCCGGCGGCCAGCATGAGCAAGGCGATGAGCAAGAGGTGCGTAAAGCGCTGCAGGGGTTCGGCCAGCAGGGCCTTGTCGCCGGCCACGACCAGGCGCAGCGGCGGTGCAGCGTCGTCGGGCAGTTGCAAGGTGCGCGCCACGGCCAGCAGTGGGTGGCCCTGGACGTCGTGCAGCCCCAGCACGCTATGACCCTGGAGCGGATAGGCAGCGGGCGCAGCCGGCAGTTGCAAGGCCTGATCCCAAAGTGATCGCGAGCGCTCCACAGCGGTCTGGGGCTGCGCTCCCAGGCGGTCGATCTGCCAGTACAGGCCCGCCAGCGGCTGGCTCCAACGCGGGTCGGCCGCCATCGCAGCCACCTGCACGCGCCCGTCGCTGCCCCAGTCAACCGCGGCGCTCAGGTGGTCGAGCTGTGTCACCAACTGCGCTTCCAGTTGCTGCGTGATGTGCTCCTGGAACAGTGCGCGCAGGCCCCAGCCGGCCAGGGCGATCGAAAGCAGCATCCAGGTCAGCGTGCCCGCCAACAGGCGCAGGCGCAGCGAGCCGCGCTTCATGCGGCGCTGGCGGCTTCGATCAGCCGGTAGCCCAGGCCGCGCACGGTTTCTATGCTGCCCGGTGGAAGCTTCTTGCGCAGGCGGCCGACGAAGACCTCGATGGTGTTGGAGTCGCGCTCGCTGTCGTGCGCGTAGATGTGCTCGGCCAGCTCGGTGCGCGAGAGCACCTCGTCCTTGCGCTGCATGAGCAGTGACAGCAGCTTGAATTCATGGCTGGTCAGCAGCAAGGGCTGGCCGTCGACCAGCACGCGCGCCGCTCGCGTGTCGAGCAGGATGGGACCGCATTGCCACTGCGCGCTGGCGTGCTCGCCCAGGCGGCGCAACAGGGCGCGCAGGCGTGCGAGCAGCTCTTCCATGTGAAAGGGCTTGGCCAGGTAGTCGTCGGCGCCTGCGTCCATGCCAGCCACCTTCTCATGCCAGGCGCCACGTGCCGTGAGGATGAGCACCGGCATGCGGCGTCGCGCCGCGCGCCAGCGGCGCAGCACCGAAAGGCCGTCGAGCACGGGCAGGCCCAGGTCCAGCACCACGGCGTCGAAGTCTTCCACCTCGCCCAGGTAGTGTGCCTCCTGGCCGTCGCTGGCCGTCTGCACCGTGTGGCCGGCGGCGGCGATGGCCTGCGCCAGCTGGGCACGCAAGGTGGGTTCGTCTTCGACGACCAGGATGCGCATCAAGGCTCCTTGCGTTTGATTTGCAGCACGCGGCCGTCGACCGCGTCCACCTTGAGCTTGGCCATGCGCCCGTCGCGCTGCAGCAGGCGGATCTCGTAGATGAAGCGGCCGTCATCCTGCTCGAACTCGATCTTGAGCACCTGGCCCTGGTACGCGCGCTCGATCGTGTCGAGCACCGTGCGCAACGGCAACACCTTGCCCTGCTCCAGCGCCTGGCGGGCGCGGTCGTGGTCGCCATGCTCGTGTGCCCAGCCCGGGCGCGCCAAGGCGCAAGCCAGCACACCCAGCCATGCCAGGCGTCGGACGGACAGGCTGCGGCGCGCGGTCATGGGCCGTTTTATAGCCGTGCGGCGATGAATGGCAGATGAACACCGCCTTCAGCCTGCGTTCAGGGCGGCGTTTTGACAATGGGCGCCAGGGCTGGACGACAGCCCGGCTCGATGGCCCTCGCAACCTTTGAAGGAGTTTTGTCATGAACGAGTTCTCCCGCAACGCACGCCACACGCTCATCGCCCTTGCCGCAGGCTCCGCCCTCGCACTGGGCCTGGCGCAGGCACAAACCGACACGTCGGCCCAGCCTGCGCAAGCCACCACCCCGGCAACGTCGCCGCTGACCATCCGCGACATCTACGACCGCGTCGAAGCCGCGGGCTACCACGACGTGCGTGAGATCGAATGGGACAGCGGCCGCTACGAAGTCAAGGCGCGCAACGCCCAGGGCGAGCGCGTCAAGCTCTACGTCAACGCCCATAGCGGCGCCGTGGAACGCACGCGCAGCTACACGCGCCATTGAGCCACTGCCAGCCCACGGCGCTGGTGCGGGCCGCGAACCCTACCCGGGGTCGGCGGCCCACCGCCTGCACCGCGCTGCCCTGCGCCGCTGGGTTGCCAAGGAGAGCCCCGCCATGAAGTCCACCCCCTTGCTGCGCCGCGGTCTGCTGGCGCTGGCGCTGGGACTGGCCGCCTGGCCCAGCCTGGCCGATGACGACTGCGGCGTGCCGGTGCAGCAGTGGCAATCGCGCGACGCCGTGCGCCGGATGGCCGCAGCCCAGGGCTGGCAAGTGCAGCGGCTGAAGATCGACGACGGCTGCTATGAAATCCGCGGCACCGATGCGCAGGGTCGCGCCTTCAAGGCCAGGCTCGACCCGCAGACGCTGAAGGTGCTGAAGATCAAGCACAAGGACCGCGACCGCGACCGGCAGCGCGGCCACGAGCGCGATCCCGCCGCGGCGGGCGCAGCGCCTGTGCGCCCGGACGGCGCCGCGCCCGCACCGTTGTTCACCCCCGGCAGCGCGCCGCGCGGGCAGATCGAGTAAAGGAGAAACCCCATGTCCAAACCCCTCATGACCACCGTGGCCGCCGCCTGCGTGCTGGCCTTGCCTGCCGTGGCGCAAGCCCGCCCGGTGACGCTGACCACCCAGCTGAAGAACTACGGCGGCTACGGCGCCTACCTGGCCGTGTACCTGACCGACGCCAAGGGTGCCTATGCCGGCACGCTGTGGGTGGCCGGCGGCAAGGCCAAGTACTACAAGAACCTGGCCGACTGGAACCGCCTGTCGGCGCGCGACGCCAAGCGCCTGAATGGCGTCACCGGCGCCAGCGTGGGCGCCGGGCGCACGCTCAAGGTGACGGCCGATCTGGCCGACGCGCTGATCGACGCCGGCTACGAAATCCGCGTCGACGCCGCCGTCGAAGACATGCGTGACAGCCCGTCCGAGATCCGCGTGCCGCTGACGACACAAAACGCCGGCAAACCCCAGGCGGGCAAGCAGTACATCCAGACCCTGACGTACCAACTGCCCTGAGGAGCCCCATGAGCTGGAAAGCCATGCACCGCTGGCTGGGCCTGGTCGCAGGCACGCTGGCGCTGCTGCTGGGCCTCAGCGGCGCGCTGCTGGCGATCGACCCGGTACAGCAGGCCTGGCAGGCCCCGGCCGATGTGCCCGAGCTGCCGCTGGCCACGCTGGCTGATCGGGTGCAGCGCGCCATGCCGGGCGTGGAGGAAATCCGCCGCCTGCCCTCGGGCGCCCTCGTCGCCCATGGTTTCGACGGCGAGCAGGCGCAGGCGTTTTATGTGGACCCGCACGACGGCCGCGCTCTCGCCGCCTACCGCCCCTCGCAACTGCCGCGCTGGGTGAAGAACCTGCACCGCTCCTTGCTGCTGGGTGACGCCGGGCGCTGGGGCGCGGCGGGCATCGCGCTGGCGCTGGCGCTGATCTCGGTGTCGGGCCTGATGCTGCTGCTGCGGCGCATGGGCGGCTGGCGGCAACTGGCCGCCCGGGTGCGCGGCCCGCTGCTGCAGCGCCTGCATGTGCTCGTCGGCCGGGTGGTGCTCGCCGTGCTGGCGCTGAGCTCGCTCACCGCGCTTTACATGAGCGCGACCACGCTGGGGCTGGTGGCGCTCGACGCCGGGCCCGAGCCCGAGGTGGTGTCGGTGGTGCTCGGCCAGCCCAGCGTGTCCGGCGCGCAACTGCCACTGCTGCAGAACCTTGCCGTACAGGACTTGCGCAAACTCAATTTCCCCGCGGCCACCGACCCCGAGGACGTCTGGACCGTGAGCACCCAAGCCGGTCAGGGCTGGATCGACCGTTACAGCGGCCAGACCCTGGCCTGGCAGGACGCCACGACGGCGCAGCAGCTGGTCGACTGGGCACTGCTGCTGCACACCGGCGACGGCGCCTGGCCCTGGGCCGTGGTGCTGGGTCTGGCGGGCGCGAGCGTGCTGCTGTTCTGGGTCACCGGCGTGTTGATCTGGTGGCGCGCACGCGGCCAGGCGCTGCGCATCACCGGCAACAGCGCCCTGGCGCAGGCCGACGTGCTGGTCTTCGTGGCCAGCGAAGGCGGCAGCACCTGGGGCTTTGCCCAGACGTTGCACGACGCGCTGCTGCAATGCGGCCACCGCGTGCACACGCGCGGCCTGGAGCAGTTCCAGACCACCGCCGCCACACGCCAAGTGTTCGTGCTCGCCGCCACCTACGGCGAGGGCCAGGCGCCCGCGCATGCGCGCCACGCGCTGGCGCGCATCGCGGCCCAGGCCGCGAGCGGCGTGCCGGTCACCGTGCTGGGCTTCGGCGACCGGCAGTACCCGGCCTTTTGCGCCTTCGCCCAGGCGCTGGAGCAGGCGCTGCGCGCCAAGGGCTGGCCCACGCTGCTGCCGCTCGAAACCATCCACCAGCAATCGAGCCAGCAGTTCGCGCGCTGGGGCGAGGCACTGGCGCAGGCGCTGGGCGAGGCCGTCGTGCTGAACCATGTGCCGCGCCTGCCGGCGAGCACCACCCTCACGCTGCTGTCACGCCAGGACTACCCGGGTCAGGCGGACCGGCCCGCGGCCATCCTGCGCTTCGGCTGGCCGCGCCCGAGCTGGCGCGAGCGGCTGCGCGGCCACGGCCTGGCGCGCTTTGCCGCGGGCGATCTGGTGGCCATCGTGCCGCCGGGCTCGAGCGTGCCGCGCTTTTACTCGCTGGCCTCGGGCAGCGAGGACGGCTTCCTGGAAATCTGCGTGCGCCGCTGGCCCGACGGTCTGTGCTCGACCCACCTGCATGGCCTGCGCCCGGGCGACACGGCGCAGGCCTTCATCCGGCCCAACCCCGGTTTCGCGCTGGAGGGTCGGCGACGCCCGGTGGTGCTGATCGGCGCGGGCACCGGCGTGGCGCCGCTGGCCGGCTTCATCCGGCGCAACGACCAGCGCACCCCCATGCACCTGTACTACGGCGGGCGCGATCCGGCGCTGGACTACTACTTCGAGCCCGACATCCGGCGCTGGCTGGACGAGCAGCGCCTGGCCAGCGTGCGCACCGCGTTCTCGCGCGTGCCCGGTGGCGGTGGCTATGTGCAGGACGCACTGCGCCGCGACGCCGCGCACGTGCGCGATCTCCTGCGCCAAGGCGCCATCGTGCGCGTGTGCGGCAGCCGCCCGATGGCGCACGGCGTGGCCGAAGCGCTGGACGGCATCCTGGGCACATTGCGTTTGAGCGTGCCGCAGCTGAAGGCGAAAGGGCGCTATGCCGAAGACCTGTTCTGATGCGCTGCGCGCCGCCGCTGCCGGCCCGCAGACCGGCAGTGAGCGGTTGCAGTTGCACGGCCCGACCATGGGCACGCGCTGGGCGGTCAGTTGCGACGCTGCGCCGGGCACTGACGCACGGCCGTTGCGCGCCGCGCTGCAGGCGGCGGTAGACCAGGTGGATGCGCAGATGTCGCCCTGGAAGCCCGACAGCGACTTGGTGCGCCTGAACCGCGCGGCCGTCGATGTCTGGGTCGACCTGCCCGAACAGATGCTGCAGGTGCTGGAGCGGGCGCTGCAGATCGGCCGCCTCAGCGCCGGGGCTTTCGACGCCGCGGTCGGCGATCTGGTCGATGCCTGGGGTTTTGGCGCGCTGCGCGATGCGCCCGATGCCGCAGCCATCCGCAACGCGCGCAAAGCCGAGCGCTGCGCCGCGCACCAAGGCCTGGAACTGGATCTGGGTGCCGGCCGCGCACGCAAACGCGCGCCGCTGCAGATCGACCTGTGCGGCATTGCCAAGGGCTACGCGGTGGACCGCATGGTGGCCGTGCTGCAGCGCCACGGCATCGGCCACGCGCTGGCGGCGCTCGACGGCGAACTGCGCGCGCTGGGCAGCCAGGCCGACGGCCAGCCCTGGGCCGTGGCGCTGGAAAGCCCGCAGGCCGGGCGGCGCGCCGCGCACGGCGTGATCGAACTGCAGGATCTGGCCGTGGCCACCTCGGGCGACTACCGCCGTTTCATCCAGGTGGGCGCTGCGCCGCTGGCGCACAGCATGGACGGCCGCCGCGGCGCGCCCGTGCACAACGGCGTGGCTTCGGTCAGCGTGCTCGTGCGCAGCGCCATGGATGCCGACGCCTGGGCCACCGCGCTGCTGGTGGCCGGGCCGGGCGAAGGTCTGGCGCTGGCGCAGCGCTTCGGGCTGGAAGCACTGTGGCTGCTGCGCCGTGACGGCGCACTGGTCGAAGTGGGGCTGGGACGGTTCGGCGCTGCGCCGCAAGTTGCGGCTTGAGCGGCAGCCGATGCGCAGGCCAGGATCGGCGTTTCGATGGAAGCCGGCGCCACCGCGTTGACGCGGATGTGCTTGGGCGAACTACCCGCCGCCCATGGCCTGGAACAGCGCCGCGCTGGCGGCCAGCCGCTGCGCCTGGGCCGCAATCAGCTGGATTCGGTTCTGCTGCGCCTGGTGCCGGGCGATCAGCAGTTGCACGTAGTTGGCCGCGCCCAGGGCGTATTGACGTTCGATCGAATCGAGCGAGTCGTGCGCCGCGGCGTCTGCGGCGGCCCAGGCCACCAGCGCCTGAGCATCGTGGTCGATCGCGCGCAAGGCATCGGCGACGTTGCGCAACGCGTCGAGCACGACACCCTGGTAGTTTGCCGCCGCGGCATCGAGCGCGGCCAGCGAAGCCCGTTTGGCGGCTGGCAGCCCGGGGTCGAACAGCGGCTGGGTCAGCTGGCCCAGCACATTCCACACGGCCGATCCGGCGCCGAACAGCAGCCCCGCCGTCAACGCCTGCGAGCCGAGGTTGGCGCTGAGATCGACTTGCGGGTACAGCCTGGCCACGGCAACGCCGTACTCGGCGTTGGCGGCATGCAGCAACGCCTCGGCCGCCTGAATGTCGGGGCGTCGGCGCGCCAGCGCCGACGGCAACACCAGCGGCAGTGCCGCCGGCAGTTCGAATTCGTCCAGCCTGAAGTCCGGCACCCGCGCCGCGCCGGGCGCCTGCCCTGCCAGCACGGCCAGCAGGTGCTCGCTTTGTTCGAGCTGCTTGCGCAGCGCCGGCAACTCGGCACGCGTGCGTTCGGCCTGCGCCTGCAGCGCCGACACGTCGTCCGGCGCAGCGTGGCCCAGGCGCAGGCGTTGCCGCGTCAGTGCCAGCTGCTCGTCCTGGGCGTCGACCATGGCCTGCGTGGCGGCGATCTGGCCGGCGAATCGGGCGCGGGCAATGGCGCTGGTGGCGATGTTCGTCGCCAGCGTCAGTCGCGCACCTTCGAGCTCGTAGCGCCGGTAGTCGGCGCGGGCGGCCAGCGCCTCCAGCGCGCGCCGGTTGCCGCCGGCCAGGTCGAGCCGGTAGTGCACGCCGATGCCGGCGTAGTACAGGCTGAACTCGCGCGCGTCGCCACTCTGGCCCAGCATGTTGGGATTCAGGCGTTGGCGCTGCGCGCTGAGACCGGCATCGACCCGCGGGTACAGCGACGACCCCGCCTGCGCCGCATAGACCTCGCGTGCCTGGCGCAAGGTGGCCTCGGCCGCAGCCAGCGTCGGGCTGGCCAGCAGGGCCTGCGTGATCCAGGCATCGAGCCTTGCCGAGCCCAGGCTGCGCCACCAATGCGCGTCCACCGGCGCCCCCGGGTCGAAGTGCTGCGTCTGGCCCAGCGCGGTGGCTGCGCCTGCCGTTCGATCGGGCAAGGGCGCTGCCGTGTAGCCCGGCACATCGGGCGGTGCGGGCCGCTCGAAATCCGGACCGACGGCGCAGCCCGCCAGCAGCCCGACGAGCAGCGGCCAGACCAGCCGGCGCAGCGGGATGCGCCGCGTCTTGGCGCCGCCGGCGCCGAAGCTGCCACTGCGATGCGCGTTTGCCACGTTTGTCATTGACAGGCTCCTGCAAGAGTGCACGGTGTTCCCCAACTCGCCCGTGAAGGTGGCCGCGGGTCGCGGACCGGGTCAGTCCGGACTTCGCCCCTCTCCGGCCTCCTCCTGGGTCACGCCGTCGCGGATGTGGTAGATGCGCTTAAAGGTCGGGGTGATCTTTTCGTCGTGGGTGACGACGATGACGGCGGTCTCGAAGCGCCGCGCCATGTCGTTGAGGATGCGCATCACCGCCATCGCGCGCACCGAGTCCAGCGGCGCGGTGGGTTCGTCGGCCAGGATCACCGGCGGGCGGTTGACCAGACCGCGGGCGATGGCCACGCGCTGCTGTTCGCCGCCGGACAGGCGCGCCGGCATGGCTTGCGCGCGGTGCTGCACGTCCAGCGCGGTCAGCAGTTCCAGCGCGCGTCGGCGCGCCGGGTCGTCGGGTACGCCGGCCAGCATCGGCAGCAGCGCCACGTTGTCGGTGGCGTCCAGAAATGGAATCAGGTAGGGCGCCTGGAAGACGAAGCCGATCTTGTCGCGGCGCAGCGCGCGCAGGTCGCGCACCTTCCAGCCGTCGTCGTAGATCACCTGGTCGCCCAGGCTCATGCGCCCGGATGTCGGGTCGATCACCGCGCCCAGGCACTTCAGCAGCGTGCTCTTGCCCGAGCCGGACGGGCCGATCAAGCCCACCACTTCGCCGGGCGCCACCTGCATGGTCACGTCCTTCAACGCGAACACGGCGGTATCGCCACTGCCGAAGCGCTTGCTCAGTTTCTCGATCCGGATGCCGGCCGCGCTCATCGCCGCTCAGCCGATCGCTTCGGCCGGGTCCACCGCGAGCGCCATGCGGATGGCGACGACGCTCGACAGCACGCAGATCGCCAGCACGGCCGCGAAGCCCACGATCGAGTCCGCCGGCACCAGCAGCACGTACTTGGGGAACAGCGGCGCGGCGAAGGTGGCGCTGACCTTGCCGACGACGAAGGCGATCACGCCCAGCACCAGTGCCTGCTGCAGGATCATCGACGCGATGGTGCGGTTGCGCGTGCCGATCAGCTTGAGCACGGCGATCTCGCGGATCTTGTCCATCGTCAGCGTGTAGATGATGAAGGCCACGATGGCGGCGCACACGACGGCCAGGATCACCAGGAACATGGCGATCTGCATGGCCGAGGTGGCGATCAGCTTGCCCAGCAGGATGCCTTGCATCTGCGCGCGGTCGTAGACGGTCAGGCGCTGCCAGCGCCGGATCGGCTCGGCCACCTCGTCCGGCGTGAATTCGGGGCGGATGCGCACCAGCACCGCGTTGACGTTGCTGTTGCCGGTTTGCGAAGCGATCACCGCATCGAGCAGGCCCGGCACGCCAGGGCGGTTGAAGGCCGGGTTGGCCGTGGTGCGGCGGCGCTGCATCAGGATGGCGTCGTTGTCCTTGAGGAACTGCGCCTCCTGCGCGTCCTTCAGCGCGATGAACACCATCGGGTCGCCGCTGGACGACACCATGCGCCGCGTCAGGCCGACCACCGTGTAGTGGTTGCGGCGGATCTGCAGCACGTCGCCCAGCTTGAAGCCGGTGGCGCCGTCAGCCACCGCCTCGTAGTGCCCGCGCGTGATGTGGCGCCCGGCGGCCAGTTGTGGCGGCCAGCCGGGCACGCCGGGCCCGCCGGCCGTGATGCCCACGACCATCGCCCTGACGTCGCGCTCGCCCTGGCGCACCTGCATCGTCAGGTAGGTGACGTTGGCCGCCTGCGCCACGCCGGGCAGGGTGCGGATGCTGCGCCACAGGTCGTCGGGGATGCTGGACGACTCGGCATAGGGCCCCAGCGTGTCCTTTTGCACCACCCACAACTCGACGCCGCTGGCATCGAGCAGCACCTTGGCGTCGTCGACCATGCCGCGATACACGCCGGCCATGGTCAGCGTGACGCCGATCAGCAGCCCCAGGCCGACGCCGGTGAAGACGAACTTGCCCCAGGAATGCAGGATGTCGCGCGCGGCCAAGTTGATCATGACCCGCCTTCAGGGCAGACGCTCGACGACCTGCACCCGGCTGCGCGCGCTGAGCGTGGTTGCGCTGTAGACGACGACCCGATCGCCCGCGGCCAGGCCTTGGCGCACCTGCACGTTGCCATCGAGATCGGAGCGGCCGAGCTCGAGCGCAGCAAAGCGCAGACCGCCGTCCACCAACTGCCACACGCCGCGCTGGCCGGCCAGCGTGCGCAGCGCCGCGTTCGGAATCGTCGGCGCTTCGGGCAGGGTCGGCAGTTGCACCGTCAATTCGGCCAGTTCGCCCACCGGCGGCAGCGGTGACGGCTGCACCTGGAAGGCGATCTTGGCCAGCAGCTCTTCGGTCACCGCATCGGCACGCGGCTCGATGCGCAGCACGTGGCCCACCAGGCTGTGGCCGTGCCGCGAGCGCAGCACGATGCGCGCCGGCAGACCCGCGGCCAAGCCGCCGGCACTGATCTGGTCGAAGCGCGTGTCCACCCACAGGCCGGCAGGATCGATGATCTCCACCACCGCTTGGCCGGCCACCACGGTGGTGCCGGGGTCGGCATCACGCACGCTGACCAGTCCGGCCGCCGGGGCCACCAGCACGAGGTTGCCGCGCTGCGCGCGCAGCGCCTGCAGTTCGGCACGCAGGCGCAGTGCGTCCGCGTGCGCGGCCGCCAGCGCGGCATCGGCCACCGCCAGCTCCTGCTGCCGGGTGGCGAGCGATTCTTCGCTGACGCTGCGCACGAGCAGCAACTGCTCGTAGCGCCCGGCCTGCGTCTGCGCGAACACCTGCTTGGCCTGGGCTTGGCGCAGCGCGGCCTCGCTGCCCTTGATCGCGGCTTGCTGCGCGCCGATGCGCTGGTCCAGGTCCACCGGATCCATCTCGCCCAGCACCTGACCGGCCTTGACCGCATCGCCGACCTGCACCTCCAGCCGTTTGATGCGTCCGGCGTAGGTCGGGCCGATGCGGTGCGTGGTGCGTGCCTGCACCGTGCCGATGCCCGACAGCGCGGGCGCGATCGCCTGGGCGCGCACGGTGGTGGCCGTTACTGGCACCGCTGCCAGCGGCCCCGTGCGCACGACGACGTAGACGAACAGCGCCAGCAGTGGCGCGACCACGGCGATCAGCGCCAGCGTGCGGCGTTGCAGGTGGGGAAACTTCATGGCGTGCTCACGATGCCGCGCCGGTAGATGGCGAAGACGCCGGGCGCGTCGCGGCGGATGCGCGCCACCTCGCCGGCCAGCAGCGACTGCATCACCAGGCCCTGGATGGTGCCGAGGAACAGCACCGCGGCCGCGTCCACGTCGAGATCGGCGGCCAGCTCGCCCTGCGCCTTGCCGGCTTCGAGCAGGCGGCGGATGCGCTGGCCATAGCTGTGCACCAGCGTCTGCACCATGCGCTTGGGCAGGGTTTCGGCGGGCCGCTGCAGTTCGCCGAAGATCAGTCGCGGCACGCCCGGGTGTTCGGCAACGAAGTCGATGTGCGCCGTGTAGATCGCCTGCAGCGCGACCAGCGGCGAGGCCACGCCCGCGGCGGCTTGGTCCAGCCTGCCGAGCAGCCGCTCGCCGACCCAGGACATCACGGCCTGCAAGATCGCGTCCTTGCTGGGGAAGTGCCGGAACAGCGCGCCTTGGGTCAATCCCATGCGTTCGGCGATGGCCGTGGTCGTGATCTCACTGGGGTTTTGCTCGGCCGCCAGATCGACCACCGCTTCCACGGTGGCGGTGCGCCGCTCGTCGGCAGGCAGGTGGTTGGGGCGTGCAGTCATCGTGCATTCCACTCAAGTAAGTAACTTATTACTAGCTTATCACTCCGCAGGATCCATGCAAGCAAAATCGTCTGAACGGAGTCGGCAAATCGCCCGCGCGCAGCCGTGGCATGCCCTGAGCGGGCGGAACTGCGCAGCACGGACCCTGGCAGGAATGGCCCGAGACAACCGCCGGCGGCGGTGCTGGGCAGCGGCTGCGCCCGGGGGAGAGGGTCCACAGGGGCGCTTTGGCTCAGGGCTGCGCGCTACGCGCGAAGTCCACCACCCGCATCACGAACGGCTGCGCCCACGGGTGGATCAGCGAAGCGGATCTGCACCGTGGCTGGCTAGAGTGGCCGCTGCAACGCCGCCAGCAACGCCCCGACGGCCAGCAGCGCAGCCGACACCGCCAGGCCGCGCAGCAGGCCGCCAGGGCCGTCGGCGATCCAGCCGGTGAAGGTCGGCCCGACAATCTGGCCGGCGGCAAAGACGATGGTGTAGGCGGCGATGCCTGCAGGCCAGGCGCTGGGCGGCAGGTTGT